>CAVJIV010000017.1:0-53345 GCA_963649715.1 bacterium | reverse complement strand
AACAAAATTAACGAACATTTGTTCGCGTTTGCATTATAGAGATAAATACATTTTTTGTCAAGTGTTTTTAATATATTCTATATTTTAAAACATTATTCGATATTTTACGATAAAAAACGACATTATTAGAACCTAACTTCCCCACAAAATTAGGTTACAGAGCAACAAAAAAGCCCCGAAATGCGAACATTTCAAGGCTTGAGGCATGGCAGGGGCAGAAGGACTTGAACCCTCGGCACGTGGTTTTGGAGACCACTGCTCTACCAACTGAGCTATACCCCTATATTAAATTGGTGGGCCATCAGGGACTCGAACCCCGGACCGACCGGTTATGAGCCGGTTGCTCTAACCAACTGAGCTAATGGCCCGTGCTGTTTAACAACGCTTAGATATTTTACCAAATAAAAAAAGAAAAGTCAATACAATTTCAGCTTTTTCTTGGCGTATTTTTCGATTTTTCCGATATTTTTCATTTACGGAAATCGCTTGTCACTCAAAAATTAAGGCAATACCTCGGGTGTGCGGTATTGCCTTAATTCATATCACATTTCAGCGGCTACCGAACAGACGTACACGCAATTTGTGCGGAACGCCTTAAATTATTGCATATTCGGCAATGCGTTTTACGCAGCCACCGTCGCACGCTCCCATAAATTTCTCTCTGAAAGCGGGGATTCGGTCGGAACGGAAATCGCCGTTCTTTACGGCTGCGATTATCTCATCGTTGCTTATAACTATCCTGCCGGGAACGAAGCTCTTGTAGTCAAAATAAAAGCTTCTGTCGTGCTCGTAATTTTCAAGGTCATACGCATAGAAAAGCATCGGCTTGTCAAGCAGCGCATACTCAAATATCAGCGAGGAATAATCGGCAATGAGAATATCGGCGGCGCAAAGTGCGGTTTCTATCTTCAGGCTCTTTGAACCGTCGAAAATAAAGTCGCCGTAGCTCTCCTTTTCCTCCTCGGTCAATCCGAATTTTTTCGCCGTAAACGGGTGAAGCTTCAGCACTATCGCATATTCATCGCCGAGAGCCTCCTTGAGCTTTGCGTAGTCAAGCGGATTTTCGTTATAAGCTGCGGTCGGCGAATTTCCTCTGAAGGTCGGTGCATAGAGTATAATCTTTCTGTCGCCTATTTCCGGAAAAATTTTCAGCAGCTCTTCACGGCGTGAAGCGACAAACTGCTTGTCAAAATACACATCCGTTCTCGGAGTACCGTACGCCTTGATCCTGCGTTCGGAGCAGCGAAAAGCCTCCGCATAGCAGGGAATGACCGCCTCGGACGAAACAAAAACATCGGTATAAGTATTATGCATCGGGAATTGCAGCATACTCTCACGGCTACCGCCCCACGGGAGATCAAGGGTGGAATATCCCCATTTTTTGAACGCTCCGCAGGCGTGCCAAAGCTGGATGACCTTCGTTCCCTTCCTCGGCTGATGAGCATAAAGCAGGTCAAAATTATCGGTCAAAAAGACGCATTTGCACCGTGCGTAATATTTTTGAAAGCTTATGCCGAACAAGAATCTTTTCAACGGGTTTTTCGGCGAATGCATAATGCGGCAATCGTAACCCTTTTCCTTGAGGAAATCAAAGATTCCCGTCATGTTATCCGGCAGAGCGTCATAATTCTGATTATATGCAAAAAGTATCAGCTTTTCATCAATCGGCTTTTTGGAGAAAAGATTAAAAGCCATCGGCCAGAGCCAAAAGAAAAGAAGCTTTCTTCTGAAAAGAACAAATTTTTTCTTTAATCCGTTCATAAACTCACCTCGTTAATCCGGATTTATTTCGAGCCGAATAAACATAATCGTTTTGCGGTAATGGGTGTATGTTATATAAATATATTTTCCGTCGGTTATTACCGCAGGATAGGAAAATTCGGCTTCCGGGTCGCTGTCCGCCTCAATAAGCGTCGGCTTCGAGAAGCTTTTTCCGTTATCTCGGCTTATTGCATAAGCGATAATATTTCTGTCGCCCCACGATTCGGCTATCGGGTTGAAAACCACAAGTACATCTCCGTTTGGGAGCTTAACGCAGTCAATGCCGCTGTTATTGTTTGGCAAATCGGTTCTTTCGCACTTGCTCCAAACAATTCCGTCCGCACTGACGCTTCGCATTATTCTGCCCTCGGTCGAACGCAGCAAAGCAAAAAATCTGCCGTCACTCTCCCAGAGAGTCGGTTGAATAACTCCCTTTCCGTCGGCGTTTTCGTGATCAAACGGCATAAATTCGCTTTTATGCCATGTTTTTCCTCCGTCGGAGGAGATATCGACAAACGCATCCCATAAATTCTCCGTTTCAACCGAGGCGGGAGCTATAATTCTTCCGTCGGCAGCTATGACGGCTTTGTTCTTCACAGGACCTCTGCCTCCCGAAGCATCGCCCTCAACAAGCGGAGCTGGGCTTGTCCATGTGTCGCCGTTATCAACGGATTTCATATAATATGTCTGCCATTCGGGGATTTTTCTGCCAACCTTATAGAACAGCGTTATTTCTCCGCCGATTTCCGAAAGCGCGGGATTCCAGCACGGAACATCGGTCGAGGTCAGCTTTTTCGGTTCGCTCCAGCCCTCACCGTCATTGACGGAAAGATATATTTCAACATCATCGTTTCCCTCTTTTGTTCCTGCAAACCATGCGCAGAGCAGCCTACCGCCGCTTTTCAGAACCGTTGAAGCATGACAGCTGTTGAAATATTTATCCTCGGCAAAAATCTTTTGGCGTGAAATCGACTTAATTTTCATAAATGCTCCTACTAAGACAAAGAGACTGTCCGAGGGACAGTCTCTGAATCAACATCTTACCATTAAACGGCACGTGTAACCTTACCTGAACGCAAGCAACGTGTGCAAGCATATACCTTGCGCGGAGAACCGTTAACGATCGCCTTAACACGCTTAACATTCGGCTTCCATGTTCTGTTGGAACGTCTGTGTGAGTGGGAAACCTTGATACCGAAAGCAACATCTTTACCGCAGAATTCGCATTTTGCCATTTGTCGGCACCTCCTTTAACTACGAATACTAAACAACATTTCATATACTAACAGATTTGTGCAAAAAAATCAAGACTTTTTTAAAATTATTTTTTGCCAAAGCTCGAAAAATCGCAAAATCCGCCATTATACAATGAATTTTTTCATCAAATCGGGGCCGAAATCAATATAATTGCCCGTAGCCTTTGCCGACTCCTCATTGATGGACTCAACGCCGCTGTCCTTTTCCTCCGATTTGTGATAAATCATATAGGGCACAGGATCGCTTGCGTGAGTTTTGGTAACGATCGGCGTCGGGTGGTCGGGAAGAATCATGATCTTGTAATCCTCGCCGATCTCCTCAAGACCCTTGATGATAATCGGAAGAACACGGGAATCGATCATTTCAATCGCCCTGACCTTATTCTCCGGCTCACCTCTGTGGCCGCACTCGTCCGGGGCTTCAAAGTGAACATAAGCAAAATCAATGCCGTTTTTAAGCTCCTCGACGGCGGCATTTGCCTTGCCCTCAAAGTTTGTATCGATATAGCCAGTTGCGCCCTCGACCTTGGGAGTGTTCATTCCTGCCGAAATGCCGATACCCTTGAGAAGATCAACGGCGGAAATAACCGTACCTTTCTTATGATAAAGCTCCTCAAACCTCGGAAGAATCGGCTTTTTGCCCTCACCCCAAAGCCAGATAGAATTTGCGGGGCGCTTGCCCTCGGCAATTCTCTTTTTATTGACGGGGTGATCCTTGAGCAGATCGTAGCTCTCCCTCATCATTGCGACCAGCGGCTTTGCAGTTTCCGCAGTTGAAAGATACGAGCCTATAACTCTGTCGGAAATATCATGCGGCGGAGTCATATTGCCAAGCTCGACCGTGCCGCCGTGATGGATAAGACAATGGCGGTAGCTTACACCGTGATAAAAATCAAACTCGCCGCCGCCGAAATGCTCCTGAACGGTCTTGATGATTTCCGCAGCCTCATCGCTCGAAATATCACCTGCCGAATAGTCAACCATCGTCTTGTCCTCGTAGTTCGGCTCGTCGGAAAGTGTAACAACATTGCATCTGAGCGCAATATCGTCATCTGCCATTTTAACTCCTATGCTTACAGCCTCAAGAGGAGAGCGTCCCGTGTAGTATTTCTTCGGGTCATAGCCCATAACGCTGAGGTTCGCAACATCGCTGCCCGGCTTCAAGCCCTCGGCAACCGTCCTGACCAGTCCGACCTCGCCGCGCTGAGCGAGACGGTCGAAGTTAGGCTTGTTCGCAACCATCATCGGCGTTTTTCCGCCGAGAGCGGGAACGGGATAATCCGCCATTCCGTCATATAAAACAACAACATATTTCATATATAGCACCTGCCCTGTGAGTATATTTTGCAATTAAATGCGCTTTCCCCTCAAGGGGAAGCCTTGGTAAATCACTTCTCTTTAAAAAAAGTTCCTACCTGATTATTCCTCAACAACCTTGCAAACATCGACCCAGCCGCTGAAGCCCTGAGCATATCTTTCAAGCTCATCGATCGCAAGCTCGACTGCGCTGTTTGAACTGCCGACAGCGGGAAAAACCGTGTCGAATCTTTTCAGCGACTCATCAAGATAGGTCTTAACGCCGTCATTTATTCCGAACGGGCAAACGCCGCCAACCTTGTGTCCTATCATGCTTTCGACCTCGTCGGGCGTAAGCATTTTCGCCTTTGTCGAAAAGGTTGCCTTATATTTTTTATTATCCACCTTGGCGTCGCCGGCAGCGATAACGAGTATCGCATCTTCGCCGACCTTGAATGAGAGACTTTTAGCAATCCGCTGACCCTTAACGCCGAGTGCCTGCGCAGCAAGCTCGACCGTTGCGCTGGACACATCAAATTCTCTCACTCTGCCCTCAATGCCGAACCGGCTGAGGTATGCCTTGCCTTTTTCTATCGACATGATCAGAAAATCTCCTTGGACTCAATCTGCTTTGCGGCAAGCTCGACGAATTCATCAATGCCCATTGCGCCGATGTCGCCCTCGCCCCTCTTACGAACCGAAACGCAATTGCCCTCGATATCCTTGTCGCCCATGAGGAGCATATACGGAATCTTTTGCAGCTGAGCTTCACGGATCTTGTAGCCCGTCTTTTCGCTTCTTGTATCTACCTCGCAGCGGATACCCTTAGCTTCAAGCTTCTTTGCGACCTCGAACGCATATTCATGATGACGGTCTGCAATCGGGAGGAGCTTGACCTGAACGGGAGCAAGCCAGATCGGGAATGCGCCTGCGAAATGCTCGGTGATAACGCCGATGAAACGCTCGATTGAGCCGAAAACAACACGGTGGATCATAACCGGAGTGTGCTTTTCTCCGTCCGAGCCGGTATATTCAAGATTAAATCTGCCCGGGAGCTGATAATCAAGCTGGATCGTACCGCACTGCCATGTTCTTCCGAGGCTATCCTTGATGTGGAAGTCGAGCTTCGGACCGTAGAATGCGCCGTCGCCCTCGTTGATTATATATGTCTTGCCTACGCTTGTGATAGCGTCTGCGAGTGCCTTTGTTGCAATCTCCCAGTCCTCTTCCGAGCCGATATGATCCTCCGGCATAGTCGAAAGCTCGATTTCATACGGAAGTCCGAAAAGGGTATAAACCTCGTCAAAGAGCTGCGCAATTCTTACAACCTCGTCACGAATCTGCTCGGGAGCAAGGAGAATATGAGCGTCGTCCTGAGTAAAGCAGCGAACACGGAAAAGTCCGTGGAGTGCGCCCGAAAGCTCGTTTCTGTGCACCTTGCCAAGCTCGCCGTAGCGAAGCGGCATTTCCTTATACGAATGCGGCTCAAGCTCATAAACAAGTATGCTGCCGGGACAGTTCATCGGCTTGATTGCGAAATCCTCGCCGTCGATAACGGTCGTGTACATATCGTCATGGTAGTGATCCCAGTGACCCGAGGTTTCCCAAAGCGTGCGGCGCATGATCTGCGGAGTTGAAATTTCATAGTAGCCCCACTTTTTATGAACCTCACGCCAATAGCTGACAAGGGTGTTGCGAAGAACGGTGCCCTTCGGGAGGAAGAACGGCATTCCCGGTGCTTCGTCTCTGAGAGCGAAAAGGCCAAGCTCTCTGCCGAGCTTTCTGTGGTCACGCTTTTTGGCTTCCTCGATGGCTTCAAGATAAGCGTCAAGGTCAGCCTGCTTTGTGAAAGCGGTTGCATAGATACGCTGGAGCATCTTGTTCTTCTCGCTTCCTCGCCAGTAAGCGCCCGTTGCCGAGGTCAGCTTGAACGCCTTGATTCTGCCGGTATCGGGAATATGCGGACCTGCGCAAAGCTCCGTAAACTCGCCCTGCTTGTAGAAGCTGATGTTCTCGCCCTTGTCGGCGTGCTCCTTAACAAGCTCGACCTTGTAGATCTCGCCCTTATCCTCATAATATTTGACAGCCTCGTCCGGGGTCATCTCAAATCTTTCAAGCGGAAGCTTCTCCTTGACGATTTTTTTCATCTCCGCCTCGATTTTTTCAAGATCCTCGGGAAGAAACGGCTTTTCAACATCAAAGTCGTAGTAGAAACCGTTTGCAATCGAGGGACCTATTGCAAGCTTTGCTTCGGGATAAAGTCTCTTAACTGCCTGAGCAAGGATATGCGAAGCGGTGTGACGGAAGGTTCTCTTTGCCTCCTCGTCGTCCTCAAAGGTGAGAAATTCAAGCTCACAGTCGCCGGTGATCGGGGTTCTGAGATCCTGATACTCGCCGTTGATCTTGCAGATACAAACAGCCTTGTAAAGACCCATGCCTATGCTCTTAGCAATGTCCATGGCGGTCGTGCCGTTTTCGTACTCCTTAACGACGCCGCCTTTCAACGTTACATTTGCCATTTTATAATCATTCCTTTCATGTTTTAGGGTTTATAATACATTTTAATATGCTTTCCGAAAGTTTTTTCGGCAGCTTATTTTCTCTCAAGAGGGCTGACAAAATGTCAGCAAGAGCTTCGCTGCACTACTCTTACCGTAAGGGAAACTGAAAAGCTCCAATAAAAAACAAAAAGCCCCATCCCAAATCAGGGATGAAGCATAGCTCCACGGTTCCACCCGTATTGCAGTCAAGGACTGCCACTCGAAAGCCTTAACGCGGCGAACGGCGAACCTTATTTCGGAACGCACTCCGCAGTGGTAGCCGATTCCGAATACCGATGCGCTTGCACCAATTGCGCACCTCTCTGAGGATATTCCAACGAAGCAGCCGTCTGCATCAACGATTTTTAATATTGATTACATTTTATAACGATTTATTTTTGTTGTCAAGTGGCAAAATGCGGATTTTTTATTAAAGGTGTTTTCTTAATGCCGATTTTGCCGAGCAAACAATATCTTTTAGAATTTTCAGCTCTGTCAAACTGCAATCATCAAGCTCAAAACCAATTTCATCAACCGCAGTGTTCTTACTCTCACGTTTTTCCTCAAAAAGAATGCTGTCGGTGCTTACATTGAGTGCAACGGCAATCGCGGCGAGCACGGGCAGGCTCATTTTTGTATTGCCTGTTTCGATATGGCTCATATGAGTTTTAGAAATGTTAATTTTCTCAGCCAAGGTCTCTTGAGACATGTTCAATGCCCTGCGATATTTTCTTATTCTCTGTCCTATTGCATAATAATCCACAAAAATCGCCCATTTCATTAATTTATACTTGAATTATATAGGCAGTTGTGCTAATATAAAATAAACTATATAGGCTATAATGTGTCTATATAGTTGAAATTTGTACTAAAAAAGGAGAAACACAGAATGAACAAAGGAATCAAACATTTATTGGCTTTTGTTATGGCGGTTATATTAGTGATAACGGCTATACCGATCGGTCTATCAACCAACACAAAAGCCGCAACGAACGGACATACGCAGGCAGACGCAGTTGCATGGGCAAGATCAAAGGTCGGTACCGTTGTCGGCGGAAGTGTAGAGTGTGTAGCTTTCGTCAGAGAATACTACAGCTATCTAGGTTATTCGGTACGAGGTAACGGAAGAGACTATGAAAGTAATGTGATGGACGGTTGGTCGAGAACCTACTATTATTCGGGATATGTTCCGCAACCCGGAGATATTGCTGTTTGGAGAACAACAGTATACAAAAACGGAACAGTAAATACTTATGGACATGTTGCAATAGTCGAATCTGCTAACAGTTCCAAAATGACGATTCTTGAGCAAGGTGCTTCTTGGGGATGCGTAACACGGAATTCTATCGGATACGGTTGGTATGGTGAATTAACTTGTTTTATTCGACCAAACTTTAATACCGTTGTTGATACAACCGCACCGACGATTAGTAAAACTTCCGTTTCATGTAAAACGGACAGCCAGTTCAATATAAATGCAGAATTATATGATGCCAACGGAATTGATCATGTTTGGTTAGTTGTATACGGACCAAGCGGAGAAAAGCAATTCTCGGTAAATGCCAATAATGGAGCTTTTTATTACACGATTTATGCTTCCGAATACGGCGGACAAGGTGTTTATACAGTTCATCTATATGCATTTGATTATTCTGGAAATTCGGCAAAATATGTATATGAAAACATAAAAGTTATGAAGGATACGACAGCGCCTCAAATTACAGAGACATTTGTTTCATGTATAAGTGCAGCCTCTTTTAATATAAATGCTACGATATATGATGAGGAAGGTATTGATCATGCTTGGATCGTAGTTTACGGTCCGGGTGGTGAATATCAGTATTCCCAAGCCGCATCAAACGGATTCTTTTATCATACGATTTTTACAGCCAATCATGGAGAGGCGGGAAACTATACTGTCCATATGTATATCATTGACAAAGCAGGAAATTCATCAAAAGCAGTTTATGAAAACATTTTAGCGGCAGATACTTACACCGTTTCCTACAATGTAAACGGCGGAACGGGTTCGATTGCAAGTCAGACAAAGACTCACGATACAAATCTTACTCTTACAACAACCAAGCCGACAGGCAAAAGCTTTACCGTTACATATAACGCTAATGGCGGTACGGTTTCAACATCAAGCAAGACGGTTTCGCAGACTTTTACAAACTGGAATACTGATGCAAACGGAAGCGGCACGGCATACAATGCAGGCGCAACTTACAGTGCAAATGCAAGTGTAACGCTTTATGCACAGTATTCTAACCCGTCAATCGGTTCTCTTCCGACTCCGACTCGTTCGGGCTATGCCTTTGACGGTTGGTACACTGCTGCAAACGGCGGAACAAAGATCACCGACACGACAAAGGTGACAGCAAACACAACCGTTTATGCTCATTGGACGAAAAACGCTGAAACGAAAGCTGTTGTCAAAGACATTAAGATTGAGCACAACGCCACAGTCAACTACAAATCAACATACATGCTTTCGCCTGAAATCACGGCAGACGACGGTGCGATGTACACGGTTGAGTATTCATCATCGAATACAAATATTGCAACGGTTGACAAGGACGGCAAGATTTACGGTGCAAAGAAAGGCAATGCGACAATCACCTGCACGGTTACTGACAGCTACGGAAATGTTGTAACGGACAAGTGCAATGTAAATGTTGATTACTCCGGCTTACAATGGTTTATTATCATCGTCCTCTTCGGCTGGATTTGGTACATCTAAATAATATATCGGCCGCTCCGCTCGGGGCGGTCATTTTTGCAATATACGATTGCTTTATGAGAATAAACCACAGAGAAAATCTCCCCGACTACAGACGTAATCGGGGAGATAGCTATATATTCTTTTATTCTGCCGCGGCTTCGATTGCTTTGCGGATTTCGTCCGCGCCCTCGCCGTTGGAGGCTGAGAACGGAATGATTTTCACTTCGCCAAACTCCGCAAGCTCCGTGTAAATATCCTCCATGCGCTTGGTGCGCTCGGTTTTATTGAGCTTATCGCTCTTGGTCATGACAACAATGAAATCATAGCCTGCCGACTGCATGAAGCGCATCATGTCAAGGTCGTCCTTCGTCACGGGGTGACGCATATCGGTCAGCTGAACGACAAGACGAATATTTCTGTCGGAGGTGAAATAGCCCTCCATGAGATCCGCCCAACGCTTCTTCTCGTTGAAATTGACCTTCGCATAGCCGTAGCCCGGCAGGTCAACAAGCTTTATCCCGTCGCAGTCGAAAAAATTGACCGTAACCGTCTTGCCGGGAACGGAGCTGACTCTCGCAAGATTCTTCCTATTGAGAATCTTGTTAAGCATGGACGACTTGCCGACATTTGACCGTCCGGCAAATGCGATCTCGATGTGTTCGCTTGCCGGGAGCTGCTGAGCCGTGCCGTATGAAGCCTCATATTTTACTTTGTCAAATCTCATTTATTTATCCTCAGATCCGCATTGCCGTGTAGCCGGAATCCTTTTGAACCACTGCGGCAATGCTTTTTCTTTCTTTTTCTTCCTTGGGCGTCACGAGAGCAATCTCAAACACCTCGTCCAGCTCCGTAACGGGAACAAATTTCAACGCTGCCCTAACCTTTTCGTCAATCTCGCTAAGGTCGGGAACGTTTTTCTGCGGAATTACGACCGTCTTGATTCCCATTCTGTACGCCGCCATCGTCTTTTCACGCAAGCCGCCGATCGGGAGCACACGACCTCTCAGCGAAATTTCACCCGTCATGGCAACGAACTGATTGACAGGGGTATTCGTGAGAGCCGAGAGCAACGCCGTTGCCATCGTCACGCCTGCCGAAGGGCCGTCCTTGGGAACTGCGCCCTCCGGAACATGGATATGGATATCCTTTTCCTTATAAAAATTATGATCAACGCCGTATTTGTCCGCCCTGCTCCTGATAAAGCTGACCGCCGCCATCGCCGATTCCTTCATAACATCGCCGAGCGAGCCTGTCAGCTCAACCTTGCCCGTTCCGTCAAAGACCGCCGCCTCAACCTGAAGCATTTCGCCGCCGACGCTCGTCCATGCAAGTCCGTTTACAACGCCGACCTCCGCTTCCTTCTCGACCGAGAGCGGAAGATATTTTTTCGGTCCGAGCAGTTTTTCAAGGTTAGCTTCCTTAACGGTGAGCGATTTTGCCTCGCCGCCGACTATTTCCGCCGCCGCCTTTCTGCAAAGCGCGGCAATTTTCTGCTCAAGCTTTCTTACGCCCGCTTCACGGGTGTAGCCGTCAATCAGCGCATAAAGCGCCTTATCGTTTATCTTGAATGTTCTGCCGTTAAGCCCGTGCAGCTTCGCCTGCTTCGGCACAAGGTGCTTCTTGGCAATGTTGAATTTTTCCTCGTTCGTGTAGCCCGGCAGCTCGATGATCTCCATTCTGTCAAGCAAGGGTGCGGGAATCGTCGAAGCGTCGTTCGCCGTCGTAATAAACATAACCTTGCTCAGGTCAAATTCAAGCTCAATATAGCGGTCAACAAAGGTGCTGTTCTGCTCGCCGTCAAGCACTTCGAGCAACGCCGACGATGGGTCGCCCTTGTAATCCGAGCCGAGCTTGTCGATCTCATCGAGCAGGATAATCGGGTTCTGCGTACCCGCCTGCTTAACAGCGTTTATAATTCTGCCCGGCATTGCACCGATATAGGTCTTTCGGTGACCTCGGATTTCCGCCTCGTCGCTCGTGCCGCCGAGTGAAATTCTCGCAAAGCTTCTGCCCATCGCCGCTGCAATGCTCTTTGCAACAGAGGTTTTTCCGACGCCCGGAGGGCCTACAAGGCAAAGAGTTTGACCGTAGCAGCCGTCGGAAAGCGAACGCACGGCAAGAGCCTCGATAATTCTTTCCTTAACCTTTTCAAGTCCGTAATGGTCACGGTCAAGAACCTTCCTCGCATGAGCAAGGTCAAGCCTGTCAACAGAATATTTATGCCACGGAAGCTCAAGGCAGGTTTCGAGATACACCCTGATGACCGTCGCCTCAGGAGAGGTCGATGCCATTTTTTCGAGCCTTGCGCACTCCTTGAGAAGCTTCTTTTCGGATTTTTCGTCAAGTCCGAGCGCAATGATTTTCTCCCTAAATTCGTCACATTCCGCCTGCGGAGAAAGCCCGTCGTTCAGCTCCTCGGAAATAATCTTCATCTGCTCATGCAAATAATATTCACGCTGACCCTTGTCAATATTATCCTGAACCCTTTGATTTATCTCGTTTTCGAGCTTCATCAGGTCGCCCTCGTTGGCAAGCAGGCAGCAGACCTTTTCAAGCCGCTTGAGGGGATTGATTTCATTGAGGATCTGCTGACGCTTCTTGTATTCAAGCATGATGTTTGAGCCGATATAGTCGGCAAGCTCGCCCGGATCGTTCTTTTCAAGCACATCGAGAATTATCTCGGCAGGCATCTGCGGAACAACCTCGGCGTAGTCCTCAAAATAGTCCTTCGTCTGGCGCACAAGAGCGGTTGCATAGTCCTTGTCGTCGGATTTAACGCCGATCTCACGGCGGATTTTAACATCCGTAATCAAATACGGCTCACATTGAAGCATATCGACCATAGTTGCCCTCGTGATACCATCGACCGAAACACGAACCGTGTCGCTGTTCGGCAGGCGCAGGATATGGCTGATTTTGGCAATCGTGCCTATTTTATAAAGCTTATCAAAGTCGGGATCATCGTCCCTGACATCCTTTTGGGCGACAAGAAAAATCTGCTGATCGTCCGCCATGGCGGCTTTGATAGCCTGTAACGACCGAGCTCTGCCGACATCAAAGGTCACACCCATGCCGGGGAAGACCACCAAGCCTCTGAGTGCAACGGTCGGCATTACTCTGTATTCCGATGCTTTATTCAAAAAATCAACTCCGATATTTCGTAGGTATGCTGACATTATACATTAAAAATCGAACTTTTTCAACCTAAAAACTTTACCAAAGCTGTTGAAAAATAGGGATTTGAATGATAAAATATATTATATTTTCGGATTTTGGAGCGAATTATGGAAAGACATCAGCTCATCGAGCGCAGCATAATCAAAAAATACAGAAAATCAATATGGAACAACTTTGTCGGAGCGATAAAGGATTACAAGCTCATTGAGCCTGACGATAAAATTGCCGTTTGCATTTCCGGCGGCAAGGATTCGATGCTCCTCGCCAAGTGTATGCAGCACTTGCAGAAATACAGCGATTTTCATTTTGATGTTGAATACATCGTTATGGATCCCGGCTATGTCGGCAACAACAGGGCGAAGATAATTGAAAATGCCGAAATTATGGATATCCCGATAAGGATCTACGATTCGCCGATCTTTGAAACGGTTTATGCCGCCGAGGGCGGTTCGCCGTGCTATCTTTGCGCCAGAATGAGGAGAGGCTATCTCTATAAATTTGCGCAGGATCTCGGCTGCAACAAAATTGCGCTCGGTCATCATTTTGACGACGCTATCGAAACAACGCTGATGAGTATGCTCTACGGAGCAGAGATAAAAACGATGATGCCGAAGCTCAAAAGCACGAACTATGAGGGCATGGAGCTTATCCGACCGCTTTATATGGTCAGGGAAAAAGACATTATTTCATGGGCAAGATATAACGAGCTTGAATTTATCCGCTGCGCCTGCAAGGTCACTCAGGCGAACGAGGAAGCCGACAACGGCTCAAAGCGCCAAGAGGTCAAAATGCTCATCAAGAAGCTCAAGGAGGAGAACGACAATGTGGACATGAACATTTTCAAGAGCGTTCACAATGTCAACCTTGCAACGATAATCGGCTACCGTGACCGCGACGGCGGCGAGCTTCATTCATTCACCGAAACCTATGATAAGTGAGGGGCGGCTATGCTTTTTATTGAATATCCTAAGTGCTCAACCTGCCAAAAGGCGAAAAAGTGGCTCGACGAGCATAACTTTGATTACACCGACAGACATATAAAAGAGGAGAATCCGACCGCCGATGAACTGAAAGCGTGGGTCAAGGCAAGCGGCATTGAGATCAAAAAGCTGTTCAACACAAGCGGAATGCTCTACAAGTCACTGAACTTGAAAGAGAAGCTCCCGACAATGACCGACGAGGAGAAAATCGACCTGCTCGCAACGGACGGAATGTTGGTAAAAAGACCGCTGATCGTTGACGGCAACACCGTCCTGACCGGCTTCCGTGAGGCAGAATGGAAGAAACATTTTTATATTGAGTGAAAATTCACCACTTACAATTCACTTGTATTTATAAAAACAATATGATAAAATATAATATATGGAAAGGAAGTGATTGAATGTCACCGACAAAAGCAAAAAAGTTTTCTGCAATCAAGGTTGCAGATACATTAAATAAAATAGAGGGTGTTCCTGTAACGGATTTTGCTCGGGAGCTTTCAATCAAATGGGCAAAAGGGGAAATCTCAGGCGAAGAAATGAAGGAAATGTTGATTGCCGCTCACAGGAAAATTTGATTATGAACGATATATATTTGATAGAAAACAGCACCGTTCTTAAAAATCTGCTTGGAATTACAAACGAAAAGGAATTGGATTTGGCAGAAGCAGAGTTATCCCGAGCAAATATGATGTTGCTGTATGAAAAAGGCTTTGATGATTTTTCTTCAGAAGGTTTTTGCTTAATTCACAAAACTCTTTTTGGCGATATTTATGAACGGGCAGGACAATACAGAAAAATAAATATTTCAAAAAGAGAGAAACTGCTTGCGGGACAAAGTGTATGGTATAGCGATGTTATGGATATCGGCAGAGAGCTTGATAACGCTTTTTCTGAAATAAACAAGGTGAGTTGGACAAGTCTCACGAAAGAAAATTTTGCAAAAAAGTTGGCAAGATTATTTCCAAAGCTATGGCAAGTGCACCCATTCAGAGAGGGGAATACCAGAACAACCGTAATGATGATGACTTTCTTTACAGAACACTTTGGTTACTATTTTAATCAGACTCTAATGGCTGACAGTGCCGAATATGTTCGGGATTCATTTGTTTTGGCAAGTCTTGGTGAGCACTCTGAGTTTGAATATTTAGAAAAGATTTTGCTTGACGCAATTTGTACCGAGCCGATTGATTGTTTGGACGATTCGGAAGAGAATTGTACAGCGAAAGAAAAGTATAAATCGGACGATTATCAGCCTGCAAAGCATGAGTACAGGGCTTGACAGGTGTTTAATAAAGCTTTTCGATAAGAAAGCCGATTATTAAGAATATATTATTATAAGAAACATTTTGATATTGAGTGAAAAATTGAGTGAAAAATTTGAAAAAACACTTGATTTTCACTTTGTGTTCGGGTATAATATTAAAGCTATGTAGGAGCACGATTTCAATCGTGTAACATCAATTAAATAGTGAAAATGAATTTGGAGAGTTGTCCGAGCTGGCCGAAGGAGCACGATTGGAAATCGTGTAACAGGTCAAAGCCTGTTCGAGGGTTCGAATCCCTTGCTCTCCGCCATAAAAAGAACTGCAAGCCTTATTTTTCAAGGTTTGCAGTCTTTTTCTTTTCATAAATATTTTTACTGTATCGCAAGGTTGAACCCTCTTTTGTCTTGCATTTGTCACTGTTTTGTCACTGTAATGTCTTTGAAAGTATCATTAAGAGCGTTAATAACGGGCTTCTGCATATTTGTTAAAAGGTGAGAATATATGTCAAGGGTTGTACGAGTATCTGAATGACCTAACATTCCGCTTGCTACCTTTGGGGATATGTTTTTTGATAAAAGCAGTGTAGCATACGAATGTCTGAGGTCGTGTATTCTGATATCGGGTAGATTACATTCTTGAAGTGCTTTTTTGAAATATCTAAGTATAGCAGAACACGAAATTATATTACCCGTATAATTACAAAATACATAGCCATCGGGATTAAAGTTATCTTTCAAAAGGTTGAAATCAGACTGATACGCTTTCCAAACATTCAATATATCAATAAGAATATCGGGAAAAGATATAAAGCGGTTGCTATCCTCGGTCTTACAATCCGAGAAATGATATCCACCTTTAGCAGGTGTAGCGGTTCTCTGAACATGAAGTATTTTATTGTCAAAGTCAAAATCCGACCATTTCAACCCTAAAGCCTCACCACGGCGTAAACCTGTTAAGAGAATTAAAGAAATCGGAGTAAGTAAAGGCTTGCTACGACAATAATTCAATAGAACTTGTAATTGTTCCTCGTTTAAGACAGTAGATTTGAATTTTTCGGGTTTAGGTATGTCTACATAGTCAATCACATTAAAACGCAAAATACGACGCTTTACAGCCCAATTAAGCGATTTTCTGATAACAGATATAACATAACGCTGAGAAGTGACAGAAAGTCCCTTTGCGGTCATTGTAAGCAATAATCTGTCAATATCTTCGGGTTTTAAAGAATTAAGCTTAATATCGCCTATAACGGGGATAATGTGATTATTTATGTTAGTACGATATCCTCTGTATGTATTTTCGGCTAACCCCGAAATACTGCTATACATATCAAGCTATTCATAAAGAAAGTTTTTCATCAAAACTTCTGAACCTTGAATTTTCAATCCTGCTTCGATATCCTCAATAACGGAACGCAGAAAACATTCAGCTTCTTTCTTCGTTTTAAAACCGCTTTTTGACTTGCGAACATATTTACCGTTCTTTTTCTCACCCGTGTAGTAATAAGCCATATAGGTATTACCACGCTTAACAGTTGAACCTCTCATTCAGAAGCACCACCGACAACAGAGTTATTAAGCCAATTATTAAAAGCGGAAACGGGAATAATATATCTGCCGTCAAGGTGCAGATGAGGAATAGAACCGCTCTTTACAAGCTGATAACATTTTGAAATGCTAATACCGAGGAGTTCAGCAACTTCGGGTACATTATAAGCCACACGATTGTTTAACATAATAAAACCTACTTTCTTTTTTTGTTATATTGTGCTTTATAAACCCTATTACAGGTTTTCGAGTCATCATTAAGAATATCAAAGGTACTTTCATATACAGGCTTTAAATCGCCCATATGCTCCTTAAAATAGCCATAAGGCATAAAACCTTGAGCAGGCTTTTTAATACCTCGACTACAACGGAATAAATTAAAATTCGGGGGATAAAGTGCAAGCCTTGCACCTTTAATAACAGCCTTAGAAATTTTATTGCCGTTTTCGTCAACTGTTTCTACAAGCCTTGTTTTAGCTCCGTTAGAATAAAGACCGCTTTTATCTGCTTCATCAAGCTCCATATCGGCAAGATAAGCGGTAAGATAAGCCCCTATATTATCAGCATTTTTTAAGGCTTGAACTCTAACAAACCCGTGACCCCACAAATTACGAAGCCATTCATTTTTTACAAAAGGTGCTTTATCATCAAAAATCAAAAGCAAGTGAGCGTGCCACGCTCCACGACCTTGTGGCTCCATAGCGACTATATATTCATAATGAACCTTAAGATTATACTTTAACCTTTTATTGAATTTATCAAAATCAGTATAAAGTTTTTTTGTATCGGTCATATTTTCCGCATATGTAAGAGTAACCCATAAACATTTTGAAACATCAACAACATTGGTATTGATATAATTCCTCAGCTTAGATAAAGAAGTCCTAACGGAAATTTTATCATCAGCCCTTGACTCATTATGGTTAAAGTCCTTTACTTCACCCGTTGAAAGGACAATATAAGTATCTGAGTCAAGTTTTTTTATAGAACAAAATGGATTACTGT
Organism: bacterium; assembly: GCA_963649715.1. Classification (GTDB taxonomy): domain Bacteria; phylum Bacillota; class Clostridia; order Oscillospirales; family Acutalibacteraceae; genus CAG-488. Next base: position 35,790 of record CAVJIV010000017.1, on the reverse strand, counting down.
AGTTAATATGTGATACTTCAAAAACATTCCCCATAGCAGTAACTTTAACAATAGAGACATCTAATGGCTTAATGGGTTCGGGTAATTTACTAACTTTCATATAACTCCTTTCTATAATTTTCTCGTAATATACTATTATAATCAAGTTAATATAGGTATCGCCTTTCGGCGAATCCTGCGGACGGCTTGTCACTCCGTGACGGCGCACAACAAAAAAGCACATTGTTGTTGTGTGGCTATATCTTTCTTGTGTGCCGTACTGCTCGTAGTTTTTGTTGCTTTGTCTTTCTTTTCGTTATTCCGCTTTTTTGTTGTGCGGGGAGAATATATAAACATAGGACAACCTTTGAAGATGTTTTCCTGTTTGTTTTGTCTTTTCAAACATTTAAAGCGAAATTCAATTTGCGTACTTTCTACATATTATTTTTTTACATTTACTACCTACCAAGACTAAAATTTTTCTCTGTTAAAACCTACTTTCTACATCTGAATTTACATTCTGCAAGAGGTATGGTTTTTAAAAGTGACTTAATTTTTAGTCTATAATCAAGTAATATACTTATATATGCAAATTGTGCGACATTTTTTTGCAGAGTTAAAAGGTGCTGAAAGCACATAGCATAGGGCATTTGAGGTCGCTACAAGAGATAAAAGACATCAATAAAGCCATTGCTGAACAAGGCAAATACACCTTTCAGCACCTACGGTAACTAATACTGCCACGAAAAGAGAATAACCACCGCAATTTCTGCATTGCTACAGTAGTAAGGTGGAACGGCTGAAGCCGTTCTATTGTATATGCTGGATCAGGGCGAATTTACTTTCTGCCCCGTACCTACAAACAACAAGCCCTGCCCCTCTGAACGGGTGCGACCTCTGTTTTGTCGTTCCTGTCACGCTAAAGCGTGTGACAGTACCGACAATAGGACACTACACCACCAACATATACAATCTTTCTAAAATTTACTATCATAAGTCATAGCAATCTCAGAATACAAACATTTACGAAGCTCGTCGAACTTAGAGAAAAGATATTCAAGTTTTTCCATATTAGCGTACAACAAGGAGAAAAGCTCCGACATCTTATCATCACAACAATTATCACAAAGAGTATTGATATACAAGTTATAAGCATAAGTAACAACATTCAAATCGTTTATGAGCATATCTAACGAAGACAATGTAGAACTATCACATACTTTTGACATTTCATCACCACCTTTAAAAGTAATCAAAATAATTATTAAATTATATAAAATAATTACTCTGTAATAAATATATAACAATTATTCTAAGTTGTCAATACCTAATTTAATTATTTAATAATCAATTCATAAATTACAAGAAAATATGAGTTGTTGACAAATCAAAAAATATAAAATATAATTGAATAGGTGATTAAAATGTATGAAAAGTTAAAGAAATACAATTATCTGTATAATAAACAAGAGCGAAAAGAGCTTATAGCAAGAAACATAATAGAACTTAGAAAAAACGCAAGATTACAACAAAAAGAAGTAGCAGAACTTTTAAAGGTTCAATATCAGACTTATAGAAACTACGAAAGCGGAGCGAGTGAACCACCTGCGGAAATGCTTGTAAGATTATCAAAGCTCTATGAAATACCTGTTGATATAATTATCGGAGCTGACGATTACAGCAAAGATAAAGACAAAACCCGAAAAATATTCGAAGAACAAGAAAGAGAGATAAGCGAACTAAGAGCCAAAGTTGAAGCAGAAAAAGACGAAATAAAAAAATTAGCTCTGATGAATATTCTAAACTTTGCAGAAAATGAATTAAAAAAGGCTAAAAGCCAATTAGACGAACAATAAAAAAGAAGCTACCGACCGTAAAGAGTCAGTAGCTTTTTGTCACTGTTTTTGTCACTGTAATTTGTAAAATGGTTATAAAACAATGGATTTATTTTATAATATAGGAATTAAAAGCACTAAATAACAGCTAAAATAACCATTGCTTGATTTGGAAATCGTGTAACAGGTCAAAGCCTGTTCGAGGGTTCGAATCCCTTGCTCTCCGCCATAAGTCCACCGTAATTTTGATAGAATTACGGTGGACTTTTCTATACAAATGTGTTATACTGCATTTGACAAATCGGAAATTTGGAGGTGTGTTGTGATGCCGGTTCTGAAAGGATTAGAATGGACGTTTGACACGGTAGCATCTACATATGAGAGGTTACGACCCGGTTATGTAAAAGAATTATATCAGACATTGCTTGACTATATTCATATTAACGAAAATAGCAATGTGGTTGAGGTTGGCAGTGGTGGAGGTCAAGCGACAGCTCCAATTTTAGCTACTGGATGTCAATTGACAGCAGTAGAATATGGAAAACGGTTTTCTGAATTGTTAAAAGATAAGTTTAAGGAGTATCAAAATTTTTCTGTCATTACCGGTAAATTTGAAGATACAGTGTTTGAGGACAATACCTTTGATTTAGTGTTTTCTGCATCGGCCTTTCATTGGGTGCCGGAGAAACTCGGATATGAAAAAGTATTTTCTATGCTGAAAAATGGTGGCGCTTTTGCACGTTTTGCGAACCATCCGTATCATAATAAAGGAAATCCTGAGCTTTCACAAGAAATAGATGAGATTTATGACCGGTATTACAATAAGTACTACAATAAAGAACGTGAAACAATATCTGAATATACGGAGCAGCAGGCAAAAGAGCGAGCAATGATTGCAAGCAAATATGGTTTTTCAGATGTTAAATATGAGTTATTTTATCGAGAACGAGTATTTTCCGCAAACGAGTATATTGAACTTCTTGGAACATATTCAGACCATATTGCAATTGAAGAAAGCATTAGAACAGAGTTCTTTGCAAAAATTAAAGAAGCAATTAATAACCATGGTGATATAATCACTATTTATGATACTATCGATTTACAGTTAGCAAGAAAACATTAACTTCCGGTTTGCTGCGATGTTTCAGTTGGGTAATACGACATCAGGATAATGAGTCTCATTCTCCGGGTCGAAGTTGTCTCCTCCATTTCTTTAGGGTTTCTATTAAATTTACGATGTTTTTTATGTTCACTATGGTATACTTAGTTTAAGAAATCCGGGATTCATTAAGCTAAAGATTTAAAGAGGTATAATATGTATTTTCATGCATCACAAATAGGAGAAATCAAAACTTTGGAACCAAGAATTTCAAATCATGACATTCCTCTTATTTATTTTTCTGACAAAAGAGAAAATGTCCTCGTGTATTTAAGTAATGCTGTGGAAAAAGTGTGTAAAGAAGAGAGTTTTAAATTTAATGGTTTATGGTATAAATGGGGTTCATATGGATTTGAAAAAGACGGAAGATTAAGATTTGAGGAATACTATCCGAATGCTTTGGAAGATACATACAAAGGAGTGAAAGGGTATATTTATTCGTGCATTCAAATCACCACATATCAAAAATTTGATATAAATATTCCTAACGCCTTTATATCAGCCCAAAAAACAGCAGTAGATAATTGTGAATTTATTCCTGATGCATATAATGAAATGGTAAATGCTGAAGCGAATGGTTTGATTACAATATTACGATACAACGAATTTATTAGCAATATAAAAAGAAAAGAATGGCTTGAAAAAGTCATAATTGATGAATACCGGAACAATGCAGCACATCCGGATTATCGCTTTTTTCTCGAGTCGAGATTTTCTGCTATAATAGACAGAAATGCTGCCTTATGATTTAAGAAATTCCGTTTTTGGAAAAGCATAGGAGCAATTATCAAAACAGTACCATTCCCTAATCGAGGACTGTTTTCGCCGATGTGGTCAAGGAGCGAAGCGACACAAAGTCGCACAGAGGTGCGCCGAAAAACCTTGCTCTCCGCCATAAGTCCACCGTAGTTTTTATAGAATTACGGTGTTTTTTTATTATTGTCAAAAGATTTATCCAATGATATAATAAATTATAATATGTTGAATTTTTTGGGGGGATACTATGGCATTCAAATTCAAGCAAATGCAAAACGAAGATATTTCCGTATTCATAAACGAAATGTTTGAAATTTTGGCAAGTAATATGAACGCCATTGCTCCAACAGGTAATTCTTATGATGCGGATTTTAAAATCTGGTCGGAATGCGTAGTTCCTGTTTGGCGTGAAGGAAAGTGCCGTGTGATTTTGATTTTCTGTGAAGATACACTGTGTGGATTCTTTCAATACTTTGTAAATTATAAAACTTTTAGAATGGATGAAATACAATTCAAGAAAGAATATCAGGGCTGCGGTTTATTCACCGAGCTGTATCATTACTTAACAACAATAATTCCGGTTCAGACAAAGTATGTTGATGCGTTCTCACGAAAGGAAAATTTGAAATCTCAGAGAATTTTAGAGCATCTCGGTTTGTCGGTTGTCGGCGAGAGCAAAAACGGCAAATCTTTATATTTTAAAGGCGAGTACAAAACTGTGTTTGAACGCTATTCCAAATAAATCTCAGTTTATTACAGAATGCCCGCTAAACCCAAAACCGCTTAAAGCAAGGATGTTCGGCTATTTCAGAAGTGCCTTAACATTAAAGATTTGAGGAGATAATATGTATTTTCACGCATCACAAATAGAGAAAATTAAGACTTTGGAACCAAGAATTTCAAATCACCCACGATTTTTTCTTTTCTTCCACGCTAAGCTCTCCTTTGATGGATTTTTCCGTTATATTTCAGTTAGACAAGGCTAACCTAAGCTCAAAAAAGCGACCGGACAGCGGTCACAAGTTTTTATAGCGTTACAAAAACAGATTAAAGCAAGACATATATCTCAATTTTTGCATTATGTCTAAATCATTGATCTTCCCCCCTTGCGCAAAGCGCCGTATAATGATATAATTGTAATAAATTATCCATTCGGATGCGCAACAAACGCAGAAATTTTGTTCATGTTTTTTTAAGGAGAAATGATCGATAATGATAAAAACCGCTATTTCGTTGCTGATGTCGTTTATCATGCTTATCTTTAATACAATAGGAGCTGCGCTGCCCGGCTTTGTTCCAAAAGCAAAATCGGAAAGCGAGTTGACCGGACTGACAGATATATTTGATGTTCATCCGCTCGCTCGGGAAATCGCAGTAGTTCAGTCATCAGAGGCAAGCGACGAGGAGCTTGCGGCAATCATTTGCCTACAGGGTCTTGTAAACAGGGATGAAGCGTCAATATTTATCAACTACGGCTACGATTCACAAACCGAGCTGAGCGACCTTGAGTCCGCAGGCTGCACGCTGCTTTATACCGACTCCGACGGCAACGCATGGCGGCTTGAAAGCCTCATTCGCCGCTACTCCTCTCATATCAATGACAATGGGTATGTGCTGTTTACAAGCAAAAAAGACTGCAACCAAATTAACATGGCGTTTAACTTCGCATCGGTTTACGGCTGGCTTGCAATTCCGCAATCAATGGAGTATGTCGCAAAGGCTTCGGGTCTTGAAAAGCTTGAGGACTTGACCGAACGCAGCATAGATATAGCTTACCAGCGGAATTTTTATAACAAAAATAAAAAGGCGTTCAAAAAGAATCTTCTTGTTCACCTTGACAGCGTTGCGCATGGTCTTCGTGACCTTGCCGTTGCGCAGAAAATTTTTATTATGTTCGTCAATGAGGACGACCGTGACGGCAGAGCATTCAGAGATGAAATATTCAGCAAGCTTGATGCGCCGGCGGCAATTCTCGGCTGGGGAAGCTACGAGGAAACATATACGGAATCCGTTTCTTCGTTCGGGCACTATGTTATCCCGTCCGACCATAGCTATAACACAAGCATACTTACCTGCAACAGGCTCACGGTTGACAAGCTCGGCAGGCAGTCCGAGGGAGTGAAGCTCGACCCGACAAAGCACTATGTTTCGATCGTTTACAGCGACGGTGACAATGCGCAATGGATATCTAACAGCTACAACGAATTCTATGCATGGCAGAGCTTTGATATCGACACGCCGATAACATGGACATTTGCGCCGCTGATGAAAAATTTTTCATCAACAGCCGTCAAAAAGGCTATAAGTAATGTCGGGAACGACTCGTTTATAACCGGACCGTCCGGAGCGGGATATGCAAGAATATCACAAATGTCCGGCAGAGAGCTTCGGGCATATTCGGACTTGACGGCGGCAGCTATGCTCGAAACCGGGCTTACAACAATGACCCTGCTTGACTATGTGCCGAGTTCTTATTCAAACCACACCTTTGCGAACAAGCTTAAATACTTCGCAAGATACGAAAACATACACGGCGGAATCCTGCAAATGGATCCGAATAGATATGCTTCAGGTGAGGGCAGAGTGTATTTTGTAAACGACAAGCCCTTTATTTCCGTTCGGCTTTCGTTGTGGCATCCAAGCGGAAATCCGGATAATGTAACTCACGAATGGCTACGCGAGCAAGCGGATATAGTCAACGCCTATCCTGCCGATATCAGCTCCATCAACGGATATACGGTTATAAATGTTCATCCGTGGACGGTGAATGCCGATGACCTTGCGTATTTTGTCAGCTGTCTCGGCGACAATGTTGAGGTCATTTCGGCAGACGATATGATAATTGCATTAACAGAAAACATTCCTCATAAATATGCAGAGCCGGAAAAAAGCTGACAACGCTTCTTTTCTCTCCGTGAATACAATGACTGCAAGCCTTATTTTCAGGGCTTGCAGTCTTTTTCTTCAAGGCAATCACACCCCAATTGTGCGGCATTGCCTTTTATTTATTCCTGATTTTTTCCACATTGGCATTCATCAGATGGCGACCGAGATTTCGATAAACGAAAGCTTTCAGCCGTGACAGCTCCTGACCGTGCTCTCGCAGCAGCTCATCGGGGCTGTCGTACACGCCGAAGTCACTGTTGATTCCCTCGCTTTGAATGTAGGTATTGTTGCGGTCAAAATCGATCACCGGGTGGCGGAAATCACTCACCGCCACGCCATAGCCGCAGAACGCTCCGCTGCAATCGGGGTTTGCCGCCTGCAAACGCTCCAGATACGGCTTGTCCAAAATGAACGCCTCCAGTTCGTACCATATGCCGTCCAGATACACCTCCACCCAGCTGTGGAACACATTTTGAGGAGCGAGGGCATACACAAGTCCGGTCATTGCGCCTTTTTGGAGCTTTTTGTCAATGGTAAAGCCATGGATACGGCAGGGAATGCCGCAGCTGCGCAGCAGAGCCATGAACAGCGTTCCTTTTGTGTTGCACTGACCGTAGCCGTCCGCAAGCACCCTTGACGCAGGAATACCGTCGTCTGTGTTGTACCCGAATAAAATCTCATCCCTGACATAATTGTAAATCGCCTTAATTCGCTCAAATTCTCCGAGCGCACGCCAGCCGCGCAGCCCGACAAGCTTTTGAATTGCAGAATTCGAAAAGTCCAGCATCGGCGTTTCTTTAAGGTATCTTTCCATAGTCGTGTCCTCCTCAAGCTTCATTTTTCTGTAAAATATTGAATCAACCGTATCCTCTCGGCTTTCCTCCTCCCCTTTAATCATTTAAGCGGGGACTGAATGAGAGGTGAATTTCATAATTTACTTTTAGGGCAACACTGCACAAATTTTTGTGTGTTGCCTTAAAATCATTCGTCCAAAAAGCGATTTGCTTTTCTGTATTCGGACGGGCTTTGATTGCACCATTTGCGAAAGGCTTCCGCATAATAGCTGTTCCCGGAAAAGCCGACAGCCTGCGCCGTTTCGGTTATTGTCATATCTGTGTTTTTCAGATACCACATGCTTTGATTCAATCTGTATCGGGTCAGATATGCGTTTGGCGTCACTCCGATATATTTATCGAACAATTTGCAGCATTTGCTCTGACCGACAGCCCCTGCCATAGCAATATCGGCAAGCGATATTTTTTCACGGTAAAATTTTTGAATGTACCCGATCATATCTTTAATGATCATGAAGTCGCCGCTTGGATTTTTCGACAGCACGGAAACATTTGAATTAGCGAAAATTATCGACCATGCTTTCAAAAACAGGGAGAAAACGGTCAGCGGCGCAACCGCATCGTCCTTTGCCCGATAAATATCCTCAATGCAATCAAGCAAATCACTTTGCCACGGGATATCGGCAGAAAGTTTTATATACGGCATACTTTGATTTTTAAGTATCGGCACAATATAATTTTGTTCAAGCGTTCGGGAAGCGCAAAGCAGCATGGGATGAATCAGAATGCAAATAAAATCACACTCGGATTTTGCTCTTGAAAAGCCGCAATGAAGCTGTCTTGAATTTACAAATATCCCCTCTTTTTCTCTTACGGTAAATATTTCGCCGTTGACATTATAATTCATTTCACCGTGCAGCACGGCAATAAATTCAATATCATCGTGCCAGTGTGCCGGCGCTTCAAAATCACTGTAAGAGGAAAGAAGCGCTTTTCGTATATAAATCGGATAATCCTCAAAGTCATAGTGTATGATTTCGGATCGGTCATCCTTAATCTCAACTGACAGCACATTCAGCCCTCCTCGCAGGATTGTTATTAAGATTTGCAGAATATCGGTTGAAACAAGCTGAAGCTTATAATATAATTATATTGAAAATTTTTATCCTGTCAACAGATAAAAGATCGGAGGACAGATATGAAAGAAGAAGAAAAAATCAAGACCGGAGCTCTGTTCAGCCCCGCCGATCCCGAATTAAAAGCGATCAAGCTGAAAACTCACAACCTGAATGTGGATTACAACAGCACCCATGAGGACGAAACGGAAAAGCGAGCCGCAATCCTTTCCGAGATCCTCGGAGAGCTCGGAGAGGGCGGTTTTATTCAAGGTCCTATTGCTTTTCACTACGGAAAGCACACAAAAATAGGAAGGAATTTTTTCGGAAATTTCAACCTCACCGTTCAGGATGATGCAGAGGTCACAATCGGTGACAACTGCAATTTCGGACCGAATGTAACGATCGTAACGCCCGTCCATCCGATGCTGCCGAATGAGCGTCGGGAAATGCTGACGGCAAGCGGAGAGAAAAAGCACCTTTGTTATGCAAAGCCCGTACACATCGGCAATGACTGTTGGTTCGGCGCATCGGTTACGGTCTGCCCCGGCGTTGTGATCGGCGACAATTGCGTAATAGGCGCAGGAAGCGTGGTAACAAGGGACATTCCTTCAAACAGCTTCGCCGCAGGCGTTCCGTGCAGGGTCATTCGGGAAATTACGAAAAAGGACAGCATGAATTATAAGCCGGAAATTTTATCGGACAATGCGGTAATTGAGCAGGAAAGCCAAGGCAATACCGCACAAGCAACGGAGGTATAACATGTATAATAATATCAGTGATTGGGATCGAATGGTTGCCGGAAAGCTTTACAATTCCGCAAGCAAGGATATTTTCAAGCAGCATGCGCTCGGACTTACACGGTGCGACAGATTCAATAAAATCGCCATGTGGCGAGTTAAGACAAAGCAGCGTGCATTGGAAAGACTGATTCCCTCGGCAAAAGGAAATCAGCTTGCGGTCTTTGCGCCGTTTTACTGCGAATACGGTGTGAACATTCATGTCGGCAAGGGCTGCTTTGTAAACTACAGCTGCACATTCCTTGATGTGTCACCCATTACTCTCGGAGACGGAGTTTGGATCGGCGCAAATGTAACGCTTGCCACCCCGAATCATCCGTTTATCGCAGAGGAACGCCTGCCGGCAGATTATCCCGACGGAAACCATGACCTTGAATATTCCTCGCCGATAACAATCGAGGATAACTGTTGGATCTGCTCAAGCGCAACCATTTGCGGCGGCGTAACCATCGGCAAAAACAGCATTGTTGCCGCCGGAGCGGTGGTAACCAGGGATATTCCGCCAAACAGCATTGCGGCAGGAGTTCCGGCAAAGGCTGTTCGTGAAATTGACGAGAATGACAGAATGAATGTGTGGGAAACATATGTAAAGAACGATTTTCCCGTTTCAATAAGGAAAAGAAAATAATCATTTCTGCGAAAAATTATTGTATATTGTATATTGCTTTTTATTTCCGTTTCGAGTATAATAAATCAAAGTGCAATTGAGGTGCTGACTTAAAACACAAAACGGGACATCATCAGCCCAAAGCAGAGCGACGCCGCTCTCGGTCTTGAAAGAATATACGACACCGAAAAGGACGAAGTTTACATGGCTAAAAACGGTCGGAGCGACACAAACAAAGATGATCAATCCCGACTTGTCATCGATGGCAGCATGTACCCTAAAGCAACATCGTGAACAATTGAGTAAGAATTTTTGGATGCATCTTGGACAATACAGCACAATCGAAGCGATGGAATCTGAAAAGCCGTCAATCGGCGGCTTTTTTGAAAAGTTTTAGTTAGCCTGCGCTAACCGAAGCGGAATATCAGAGAAACAAATAAGGAGGCAGTCACAATGAAATGGATTATCATGCTTGTTTTTTATTTTTTGTATTGGGGAATATGCTTTCTCTGCACGGGAACGGACAAGAAAAATCTTGCCGGTCTACGCTCCTATCCCGACGCGGTGCAGGCTCGTGTGCAAGATCAGCTTACGGACGGCATCCCTAAAGCAAAATCCGTACCTGCGATTTTACTCAGCAATCTTGTTCTTTTCACGGTCGTATTCTCCGTAATCGGTCTTGCTTTCGGAAAAGTCCTCGTCTTTGACGGCTATCTTTCGGCGTTTTTTTATTTTCTTCTGTTCGGCGAGGGACTGGGTCTGTTTGACCTGCTGATAATCGACCTCCTTTGGTGGCGAAACACAAAGCGCATCCGTTTCTCGTTCCTGCCGGAAAAAAAGTTCTATCAAGACCCCCGAAAACACATAGGCTCTTTTCTGCGAAGCATTCCGCTGTTTGCGGCAGTTGCCGCTCTGAGCGCATTGCTCGTCACGCTGCTTTAAGCAAGAGCAGCAAAAAATTGAAACAGCATAATCAGTTATTGTCAGTACATTGATCATTAAAACAACCCGACAGCACAAGTCTGCCGGGTTGTTTGTGATTTTAATCGGTGTTGCCTTAGAACGAGAAAACATTGGTGCAAAGCCATTGACCCGAAATATCGGCTGTGATGGTTTGACCCATTCCCGAACCGGTTGCGTCGGTAACCGTAAGCGGCATAACGACATAGGTTTTAACAACTCTGCCGTTACCGTCGATCGTTGCGGTGAGGGTCGTTCCGGGGTAATTGAACTCGGCGGAGGTTATCTCGCCGAAGCCGCCCAGGTCGATCTCCGTAAAATCAAGCGGATATGTGCAGGATGAGTTGTACGGCGGCTTTGTTTTATAGTCGCAATGTTCGGAGTTCAATGTGAACTGCACAACATAGCCTGAGCCGCTCTTTTTGACCGTAAAGTTCTTGACCGCAGCCGATGTAAGCCCCGTCGGGAGAAGGAATCTTTCGTTATCGGAAAGATTTGAAGATGTAAAGGATTTCGTTTCCGTCTTGTTTTTCTTGTTTTTCTCAACAATTTTATTCGCCAAGCTCTGAATCGTATCAGTCTCTTTTCCGTTAAGCAGAAGCTTTCCGACCTGAACATCAACTACCTCTGTTTTGGTAACGGTAAACGAGGACTGCGAATAAGTTGTTTTCAGACAGTTGTTGTAATAAGCGACGATCTGATTTTTGTTATATGAAAGAATATTGGCAGACTGCTGGGAGGAATTGCCCGAGCTTGAGCCGCTTGCGTTTGTTTTGCTGCTGTTGGAGTTTATAACAACCGCCGAGCCGTTGCCGCTTGCGGTCGTGACCGCCTGTCCGTTAGCGTTTGTAACGATTTCCGTTCCGGTCGTATCGATTGTGCCGCCGTTGTCAACAACCCCGTTCGAGTTGTTTATTCCGTCCGATTGGCTTGCGTCGGAGTCAATGCTTCCCGTAATCTTATCAAGCGCAACATTCCATGCCGTGCAGCCGATTATGACGCAAAGCATGACCGAAACAATTATAATAAAACTTTTCCAGCTTCTGTTCATAGGTTTTACACTCTCCCGTAAAAAATATATAGGCCGCCGCACAGGCTGCGGCGCACGCCTTGATGCTTGCTTATGCTTTATTTTATCATATTCCTTGAAAAATTTCCACTGTTTTTTTAGACAAATCAAATTTTGTCAAATTTGTCTTTACAGCCCGAAATCAGTGTATTCGATAACCGTTTTCGCCGAGCCGCCGACAGCTCCTCCGCTGAGCTTAACGAGGGTGACGCCGGAAAGATTAAAACGCTCGGTATAGCTGACGATCATTGATTGCAGGCTCGAATCCTCCGTGCTGATTCTTGCGACTATGCTTATTGAATCGGCGGAAATGCTTACCGACGACGCAGACGACTTAAACTCGCCGAGCGAAGCTGTTACATCATCGGCGTTAACATAATCGCCACCGAGGCGGTAAAGCGTTCCGCTTTCGTCCGTCGGATTGCTCTCGTCCTTAAGCTTTGCCGTGAGCACGACGGTGTCGCCGTCCTGCTCCGCCGTTATCGAAGCGATTTCCTCCGTTTTGAAGCTGTCCTTAATAAAATTATCCGCAAAAAGCTTCTTGTCGGCATTGTAATCGTACTCGGCGGTTATATCCTTTTCGCCGAAAACGGAAGCAAACGCCTCGGCGGCATTGGACGCCGAGGAAAGCGAACCGAGACTGTCAACACTCGCCTCGCACTTGAGTGCCTTTTTGTATTTATAGCAATATTTGTCAACATAATTGACCGCCGCATTGAGCATATCCGTCAGTTCGGCTGAATCCGTCGGAATGTCAACGATCTTGACCGTTTCCTCGGTTACGGATTTTTCATATGTCGGTTCAATATCCTGCGCCTGAGTTTGGGCATCATCCTTGCACGAGGCAAGCAAAAAAACAATGCACAAAGCCGTTGCCGCAGAGATAATCTTCAAAAAACGATTCATGTTTCTATCACCTATAGATAAGATTAACCTATAGCGGCGAATTTGTCAAGTGTTATCCTTGCTGATGGATTCTCTTATCAGCAGGCGGCTTATCGCCTTGCCGTTGAACGGAATGAGCGGATAGAGATATCCCCTGCCCGTAACGGTTTTTGTAAAAGCAATGACGAGCATGACCGTCAAGAGTCCGACCGCAAAGCCCCCAAGATTGAATATTGCCGTCATAACCACGATGAATATCCTCGAAAGCTTAAAGGCGTAGCCCAGCTCAAAGCTCGGCTGAGCAAAATTGGCAATTGCGACAAACGCCATTATCAGCACAACCTCGGACGAAAACAGCTCGGCGCTGACAGCCAAATCTCCGAGAACGAGCGCACCGATAACGCTGAACGAATTGCTCAATGAGCTCGGCGTGTTCAGCGAAGCAAGCTTTAGTGCATCAATAACGACCTCGATTATCAAAAGCTGCGCAATGATCGGCAGCGAATAATATTCTTTGATTTGAATAAAGCTCAACCACGCGGGAATATGCTCCGGATTTTTTATCAGCAGAAACCATACGGGCGCAAGCAGCAGCGCAAGCCCGAAGATCAAGCCCCGAACAAAGCGGAGATATGTTCCGACGCACGGCGGAAAATAATAATCGTTAGTGTCCTGCAAAAAATCAAAAAAGCCTGTCGGAATTATCATGGCTGCCGGAGAATTGTCAACAAACAGAATTATGCTGCCCTCGGCTATGCTTGCCGACGCTGCGTCGGGACGCTCGGTATATCTGACCTTCGGGAAGGGATTCCATTTCTGCTTTTTAACAAGACATTCGATAACGCTCTCCTGGCTCATATTCAGGGTGTTGACATCAATTTCTCCGATTCTTCTTTTTAGGTCGGAGACGATTTTTTCGTCAGCCTTTCCTTTGAGATAGCATACCGCAATGTCGGTCTGCGATCTTACGCCTGCCTTTTTGACCTCGATGACCAAATCACGGTCACGGATTCGGCGGCGAATAAGGGCAGTGTTTGTCAAAAGGGACTCAACAAAGCCGTCATGCGCTCCGCTGAGCACCTTGTCGTTATCCGGCTCGCTGACATCTCGCTTCGGGTAGCTTCTCGTTTTGACAAGAAAGCCGGTGTCAAAGCCATCAACGATAACAAGCATCGCCCCCGAATACACAACCTTGGCGATTTCCTCAATATCCCCGCTCAGTTCAATTTCCATATAGGCAATGAGCCTTTGCGCAAATTCTTCGGCGGTGGCAACGCTTTTATCCATCTCGCCTGCCTGCATCATAAAGTTCATCACACGCTCGGATGTTTCGCCGTTGATGAAGCCGTCGATAAAATAGAGCTTCGCTTTTCTGCCGCCTGCATTAAATTTTGTTGCGACGGCGTCGTAGTTCAGCTCGGTTCTGAAATATCTGTCAAAAAGCTTTTCGTTATAATCAAAAGCGTCCGAAAACAACACATTATCCATAAGAATTTCTCCGTTATTCTAAGGCAGCACCGCACAAATTGAGGCGTTGCCGTGATAATGTTATTATTTTCGGACTGAGTTAAGTTATACCTTTATTTGTATCTGTTGTACATATTGATTATTGCGTTCCATGTCAGGGGACCTATCTGTCCGGTTTGGTCAAGTCCGTTTATCCTCTGAACGGCAAGAACGGCATTTTTCGTTTCGTCTCCGTAGTAGCCGTCAGCCGCAACGCTCGGCACGGAGGGGTCGTTTTCCGAAATCACACGCAGGAATGTTTGCAGCTGCTCAATTATCTTTCCGCTTGCGCCCGTTGTTATCGCATTGCCGGGATACAGAAAAGCGGAATAACTTCTGTATTCCGACGGCAAGGAGGTAAGTACGCCGTCGTAAGCGTTGGCTATCATTGCCCATGTGCTCTCGCCGACTATTCCGTCAACATCAAGTCCGTAAAAATTCTGAAATGTCAGCACTGCGTCATATGTCTCCTGCCCGAAATAGCCGTCAACGGTAACATAGGGAAGCTTCAGATTGAATTCGCCGATAAAGCTCAGGTAATATTGAAGCACCTTAACATCTCTGCCGCTGCTGCCCTTTCTGAGTATCGGCTGAAATTCGCTGTCGAATTCATTGAGCGTTATGCCCTCGGAATAAAGCTCCGACAGACCCTTTATTCCGTTATATATCTGCTTTATTTTGTACCATGTTTCCTTGCCGACTACCCCGTCCTGCGCAAGGTTGAATATGTTTTGAAACTGCTTCACGGCAGTCTGCGTGCTCGCTTCAAAAATTCCGTTTGTGTTTGCGATTCGGGGAATCGACGGATAGTTGGCGGCTATCCTGTTCAGCTCTTTTTGAACGATGACAACATCCTCGTTGACATTGCCGAGCTTCAGCGGCACGCCGGGATAGGTGGGCGTGTTGGACTTTATCGGCGCATTTTTAACTATGTCGATATCGTTGCCGTAATAATATTGCAGGATTCTGTACGGCGTGTATCCCTGATTGGCAAGGGTCACCGTTCCCCACTGTGAAAGCCCCTCGCAGCTGCCGGCGCAATACTGGGTAAAATACGGCTGAAGCTGCCCCTGCTTAACAACATAGTCGTTAAAAATATCGTCAACCACACGGCTTATGTTTTCAAAAATATCTCTACCCTCAACATAATACTGGTCAAACTGAGTTGAATTCGTTATGTCAAAATCATAGCCTCTCGACCTGTAATATTCGGTATAGACCCTGTTCAGCGCAAAGGTTATTTCGGCATAAATATTCGCCCTGAGAGCGTTCTCCGGCCAGGTCGGATAGATCTCGCTCGACGCAACATTTTTAATATACTGCGCAAACGGAACACGGACATTTCTCGCCTGAGCGGTCGGTCTGCCGAGATGAACCGTTATATACTCGGGAATTATCGGCTTATCGGGCATCAAACATCACCTCCGTAAAGAGCCATGCTCTGCTCCGGAACATTTACGGCTTCCGGCTCTTTGCCGGACTCGGTCAGCGGAACGAGCCTTGCCGGTTGAATTGCCTTGATGTTTGCAAAAACGGGCACATTGAAAAACTCCGACTTTACAAAATCCGGGTGAGTTACAACCACCTCATAGACAGCATAAGGCTCTACCGTCGTGTTCTGCTCGTCAAGAGAATAGCTCGAATCGGGAGCAGGCAGAACTATGTTGTCCACAACTCCGTTGATGTCGGTATAGCCGGAATAAAGCTCCCTGCTGCCCGTTTCAAGCGGTGCGCTTATCTTGACGATCGCATTGATAATCGGGAAGCTTCTGCCGCCGGCTGTCACCTGAACCCTCATGCTGCCCTTTGACGGATTTTTGCTTTGAAAATCCTCGTAATTTTTATATAATTCCGTTTCTCCCGCAGCCTCGGAATTACCGACAAACGGCAGCGCTTTTGCCATTACCGGCAAGGCGGCTTCCTCGGATTTGAACACTTCGTCGGCGGCGGTCGGCTTTTGCATGGAAAACTCAACAAGCTCCTGCCGATACTTTTCAATCATCCTTTCAAGCTCACGCATTTAAAAAACCTCCTTCGCTTTATAATATGCGAAAGAGGCATTTATGCTATTCGTCGGTTACTTTGAGGACTGGCCGTAGCCATAGCCGTAAGGTCCGTAGCCGTACTTTCCTTTTTTGCCGTAATGACCGTAGCGGCGGCCGTATCGGCTTGACTTGCTGAGATTGCTTGAATCTATATTGAAAATGCAGCCGATTATTTCTGCGCCGTTTGAGTCGATATCCTCAATGGACATTCTTATTCTTGAATACGGCGCAAAGTCCTCACGGACAACAACTATCGCCGCATCAACGAAGCCGGCTATAACCGAGGTATCTGTAACAACGCTTGCAGGAGCGGTGTCGATAAGGACATAATCGAACGCCTTGCGAACCTCCTCAATAACGGATTCCATCCTATCCGTTGAAAGAAGCTCGGACGGATTGCTTACGCTTTTTTGATCGGCAAGCACACAAACATTAAATGCCGACACCTTTTTGATAGCCCTTAACAGATCAACCTCGCCTTGAATTACATCCGAAAGTCCCTCGCCCGTGTCATGCAGAGAAAGAATTTTGTAAACCGACGGCTTTCTGAGGTCGGCGTCAATGATAAGAACATTCTTTCCGTTCTGAGCAAGAGAAAGCGCAATGTTGACACAAACAGTTGTTTTTCCCTCGTTTTCACAGGCGCTGGTTACGAGAAAAACCTTGTTGCCGGTTCTCGCCGAGTTGTTCTCGATTTTTGTTCTGATCGCCTTGTATGTCTCGATGAAAGAGAAGCCGTTCTTTCTGTCGGTTACAAGAAGTCCCTTCGCCGTTTTGTTTTTATTCGTAACCTGCTGAACAGATCCGAGAATGTGAACATCGAGCTTTTCGCCAAGCTCGTCCGCCGTCTTTGCCGTATCCTTGACAAGGAACATGATGAAAAGAACAACGACGCAAACTCCCGCGGCGATGAAGCCGACCATCATCGCAAGCGAAGCAGCCGATTTATTGGAGTTCGGAGCGGTTGAAAGAACAGGCTCGTCGCAAAGAGTCAGCTTTGCGTTGGGATATCTTTCGGAAACAATATCGCCGTAAACATCAACAACAGTGCTTGCTATGTCGTAAGCGATTTTTGGGTCGCCCGTCGTGACGGACATAACAATAACATTCGTCGAAGAAACTACCCTAACGGAGATGCTTCTGTCAACAGTGCTGTAGGAAACCTTCTCGGGGCATTTTTCAACGACCGCCGTTTTCAGCGCACGGCTTGAAAGAATATAGCTGAATGTGCCCGCCATGTTGATCTGCGCATTGATCTCGCCGCTCGAAGTCTGTCCGCTTTCCGTTGCGGAATTAACTACGAACGATACGGTAGAGCTGTATGTCTCGGTTTTGGTCGCTTCGCCGATAACTCCGCCGATTGCCGCACCGATGAGCGCAACTATCGCAACAAGCCAAAGCTTCTTTGAAAGCTCCTTTAAAAATGCAAGAATATTTATCTCCAGTCCCTTTGAGCTTTTTCTGTCCGAATATGATTTCACTTAAACCACTCCAAAAATTTATTGTCGTTTCATACTGTATTTTCTTCCGCCGTCCGAATGCAGCGCATAAGTACCGCAATATATAATTGCAATATTAAGCTGTCCGTATTTTGTGCTGTAGCTGATTATTCCGGTGTCAAGAACTATCATCATCACCATCATCGTCAGAAAGAGAACGGCAATTTTTCTCTTTTCGACGAAATAGGCTCTGAGGAAAACAACGGAGCAATAAACATACATGGAAAAGTAAATAATAAAGCCTACCATTCCAAGCTCGCTGAGTATCTGCCAATAATTATTATGGCTGTAAAAATTACCGAGGTAATACTCGCTTTCAAGAATTCGGGAATAGTTGCCCATTCCCTTGCCGATGATCGGTGACTCTCTGAACATATCCTTTGCCGCCGCAATATACCTTTCTCTGAGAATCATGCTTCCGTCCGTGCCTTCGCCGGTGAAGTAGTCAAACATCGATTCAAATCTTTGACCGATTGCGGTATACATCGTGTCGTTTTCCATAATAATCGTTAAAACGCCTGCGCCGATTGCAAGCGCAGCGATTATTCTCAGCCAATAATTACTCTTTCCGACCGAGAGAAAAACTATCATCATCGGTGCGGCTATTGAAGCAAGCAAGCCTTTTCTTGAGCTTGAGAATGCGCAGAAAACCACGATAAGGATAACCGCCAGGTACATTTTTCTGTCGCCCTTGACATAGGCTCGGTAGAATGCGATCGCCGAGGCAAGATCCAACCATACGGTTATATCGTTGGGATTCGTGCCGCTGAAATAGCTGCCGACGCTTCCGGTCTTCCAGCCTCCGGACGGAACGGCGGTAAATTCAAGAAGCACAATTATTACCGCTCCTGCGACAAAAAGCGTCATAATGCGATCAAGATCCTCCATTGTGTCAACATAAATCGCGACGGAGGTCGTAATGCACATGATAATGCACAGCTTTATTATAAATGTGATATTATACGACGCAAAAAACTGCGCCCACAGGCCCGACAAACCTCCGTAAAGGATCAGCGTAAAATACCAGATCGTAATATACGGTATCGTTATTCTGTTTTTGCTTTTCTCCATGAGAACAAAAAGCGACGCAACGAACATAAAAATAGCAGTGATAGGAGCAACCTTTGCGACCCGGTAAAAAGCAAAGACAATTATCATGTTGAGCAAAAATAAAATCTCATACAAAAGTCTTGCCCTGCTCTGACTGCCGGGGTTTATTTTTAAAACACCATTTTTCAGAGATATCATAATTATCCTTTCTTCACGCTCGGGACAATACAGGCGTTGAGAAAAAATCCGGGTACGCCTTGCCGGCGTTGAATGATTTTTCCCAAAGCTTTCTTGAATTTTCTCTGTAAAAATCCCTGTCGGATTTATCCATATCGTAAAACCGTTTTATAAGCTCCGCAAACTCCTCGGCAGAGGCTTTTTCTCCGAGAAGCTGGCCGTTATATCCGCTTTCGACTATTTCGCAAACTCCGCCCACATCCGTTGAAACTATCGGGATTCCGAACGACGCCGCCTCCATCATGGACACGGGAAGTCCCTCGCTCTTGCTTGTGCTTATAAAAAGATCGACGGGATTGTTTCTGTAGAATTCATAAACCTTATTGTTTGGAATATTTCCGAGAAATTCCGTTTTGGTTTTCTTCAATTTTTTTCTGACGCTTTTTTCAAGCTCGGAGCGTCTGCTGCCGTCTCCAATGTGCGTCCACTTTATATTATAATTCCCCGAATTTTCAACCCTTTCGAGGATGTCTATTATCTTGTCAATTCGCTTTATATCCGTGATAAGCGAGCACGAAACGATATGCAAACCCGTTTCCGACTGCGTTCCGCAGCCCTCGTCAACCGTTCCCAAATGGGCGGTTCTGACCTTGTCGGCATATTCAGGATATCTTGAAACGATATGCTCCGTTCCAACATCGGAGCAGGGGTAAACCGCATCGCAGTTTTCGAGAAGGAAGCTTCTCAGCGGAAGATAGCTGAGCGCATTCCTCTCCTCATAAACATCGTAGCCGTGCGCTCTTGAAATAAGCTTGACATCGGCAACCTTGTCCGAAAAATAATCTTTCAGCATAACGCCGACAAAGGCCGTGGCAAAAAGCCAATAGCTGTAAACGATTACGCTGTCATATTCGTCGATTCCGCAGCCCTCAAGAACCCGCAGGCAGTCCTTATAGCTTCTGGCGGAGCGGTTGCAAAAATACTCGAAGAACATTCTTTTTCTGAAATCCGTTCCGATTTCTTTCCTGTCCCATTTGTAGTACTTCGTGGGATTAAAAAGATTGCGAACGCCGCCGATAATATCGCCCGCCCTTGAAATATACTGCAATTTTCTTGAAACATTGTAATACTCTATGCCCTCAGGCAGGGTTCTCATAAGCGGTGCGTCGGGGTCAAGCTCGATGGGCAGTATTATAACCCGATCAAAGCGATCCTTCAAAAAAGCTGCCTCGGATTCAATATAGGTTTCACTCGTGCCGTAAGGGAAACCGCTTGTTATCATAATCAGGCATCTTTTCAAAACATCACCCCACATCAAATCATTTTAACATTTTACCTGTGCCGTGTCTACATTTTTTTAAAAATTCCTGCATTTCCCTCGTTTTATCTGCAAATTTCGGCAATTACCTCGGTAAATATCGCCGCAGCGATCAATATATCGTCAATCGGCATAAATTCGTTTGCTCCGTGCATATTCGTCACCGTGTCGCGGCTTATCGCTCCGAAGGCTACGCCGTTTTCGATATCGTGAACATAGGTTCCGCCGCCCATGCAGATGCATTCGCCCTTGTCACCGCTGTAATCCTCATACACCCTGAGCAGGGTCTTTACAAAATCGGAGCTTTCGTCAACATAATGCGCCTTGATCATTGCCGTGTCTTCGATCTCGAAGCCGTGAGCCGCCAGCTTTTCGGCTATCACATCGGCGCAGTTTTCCTTTGTTGCCGACATCGGTGTTCTTGTGTCAAAGCAGCCGTCGAATTCGCCGTTTTCAAACCGAACGATATCTAAGGTCAGCGTCAGCTCGCCGAGCATATCGCTCATATCCACGCCGAAAGCCTCTCCGTTATAGCTTCCGTGAGGAAACAGCGACTTGAGGTCATCGACAAAGACCGAACATTCGCCGTCAAAATCAATATAACTCAGCAGTTCAAAAAGTGCGGTTATCGGGTTGTTTCCGTTCTCGGGAAGCGACGCATGAGCCGCTATTCCCGTGCAGATCACCGTTTCACCGTCAAATGTAAATTCGGCGTTTGTAGCCTTGGCTTTCTCGGCGGCGAGGGTAAGCTCCTCCTCGGTCACTCCGACAAGCTCCGCCCTTGCAAAGGCAGGCACAGCATTCGACGCTTCGCCGGCATTGAAACTTTTTATGTATTTCCTACAGCCGGAAAAATCAACCGTTCTGTAAAAATGCTTGGTGAATCTGCCCTTTTCGCCATTCGTAACCGGAAAATTCGCATCGGGAGTGAACGCATATTTCGGATAGGGATTTTTTGAAAAATAATATTTTAGATCATCGCTTCCGCATTCCTCGTCCGTGCCGAGAATCAGGCGGCAGCTTTTGGTAACCGGCAGCTCAAGTTCCCTGACCGCTTTCATCGCATAAAGAGCGGCAACGGCAGGCCCTTTATCGTCGCTGACGCCCCTGCCGAAAAGCATACCGTCCTTTTCGACGACCGTATAAGGCTCGGTTGTCCAGCCCTCTCCGGCAGGCACGACATCGAGATGAGCCAAAATCGCAAGCTCCTGCTCGCCGTCATTTAGGTCTGCCGTACCCACATATCCGCCGCAGCTTTCCGTTTTAAATCCGAAGCTCTCCGCCTTTTTCAGCGCAAGCATGAGCACATCATACGGCTTCTCGCCGAAGGGTTTTCCCTCCTCGGCCTGTCCTCGCACACTCGGCACGGCGACAAGCTCGGATATTGTTTTTATAATTTCTTCTTTATTATTCTTGAAATAATCAACAATTTCTTTTTTCATCAGAATTCACACTCGGCATTGCATTTTTCTGTTTTAACGAGCGATCCTTTCTCGACCGTTCCGTTTTCCGCTCCGCACCACGGGCAATAGATGTGATCCTGTGGTGCAGTCAAATCGGGCGTTAACGGTATATCCGCATTTCTGACGACCTCAAAGCGTTTGTAGCAACATTCGCATTGCTTTTTCATTATGTATCCACCTCTGTTACAAAAAAAGTTGCCAAACAGGGAAAATTTGCACACTTCCCCCCGTTACAGCAACCCCGTTTAATTCTCTTTCAATTTCGTTATCTGCGGTCACCGAAAAGGCTCTGCCTTGCCTTTCTGATTTCCGCAATGTTCGACGAGAGCACCTCGTCGCTGTTCTTCATTATATCCTCAACAAACTCTGCGGCTGCCGAGCGGATCTCTCCTGCCCATTTGTCCGCCTTGTTCTTGGTGTCCTCCGCCTGATTATTGGCGTCAAGAAGAATTGCGTCCGCCTGGCTTCTTGCGTTTTTGACAATGTTCTCCGCCTCTGCCGTTGCCTGAGCACGGACACGGTCGGAAAATTCATGAGCCAGTCTTGTTATTTCCGAGCTTTCAAGCATCTGCTTTGCCTGCTCCGAAGCGGCGGAAAGAGTTGACTTTGCGTTCGCTTCAGCCGTTGCGGCAATGCCCGAAGCTTTATCCTTTGCGGCGCTGATTATTCCGTCCGCCTCGCTCTGAGCGGAAGAAACGATCGACGAAGCCTCGTTGTTCGCCTTTGTGATAAGGTTATTGTGGTGAGCAACCACCTCCTGAGCCTTTTCAAGCTCTATCGGCAAATCATATCTAATGTCCTCAATGCACTGCTTAATCGTCTCGGCATCAACGGCAACCTTTCCCGAAAGAGGAATTTTACTGCCCATATCAATGGTGTCTTCAATTTTATCAAGTAAGCCCTGTACGTTCATCGTTAATCTTCCTTTCTTCTTATTCCTTTAACTATATCTTCGAGCACCTGCTCGGGTACAAAATCCGAAACATCGCCGCCAAGCTCGCAAACCTGTTTGACGATGCTGGACGAAAGATACATATAATCTGCGCCTGCGGTAACAAAAACCGTTTCCACATCGGGATTGAGCTGCTTGTTCGTAAGTGCCTGTTGGAACTCGTCCTCAAAGTCCGAAACGGCACGGAGTCCCTTTACTATTGCGTCGGCATTTTTGATCCTTGCGTATTCGGCAAGCAGACCGTCATAAAAATCGACCTCAACATTCGGCAGATCCTTGACGCATCTTTCGATGAACTCCACCCGTCTTTCCGGAGCAAAGCAGCCGATCGGCTTTTTGGGATTTATCATCACAACAACGATCACCCTGTCAAAAAGCTTTGCCGCACGGGTGATAACGCTGAGGTGACCTTTTGTCACCGGGTCAAAGCTGCCCGGACATATCGCAGTTCTCATCGCTTATCCTCCTCACCGATACGGTAAACCGTTATGCCGATTTTTCCGTATTTATATTCGCGGTAAACGGCGAAATTCCCGACCGTCTGCGGCATTTCCTCCCCATATGGATGCTCGCAGATTATCACGCCGCCGTCATTGATATTTTCAACGACATACGGCAGAGTGCTCTGCAAAATTCCCTTTGAATACGGAGGATCCATGAAAACTATGTCGTATTTTTTCCTGTTGCCTTTAAGGAATGTTACCGCCTCCGTGCGAATAACCTCGGCGTTTTTCTCAAGCTTGGTTGAAATAAGATTTTTCTTGACGATATCCACGCTCTCAGCGCTCATATCGGTAAAGGTGGCATAAGCCGCACCTCTGCTGAGCGCCTCGATTCCGAGCTGACCCGATCCCGCAAAAAGATCGAGCACACGCCTGCCCTCCAGCTCAAACTGGATTATGCTGAAAATCGCTTCCTTAACTCTGTCCGTTGTCGGACGAACATCCTCGCCCTCCAAGGTCTTGAGAACTCGTCCTCTTGCTGTTCCCGTAATTACACGCACGGCGCAAGCTCCCTTCCTGAATATAATTTATATACATCTTATTATCACATTTTTTACCTTGTGTTGTCAATATTTTTTCTGAAATAATCATAAACTTTTTGCGCCGTGGCTCTGTTTATCCCCTCAACACGGCAAAGCTCATCAATTTCCGCACCTTTTACCGCCGTAAGAGTCTTAAAATGCTTCAAAAGTGCCTTGGCTTTTTTCTCGCCGATTCCGTCGATTTTTGTCAGCGTACCGCCGAACGATGATTTTTGATGCTTCGAGCGATGATATGAGATTGCAAAACGGTGAACCTCCTCTTGAATCGTCGAAATGAGGGTGAAAGCCTGCCGCTTTGAATTGATTGCAATTTCGCCGCCGTCATATGCAACGGCACGGGTTCTGTGTTTATTATCCTTAACCATACCGTAAACGGGAATATCGTAGCCAAACGCACGGACAATCGGCAAAACCGCATTGACCTGACCCTGACCGCCGTCAAGAAGTATCAGGTCGGGCAAAATTCCGAAGCCCTCGCCGCTGTCCTTCTCCTCCTCGTATCTGTTGAGTCGGCGTGAAATAACCTCCGCCATCGAGCCGTAATCGTCCTGCCCGTCGAAGCCCTTTATCGCAAAGCGGCGGTAGGATTTTTTATACGGCAAGCCGTTTTTGAAAACGACCATGCCGGCAACATTGTCGCTGCCTGCCGTGTGTGAAATATCGTAGGATTCGATCATCACGGGCGGCTTCGGCAGATTAAGAAGCCTTGCAAGCTCGTCGAGAGCCGCCGTAGCCTTGGCGTTTCTGCCCATGCTCAATGCCAACTTTTGCGCCGCATTGTTTATGCACATCATCATGATTTCAACCTGTCTGCCACGCTGAGGGATATTGATTTCGACCTTACGCCCTGCATTTTCGCTCAGCCATTGCACGAGCAGATCCCTGTCGTCAACCTCACCGTCAACCGTTATAAACGGCGGAACATGCCGTCCCATAGAATAGAAGCGTGCTATCAGCTCTCGTCTCGCTTCCGACAGCGTATCTATCTCGTTAAAAAGAAACCATTCGTTGTCCCTGAGCCTGCCGTCATAGAAGCGCAGAACAGAAAGACAATACTTTTCGTCCGACTGTACGATTGCGAAAACATCCTGTTCCTTGACATCGGAGCCTACTACCTTTTGCTTTTCGTTAACCTTTTTTATGGAATTTATTCTGTCTCTGAGCTTTGCCGCACGCTCAAAATCGAGCCTTTCGGCGGCGGCTTCCATCTCTGCGGTCAGGTTCTTGATTATCTTTGCGCTGTCGCCTCGCAAAAACTCGACCGCCGCATTGACCGCCTCGTTATACTCGGCGCAGCTTATCTTGCCTGCGCAGGGAGCGGAACACTGCTTGATAAAATAATTAAGGCACGGTCTGCCCTTGCCGATTTCTTTCGGAAAGCTTTTGCCGCAGCGGGGAAGCATGAAAATTTTCTGCGCCTCGTCAACGGAATTGGATACGCTGAACGAGCTTGTGTAAGGACCGATATAGCGTGCACCGTCGTCCGCCTTTTGCAGCACGGAGCTGATCTTCGGCCACGGTCCCTCGCTGACCCTGATGTAGCTGTAGCCCTTATCGTCCTTCAGAAGAATATTATACTTGGGCGAATACTGCTTGATGAGCGAACATTCAAGCACAAGAGCCTCAAACTCGCTGTCGCAAAGAATATAGTCAAAATCAAAAACATTTTCGACCATCTTTCTAACCTTGATCGAGTGGTTATGCTGCGAACCGAAATATTGGCTGACACGGTTTTTGAGCTTCTTCGCCTTGCCGACATAGATTACCTCGCCCTTGGCGTTTTTCATCAGATACACGCCCGGCGTCAACGGCAAAGACATCGCCTTTTTCCTCAATTCATGAATGTCCACGGTATTCACCTCGATTCTGTAAAATTACCGATAAATTCAAAAACTGCCGCATAATCATATGCGGCAGTCATGATTTATGTGTTATACTGCGAAGCCTGAGTTAACAAGCTTAACAAGCTCATCAACAGCCTGCTCCTCGTCAGGGCCTGCGGCGATGACCTTGATCGTTGTGCCGCCGTCAATGCCGAGTGAAAGCACGCCGAGCAAGCTCTTTGCGTTTACACGCCTTTCTTCCTTTTCAATCCAAATAGACGACTTAAAGCAGTTGGCCTTCTGAATAAAAAATGTTGCCGGGCGGGCACTGAGGCCTACCTGATTCTGAACTGTAACTTCTTTTTCACACATAACCGATATCTCCTAATCAAAAGTTAAGCAAGGCGTGCTCCGCAAATGCGCAGCGTTGCCTTAATTCCAAAAGTCTGTTTTAAGCAAGGCTTG
This sequence comes from bacterium, assembly GCA_963649715.1. GTDB lineage: Bacteria > Bacillota > Clostridia > Oscillospirales > Acutalibacteraceae > CAG-488. The sequence continues at coordinate 9,602 of CAVJIV010000017.1, read as the reverse complement.
CTCCGCAGCCGTGCGGTATCGCCTTATACCTTTCATACAAGTTTTATTATATCACAAAAGTTTTCATCGTCAACAAATAAAACCGACTTTAAAATTATTTCGGCTTGTATTCCAAATGTGACCTTTTTGCAAAGTCTCAGTTTGTGCACTTTGTACACCGAACAGCTACACTTTTAATGCACATTGACTACTTTTTTCTCTCGTTATCCAAGGATTGGAGAAAATCCAAGTCTTTTCCGCTCAGTTCGGCTTTTTCCAACAAATCGGGTCTGCGTGCCCTTGTTCTCTCCAGCGAACGCTCCCTGCGCCATTTCATTATATTGGCATGATGACCGGTCAGCAAAACATCGGGGACGGTTTTTCCGTGCCATTCATAGGGTCTTGTGTACTGCGGATATTCAAGCAAGCCGTTGTAATGGCTCTCCTCCTCGAAGGCCTCGTCGCCGGCAAGCACACCGGGCAGCATTCTCGTTATGCTGTCGGCAAGCACCAAGGCAGGAAGCTCGCCGCCCGTCAGAACATAATCTCCGATCGAGATTTCTTCGTCCGCAAGCTCTTCGATAACACGCTCGTCGATTCCCTCGTAATGGCCACAGAGAATGGCTATATTATCCATTTTTGCAAGCTCCTTGACCCTCTGCTGATCAAGCGTTTTGCCCTGCGGAGACATATATATCAAATGCGGTCGGCTGCCGATCTGCCTTTCCAGCTCACAGAAGCAATCAAATATCGGCTGGCATTGCATTATCATTCCCGTGCCGCCGCCATAGGTCGTGTCGTCCACACGGCGGTGCTTATCCGTTGAAAAATCACGGATATTGACGCAGTTTATTTCAACCAGTCCGCCCTCTCTCGAACGACCGATAATGCTCTCGTCAAGCACTCGCTCGCACATTTCGGGGAACAATGTCATTATGTCAATTCTCATCGTCAAATATACCTTTCATCGGTCTTATCAGAACCCTGTTTCCTTTAATATCCGTATCGACTACAACGCTTGGAATCGCCGGAATAAGGTATTCCTGTCCGTCGTCAGCCGTTATGTGCCAAACATCATTCGCGCCCGTTTCGCTGACATCGGAAATTTTTCCGTATCGCTTACTTTCATCGTCGGCGTCAAAAACCTCGCAGCCGATAAGCTCCTCGATGAAATAAACTCCGTCGTCAAGCCTTGCGTCCGAGCGGCGCATATAAAGCCGTTTGTTCCTCATCGCCGAGGCGGCTTCAACCGTGTCGATTCCCTCAAGCTTCATCAGCACAATATTGCCGTGCGGCCGTGAGGAAACGACCCTGACGCTGTTTTTGCCCTCTGCGTCGTAATATAATGTTTTGAACTGCTTAAGAAATTCGGGCGAGTCGGCCCACGGATTTATTCGCATTTCTCCACGCACACCGTGAGTTCCGACGATCTGACCGACTGCAAGAAAATTCTTTATCATAAAATCACTTAACCTCTGTGAAATATCTTACAAAGCTTCTGCCTGCGCTCAATGTTCCGTCCGTGAGATTGACGCCGGCATTCATGAGCAATGCGCCCGAATAAATCTCGCCGTCCGTTTCGTCACGGTACAGCTTATCGGGATCAAGCCCCTTCATTCTGACAAGCAGGAAATCGTGCGGCGCTCTGTTCTTGATAACAACGGTCAGCAGTGCCTCGCTCTTGTCCTTTGCAACATGCTCCCATGCGCACTTGAACTCATCGTCCGTCGGCGCAATAATTCTGTAAAGGTCGCCGAAGTGTATTACATTATAATACCTGTGATAATCCTTGACCTGCTCCTTGACCTTTTCCTTATCCTCGGCTGACATCTCCTTGGGGTCAAGCTCATAGCCGAATGTGCCCGCCATTGCAACCGCCGCCTTGGTTTCGATTCCTGTTCTGTCGCAGGCGGAAACATGAGCGCCCATGCTCGATGCAGGATAGCACATTGATGTGCCGAACTGAATTGTCAAGCGTTCGATCGGGTCGGTATTGTCAGAAGCCCATGCCTGAGGCATATAATAAAGCATACCGGCGTCAAACCGTCCGCCGCCGCCTGCGCAGCTTTCAAAAAGAATATGTGGAAAAGCACTTGTCACCCTGTCCATAAGCTCATATGTACCGAGAATGAAGCGGTGGAAAAACTCCTTTGAATGTCGTGCATCAAGCATCACCGATCCCGGCTCCGTAATAGCTCTGTTATAATCCCACTTGAGATACACAATGTTATTCTTCGAAAGAACATCGTACATCTGATTGAATATACAGTCGCGGACATCCTGCCTTGTCATGTCAATAACATACTGGTTGCGTGCCGGCGATTTATCTCTACCCTCAACATGAACGCACCAGTCGGGGTGCGCCTTGTAAAGCTCCGAATCCTCTGAAATCATCTCCGGCTCATACCAGATGCCAAACTGAACGCCCTCTGCGTTAACTCTTTCTATCAGCTTGCCGAGTCCTCCCTTGAGCTTATTCTCGTTGACAAACCAATCGCCGAGCGAGGAATTATCGCAGTCACGGTGACCGAACCAGCCGTCGTCCATAACGAGCAGCTCGATTCCCATCTCCTTAGCTTCCTTAGCATAGCGAACAAGGGTTTCCTGATCAAAGTCAAAGCCCGAGCCCTCCCAGCTGTTGATAAGAAGCGGACGCTTTTTGTTTTTCCATTCGCCTCTGATAAGGTTGTTGTTGTAAAGGTCGTGGAAGGTACGGCTCATCTTGCCCATACCGCTGTCGGAATAGACCATTACGACCTCGGGAGACTGAAATTCGTCGCCAGGTTCAACTACCCATGTGAAATCAATCGGATTGATGCCCATTACAAGCCGTGTGCAATCAAGATAATCCGTCTCAATATCGGCGGCAAAGTTGCCGCTGTAGACAAGATTGAAGCCATAAGCTTCGCCGAAATCCTCGCCGCCCTTTTCGTCAACGAGGGCAACGAATGGGTTATGATTATGGCTCGACGAGCCTCGCTTGCTGGCAACGGACTGTATTCCGTGAGCAAGTCGGCGTGTGACAACTCTTCTCTCCCTTGCCCAAACGCCCGAGAGATTTATCATATTGTAATCCATCGACGGGAGGTTGACGCAGCAGCTTGCAACCTTTTCGATCTCAAAGGCTTCCTTGCCCGTGTTCTCAACCTTGACGCTCTCGGTAATAACGCTGTAACCCGCAAACGCCGTGTAATAAAGCGTCACCCTTGCGCCGGTGAAATTGTCAATCGTGATAATTTCAAGCGTCTGAGCCTCGCTATCGTCATTGCAATAGGTTGCCGGAAGCCCTTTGAGCTTCGGCTTTCCGTCATAGATCCTATGGTCAAGATAGCGGATATCCGTCGTCGTTCTGCCCATTGAATCCTTTATTGAAAGCGCGGCAAGCCTGTAATCGCCCGAACCGTTGCAGGAATACTCCATCGGCTGAACATCAAGCGAAAACCTGTAGTCGTCAACATGGACATTCTTCGGCGAAATCGTGGCAAATCCGCCTCTGAACGGCAGACTCCAGAGATTGTCGTCGGAAATTTTCTTTCCGTAATAGAGGTGGATAAGATATCCCTCACGGACTCCGATAGCATATGTTGAATCAAGCGTATCGAGCTTAAAAATTTTTCTTTTTTCGTCAAAGGTGATAGGCATAGTAAAACCTCTCTTTTATTTTTTTCTGTGACTGATATTTTATCATATACTAAGTTGCAGGTCAACAATTTTACGATTGACAAATTCGTTTAATTACTATAAAATTTTATTGTATACAATACCGCACATGAGGGAGATGCTTATAACGGAAACGAAAAATGTACACAAAGACCATCGGCATAGGGTCAGGGATTCCTACCTCAAAACAGGCATTGACGCAATGGCGGATCACAATATTCTCGAGCTGCTTCTTTTCTACTGCATACCGCAGAAGGACACCAACCCGATAGCGCACGAGCTGATCGAAAGATATCACGACCTCAACGGCGTACTTGACGCTCCGTTGAAGGAGCTTGAAAAGATAAACGGAATCGGCGAAAACGCAGCCGTTTTTATCAAGCTTATCCGCGATCTCTGCTTAAAATATTATAACAATGAGGTGAGCGGCAAGGTAAGCCTTGCGTCGAATGAAAGGCTTTACGATTTCATCAGAATGAAATATCTCGGCGAAGCAAGAGAAATTGTTTATATGCTCTCGCTCGACGCTCACGGTACGCTCAAGCACTGTATCAAGGTCACCGACGGAACTCCGACAACCGCAGTCTCGGACAACAGGCGTCTTGTTGAGCTTGCGCTGAGATTTGATGTTACGAACGCAATCATCACCCACAATCACCCGAACGGCTTTGCCATTCCGTCGCAGGCGGACATCGCCGCAACAGAAAAAATAGCGAGCCTGTTTTCGACCGTCAATATCAATTTTATAGACCATGTCATCATCGCCGAGGGAGAGGTTTTCTCCTTTGCGATGAGCAAAAAATATTCATCTTATTTAGGATAAAGCAACAGCGAAAGGAGACAGATTTATATGAAAATAATTACAGTTAGCCGTGAGTTCGGAAGCGGCGGACGAGAGATTGCAAAGAGGCTTTCCGACGAGCTTGGAATTGCCTATTACGACAGAGAGATAATCACCGAGATTGCAAAAAAAGCAGACCTCGACGAAAACTATGTCGCTCATTCTTTGGAAAAAGGCATTCAGCCGACATTTCAGATTCATTTTGCCTGCGCTTTTTCGCACATTTCCGCTCCCGACCCGACCGTTAAGCTGCTTGCCGTTCAGCACAACATCATCAACGAGCTTGCTCAAAAGGGCGATTGCATAATCGTCGGCAGAGCTGCGGATGTTCTGCTCGAAAAGCACAACCCGTTCCGTATCTTTGTTTATGCCGATATGGAGGCGAAGATTGCAAGGTGTCGCAAGCGTGCCGCCGACAGCAGCAAGCTCACCGATAAGGAGATTGAAAAAAAGATAAAGCAAATCGACAAGGGCAGAGCCTCCGGCTACAACATGATCTCCTCAACCGACTGGGGCGACAAGCGTGGCTACGACCTTTGCATCAACACAACCAATATCAACATAAAGGAGATGACCCCGGTCATTGCTGACTATGCAAGACAGTGGTTTAAGCAGACATGAAGATAAAGTTATCCGATCACTTTACCTATACCAGGCTTTTAAGGTTCGTTTTTCCGTCAATAATAATGATGGTGTTTACTTCGATTTACGGAGTTGTTGACGGGCTTTTCGTTTCAAATTTTGTAGGCAAAACCGCCTTTGCCTCCATCAATTTGGTCATGCCGTTCGTGATGATACTCGGCGGTATCGGCTTCATGATAGGCACGGGCGGAACTGCGCTTGTTTCAAAGCTTCTCGGCGAGGGCAGCAAGGAAAAGGCGAATAAAGTTTTCACGATGATGATTATTTTTACGCTTCTTTTCGGCGTGGTTCTCTCCCTCGTCGGAATTTTCTCTATGCCGTGGGTGGCTGATTTTCTCGGAGCGACCGACGAAATGATGGCGGACTGCGTTCTTTACGGAAGAATCGTTACCGGCTTCACGGTTGCGTTCATGCTTCAGAATGTTTTCCAGAGCTTTCTTATCGCCGCCGAAAAGCCGAGGCTCGGACTTCTGGTAACCGTTGCCGCCGGCTTTACAAATATGATTCTTGACGCAGTATTTATAGTCCCGTTCAAGTGGGGCGTTGCCGGTGCGGCGATAGCGACCGGACTCAGTCAATGCGTCGGCGGAATTTTTCCGCTGATTTATTTTTCAAGAAAAAATTCAAGCCTTTTGCGCCTGACAAAAACCAAATTGGAGATCAAGCCGATTCTCAACGCCTGCGGCAACGGCTCGTCGGAGCTTATGAGCAATATTTCTTCGTCGATCGTCAGCATGATTTACAATTTTCAGCTGATGAAATACATCGGCGAGGACGGCGTTTCGGCTTACGGCGTGCTGATGTATGTCCAGTTCATTTTCATTGCGATCTATATCGGATATTCCATCGGCTGCGCACCGATAACCGGCTACCATTTCGGCGCACAGAACCACGGCGAGCTAAAAAATATGCTGAGAAAAAGCTCGTTTCTCAGTGCCGTCTCCGGTGCGGTTTTGACCGTCTTGGCAATCACGCTTTCCTCTCCGATGGCAAAGCTTTTTGTCGGCTATGACGAAACTCTTTATGAATTAACAAGGCACGCCTTCAAGCTTTTCGCATATTCATTCCTGCTGGCAGGCTTCAACATTTTCGCCTCGTCATTTTTCACCGCTCTCAATAACGGTGCTGTTTCGGCGGCAATATCGTTCATGCGAACGCTGATTTTTCAAACCTCGTCGGTTCTCATTCTCCCGATATTTCTCGGCGTGGACGGCATATGGTGGGCAATCACGGTTGCTGAAGCCTTCGCATTCATCCTCTCCCTCGCCTTCCTCTTCGCCAAACGCAAAAAATATCATTATATGTAACCTCCATGCCCGGGAATCATTAAGGCAATGCCCTCCTCACTGTTCTGCTGCGCATTGCCTGCGTGACACCCTGCCGCCGTTATGAATTTCATATTGACAAAACAGTAAAATGTGGTATAATGAATCTCGGAAAAGGGGTTGACATAAAAATGAAAAATTGCGGAAAAATAACACATTGCGATTAACCGACCTGACAGGGCTTGCATGACGAGCCTTGTTGGGTTGTTTTTATATATAAATTTAATTTTGGAGGAAAGAAAAATCATGAAGAGAAAATTCAAACAAATTCTTGCGGCATTGCTTGTTGCGGTCATGCTTATCGGTGTTGCGCCGATGGGCGGAATTGACCTGTCGGTAAAAAGCTCGGCTAAGGATTTATCGTCGTATAAGGTCGGCGACTTAATCAAATTTGGTTCATATCCACAAAGCAAAGTTACAGATGAAACACTGATTGATGAGCTTGACAGCAGGCTTACAGATGATATGTGGGTTTCATATGGTTATTACAGCGGTACAGGTGAGTGGGATGATGGTGAAATGACGTCGTCCGACTTTATGAAGTATGCAGATATAATCTATAATCAAAATAAATATCGTGCTGTTATGTTTTTAAATTTCAGAAGTAATTGTACAGGTGGCAAACAATCATCTTATGGATCATATCAGGTTGCTAATGGTTATTATACATATAACACATATTTTTTCAAATTTGAACCTTTGACATGGCGAATACTCGATCCGTCCGAAGGTTATGTAATGTGTAACAGTATTATTGATTCGCAGACATTTCAAAATATTGTTTATAAAAATGGTGAAGAAAGCTATAACAGCAAAAGCTGTGAAAAATTTGCTTCTGATTGGAAAACAAGCTCTCTCAGAAGGTGGTTAAACGAAGATTTTTACAATACGGCATTTACTGCCGAAGAAAAAGCACAGATAGGCACATCACATCTTGAAAATAAGAACAAATATTCAAGTACATACGACAGCGCAGATACATACGACAAAATCTTTCCCATCTCGTATAATGATGCTATGAACAGTACATATGGTTTAAGATCGGCTGACATCATATACGATAAAAATTTTAATGAATTGGCACAACTTGTTGGAACAGACTATGCAAAATGTCAGGGATTATGCGTACATAATTATGAAGAAGGTGACTACACGGGATTTTCCGGGTGGTGGTTGCGTTCTCCGGATCCTGTAAGATCTAATAGTGCCACATTTGTTGATGATGACGGTAATCCATATGATAATAGCCGTGTAAATTATATTAATGGCGTTGTTCCGGCTTTCAAATTTAATTCGAAGTATAATGTAGGTGATTTAATCGAGTTCGGCTCATATCCGCAGAGTGAGGTAACGGACAGCGACCTTATTGCAAATATTGAAGCAGCCGGAGCAAGCGTTGCTTGGGTAGACTATAACTACTATGCAGGAACAGGCTCGTGGTCAGACGGCAACATGAAGCCTGTTGACGGAATGATGTTATATAAGGATATCATTTACAACGGCAATAAATACCGTGCGGTTAAAATAAATGAGTATCGCCCATATTGGACAGCATATACATCTACCGAATCAGATTCATATCAGGACGATAACGGTTATTATACAGGCAATACATATTATTTTAAATATGAACCTCTCACATGGCGAGTTCTTGATCCGAGCGAGGGCTATGTAATGTGCAATCAAATTATTGATTCGCAGGCTTATCAGAATTTTATTTATTATACCGGCAGTGAATATTACAACAGTAAAGGTTGTACAAATTACGCTTCCGACTGGGTAACAAGCTTACTCCGCCAGTGGCTAAATAATGATTTTTATAACGCTGCATTTACTGTAGAAGAGAAGGCGCAAATCGGAACGTCACATCTTGAAAATAAGAGTACATATTCAAGCACATATGACAGTGCAGATTCCTACGATAAAATTTTTCTCATCTCCTATAATGATGCAATAAACGGTAACTATGGCTTCAGATCATCAATTAGTGCTTATGACACAGCGCGACAAATGAAAGGCACGGACTATGCAAAATGTCAGGGCTTATATGTATACAATTACGAAGACAGTAGTTACAACGGAACCTCTTGGTGGTGGCTGCGCTCGCCCTACTATTCCTACATTGCTACAGATGTCGACATCGACGGCTGGGCGAACGGCAGCTACTACCGCAATGTCAATAGCACTGGCTGGGGCATTGTTCCGGCTTTCAAATTCAATCCAAAATCCACAATCATCCATTCTCATACTTTGGAACACATCACCGTTCCGTCGAGCTGCACGGTCAACGGCATGGAATATGATATCTGCACAGAGTGCGGCGAAACATTCAACGAAAAGGTTATTCCGATGGGTCACAAGCTCAATCATGTTGTCGTCCCCTCCACCTGCAAGATAGCGGGAATGGAGTATGACATCTGTTCGGAATGCGGCGAAACATTCAACGAAAAGACGCTTCCGCTTGCGGCTCACACATGGGGCGAGTGGACGGTTGAAAAGGAAGCCACAACGACCGCCGAGGGTCAGGAAAAGAGAACCTGCTCCGCTTGCGGCGAGGTCGAAACCCGTGCGCTTGAAAAGCTCAAGGCTCTTATAGATGAAAAAACCGGCGTTGAAATCAATTACAACGATGAGTATGAAGCGGACACCGAAATCAAGGTCGAGGAGCAGTTCAGCGGAAAATCGTTCCAGCTTCTCAACACCGAATTTGGCAAGGTCAATTCAAAAATCTATGATATTGCAACATACAAAGACGGCGTAAAGGTTCAGCCGGACGGCGAAATCACCGTCAAGATTCCTCTTCCCGACGGATTCACGACGAACAAGGTCTTTGTCTGCTATGTCGATTCTGTGAGCGGCAAGGTAACAAAGATTCCGTGCGATGTTAAGGACGGATATGTTACATTCAAGACGAATCATTTCAGCGAGTACGCAATCGTTGAACAGCTCGCAAATGTCAAGTCCGTTTCAATCGGCGATATAACGATGAACTACAAGAAGTCGGCAAAAATCAACCCGACCATCGCCGCCGACGAGGGCGCAGAGTACACGGTGAAATATTCATCGTCGAACGCAAGCGTTGCAAGAGTTGACGACAACGGCAATGTCTACGGAGCAAAGCGTGGCAGCGCAACGATTACCTGCACCGTAACCGA
>CAVJIV010000016.1:0-58925 GCA_963649715.1 bacterium | reverse complement strand
CTTCACGAGCGAATCAGAGTGGCATTTGATTTTCCTGAATGGTATGGAGCAAATTGGGATGCATTTTGGGACTTGCTTTGGAGTGAATGTGATGCTGATGAGGTTGTGATTGTTGGAGAAAAAACATTGTCTGAAGAATTTAACAGTCAACTTAAAGATATGCATGAAATGTTAGATGATCTTGTTAAAGAACGAGATGAGGATAGCAATATCTATGATGATATAAAGCCTTTTTCATATAGGATAGAGTCTTAAACAGACAGTGTTTGATTTTTGCTGCGTAAAGACACACGAAAAGTTTCTTATAATCTAATTCAATAGAATCAGTCCCCTTTTTTTAGAAAATCAATTCCGAATATTCGGTGGAGGGGTTTTGTGATTTTGGATTTAAGACGCTGAGATTGGCTCATCCAGCTGCCGGAATACCAGTGAATGGAAACCGTGTTTTCGGTCAGGCTCATGATTCCGGTGTTGCTTCCGTAGGGGTTCATATAATCACTCGGCAGGATCAGTGCGCCGGCGACGGTCTGCATTTTTCCGTCAAGCCTCAGACCGTGATGAAGCAGAGCGTCCGTGTTGAGCCGTGGGCAGGTAACCGTGCCGTTCTTTCCGTCGAGATACGGTTCGTATTCCTTGACCATTGCTCTGATTGCCTCTCCGTGAGCGACAGAGCCGAAGCCCTCGCCGGTATTGACATAATTGGGATTTTCCAGCCCGAAAAACGCCTCGTTTTCAAGAAGAAAATCTATGTTTTTTATCAGCTCAACATCGGTGTCAAAATATATTCCGCCGTTTTTTTCGATTATGTCAAGCCGTGCGTAATCGCTGAGAAAGGCGTATTTCTTTTCTTCGGCGCACATTTTTGTATAGCCCGTAGAATTGACATCGTAATTACTTTCGTTCCATTCGACAATTTCGTAATCGGGGCAGAATTTTTTCCAGCTTGCCATACATTTCTTAACGGATTTCGGCTTTTCTCCGCCGCCGAACCAGCAATAGTGGATTTTTTTCGGAATCATACGCTCACCTCCGCAAAAATTTACAGCATAAATAAGCCGATAAAGCAAAGCAATTATTTAAAAAGTCCCGTTCCGGAGAACAGGACCTTTTTTCTTGGTGAGGATGAATGGATTTGAACCATCGACCCCTTGCATGTCAAGCAAGTACTCTAACCAACTGAGCTACACCCTCAAAGCAAAGATATTTTACCATACTTTTTGCCTTTTGTAAAGCCTTTTACAAAAACTTCTTAAATCTATTTTCTCTATTTTCGGTGGGTGTCACGAGGTGAACGATTGGGCGGATTTGCAGTCTCAAAATCCGGTATTATTATAATTGATAAGAGTGAAATAGATACAGTTGTAATCAATAAATGGCTTATTTATTATAACAAATCGGGCGATAGTGGGAAAATGCAGCAAAAAAGGGGCGCAAAATATAAAAAATTGTCAATTTTGAGCCAATTTGGCGTGATTTAATTCGATAAATGGGTTTACTATTTAATTTCGGTGTGATATAATGTATCAGCATTAAAATGTTGTATTGTGGGCTTTCGGAATGTTAATATTTTAACAGACTGTTTTTTGTTCCGTTTTGACCGTCCGCATACGGCTAAACTGTTGTAAAGGAGGAACAACTTAAATGCTCAAGAAAATCAGTAAAATCCCGTTCAAGGGAACACCTGAGCAGGAAGCGCAGCTTAAAGCGGTAATTGAGGAGTGCAAAGACAACAAGAGTCTGCTCATGCATGTTATGCAGCAGGCACAGGCCATTTACGGATACCTTCCGTTTGAAGTGCAGGCCATGATTGCCGACGGTATGAATGTACCGCTTGAAAAGGTTTACGGAGTGTCCACTTTCTACGCTCAGTTCGCTCTTTCACCAAAGGGAGAGTACAACATCTCTGTTTGTCTCGGTACGGCTTGCTATGTTAAAGGCTCGCAGGAGCTTCTTGACAAGATCTGTGAGGAACTTGGAATCGGAGCCGGCGAATGCTCGGACGACGGAGTTTTTTCGGTCGAGGCCTGCCGCTGCATCGGCGCATGCGGACTTGCTCCCGTGCTTACCGTTAATGATGAGGTATACGGTAAGCTGACGGCGGACGATGTGCCCGGCATTCTTGCTAAATACAGAGCATAATTACGGAGAAAGGTCATGCGTGAGTTATCATTGAATGTTCTCGACATTGCGCAGAATTCCATTTCTGCCGGAGCTTCGCTTATCGAGATTGAAATCATCGGGGACACGAAAAAAAACGAGCTGCTTATAGGAATTTACGACAACGGCAAGGGAATGACTCCCGAACAGGTTGAAAATGTTCAGGATCCGTTTTTTACGACCAGAACGACGAGGAAGGTCGGGATGGGAATCCCGCTTTTTAAGCTGGCTGCCGAGCAGACGGGCGGAAGTCTCTGCATTGAATCCGAGGTCGGCGTCGGGACGAGGGTCAAGGCGCATTTTAAGACCGACAGCATTGATTTTACGCCGCTCGGCGACATTGATTCCACCGTTGTTATGCTCATCACCATGAACACAGACCGTAATTTTATCTATCGACTAAAGGTTGATGAAAAAGAATTCACTCTTTCCACCTCCGAGCTTAAAGGAATACTCGGCGATGTGCCGCTCAGCGAGCCGTCGGTAACGCAGTGGATAAAAGAGTACCTGCATGAACAAACACAAACTATCCGTGGAGGTGTACTGTAAATGAAATCACTCGAAGAATTGCTTGCTATCCGTGACAAGGCTAAAGCGGCAATGACAGACCGTGAGGGCACAGGCGACGGAATCCGTGTCGTAGTCGGCATGGCAACCTGCGGAATTGCAGCAGGCGCCCGCCCCGTTCTCAACGCTTTTGTTGACGAGGTCGCAAAAAGAAATCTTAAAAATGTTACGGTCGCTCAGACAGGCTGCATAGGCATGTGTCAGTATGAGCCGATCGTTGAGGTTTTTGAACCGGGCAAGGATAAGGTAACCTATGTTCAGGTAAGCTCCGAAAAGGTCGCCGAAATCGTTGCTTCTCATATTGTAAACGGCAATCCGGTTATTGAATACACCGTTGGCGCTGTTGTTAAAGATTAAGGAGGAAAAACAATGTATCGTTCACATGTTCTTGTTTGCGGCGGTACCGGCTGTACTTCCTCGCACAGTGCCGAGATCATTGAAAAGCTTGAGCAGGAGCTTAAAGCCAAGGATCTCGAAAACGAGGTTAAAGTAATCAAAACCGGCTGCTTCGGACTCTGCGCATTAGGTCCGGTCATGATCGTATATCCCGAGGGCTGCTTTTACAGCGAGGTCAAGGTTGAGGATGTTCCCGAAATCGTCGAGGAGCACCTTCTCAAGGGTCGTATGGTCAAAAGACTTCTCTACGAAGAGACAGTCCATCAGGAGGATATCAAGCCGCTCAAGGAAACGAATTTCTACAAGAAGCAGCACAGAGTTGCACTTCGTAACTGCGGCGTTATTGACCCCGAAAATATTGAAGAATATATCGCTATGGACGGCTATCAGGCTCTTGCGAAGTGCCTGACAGAGCTTACTCCGGACGAGGTTATTCAGATCGTTAAGGATTCCGGCCTCAGAGGTCGAGGCGGCGGCGGATTCCCCACCGGTCTTAAATGGAGCTTCACCGCTAAGAACTCGGCTGACCAGAAGTATGTTGTATGTAACGCCGACGAGGGTGACCCGGGAGCATTCATGGATCGTTCCGTTCTTGAGGGCGACCCCCACTGTATCGTTGAGGCTATGACCATCTGCGGTTACGCAACGGGCGCAACCGAGGGCTATGTCTATGTCCGTGCCGAGTATCCGATCGCCGTTCACCGTCTTGATGTTGCGATCAAGGAAGCCCGTGAGGCGGGACTTCTCGGCAAAAATATATTCAATTCCGGCTTCGATTTTGATCTTCATATCCGTCTCGGTGCAGGCGCATTCGTTTGCGGTGAGGAAACGGCTCTTATGACATCTATCGAGGGCAATCGAGGCGAGCCTCGTCCCCGTCCGCCTTATCCGGCAGTCAAGGGACTTTTCGGCAAGCCGACAACGGAAAACAATGTTGAAACATTTGCAAACATTCCGCAGATCATTCTCCACGGCGCAGAGTTCTTTAACTCAATGGGTACGGAGAAGTCAACGGGTACAAAAGTATTTGCGCTCGGCGGAAAAATAAACAACACCGGTCTTGTTGAGATTCCGATGGGAACGACGCTTCGTGAAATCATCGAGGACATCGGCGGCGGAATCCCGAACGGCAAGAAATTTAAGGCTGCTCAGACGGGCGGTCCGTCCGGCGGCTGTATTCCTGCTTCCCTTATGGATACTCCGATCGACTATGACAACCTTACCGCAATCGGCTGTATGATGGGTTCAGGCGGACTTATCGTTATGGACGAGGATAACTGTATGGTTGATATCGCTAAGTTCTTCCTCGATTTCACCGTTGACGAGAGCTGCGGTAAATGCACTCCGTGCCGTATCGGCACAAAGAGAATGAGAGAGCTTCTTGAGAAGATTACCGACGGTAAGGCCTCTCTTGAGGATCTTGACGAGCTTGAAACTCTCGCTCATTATATTAAGGACAATTCGCTTTGCGGTCTTGGCCAGACAGCTCCGAATCCCGTTCTCGCAACCCTTCGTTTCTTTAAGGACGAGTATATCGCTCATATTGTTGACAAGAAGTGCCCGGCAGGCGTTTGCAAAAAGCTTGTCGCCTATTCAATCGTGGCCGATAAATGTAAGGGCTGTACCGCCTGCGCAAGAAAGTGCCCTGTCGGCGCAATTTCGGGTGCGGTCAAAACTGCGCATACAATTGACACAAGCAAGTGTGTAAAGTGCGGCGTATGTATGGATACCTGCCGCTTCGGCGCAATAATTAAGAAATAAGGAGGATGTCGGAAATGGAAATGGTTAATATCAAAATCAATGGCATGCCTCTGAGTGTGCCGAGCGGAATTACGATTCTTGAGGCCGCACGCTATGCGGGAATCGAGATCCCGACGCTTTGCTATCTTAAAAAAATAAATCAGATCGGTGCGTGCCGTATCTGTATGGTCGAGGTCAAGGGCGCAAGAAGCCTTGTTGCCTCCTGTGTGTTCCCCGTAAACGAGGGAATGGAGATTCTTACAAATTCCGACAGGGTTCGCAATTCAAGAAGAACGACCCTTGAGCTTATTCTTTCAACTCATGACCGAAAGTGCCTTTCCTGTGTGAGAAGCACCAGCTGTGAGCTTCAGAAGCTCTGCAAGGAATATGGCGTTGAAAACGAGGGCAAGTTTGACGGCGTTACCCCTGACTATGCCTATGACGATTCAATGCCGCATATGATTCGTGACAACAGCAAGTGTATTCTTTGCCGCCGCTGCGTTGCAGCTTGCGACGAACAGGCGATTTCCGTTATCGGAGCAAACGCCCGTGGCTTTGACACCTGCATAACCTCTCCGTTTGAGAGAAATATCAAGGAATTTTCGTGTATTGCCTGCGGTCAGTGTATCGTTAACTGCCCGACCGGTGCTCTGCGTGAAAAGGACGACACGCCGAAGGTGCTTGAGGCTATCAACGACCCCGAAAAGTTTGTTGTTATTCAAACCGCTCCGGCAGTCAGAGCTGCTCTCGGCGAGGAGTTCGGTTTGCCGATAGGAACGGATGTTGAGGGCAAGATGGTTGCCGCTCTTCGCCGTCTCGGCTTCGACAAGGTGTTTGATACGGATTTCTCCGCCGACCTTACCATTATGGAGGAGTCGAACGAGCTTATCGAGAGAATCACAAACGGCGGCGCACTTCCGCTGATCACCTCATGCTCACCCGGCTGGGTCAAGTATTGTGAGCATTACTATCCCGAACAGCTTGACCATCTTTCAACCTGCAAATCTCCGCAGCAGATGTTCGGCGCAACGCTCAAGACATGGTATGCCGATAAAATGGACATTGATCCGGCAAGCATTGTCAGCGTCAGCGTAATGCCCTGCACGGCTAAGAAGTTCGAGGTAGGCAGAGACGATCAGAGCGCATCCGGCTATGCCGATGTTGATATCTCTATCACGACCCGTGAGCTTGCAAGGATGATCAAGAGCGCAGGAATCAGCTTCAATTCGCTTCCCGACGAAACATATGACAGCCCTCTCGGCGAGGGTTCGGGCGCAGCCGTTATCTTCGGCGCAACCGGCGGTGTTATGGAGGCAGCTCTGCGTACCGCAGTTGAGAAGATTACCGGTCAAACTCTTGATAATGTTGATTTCACTCAGGTCAGAGGTATGGACGGCGTTAAGGAAGCCACATACACCGTCGGCGATCTCAGCATCAAGGTAGCCGTTGCGAGCGGCACAAAGAACGCAAAGACGCTCATGGAGCAGATCAAGAACGGTACAAGCGAGTATCAGTTCATTGAGATCATGGGTTGCCCGGGCGGCTGTATCAACGGCGGCGGACAGCCGATCGTTTCCGCAGCGGTTCGCAACTTTGAGGATTTCAGAAGCAAGCGAGCATCGGTTCTTTATAATCTTGACAAGAACAACGAAAACCGTAAGTCACATGAGAATTCGGCTATCAAGCGTGTATATGACGAGTTCTTCGGTGAGCCGGGCAGCCACAAGGCGCATGAGGTTCTCCACACGACTTATGTTAAGCGCGGACTTTACAACAACTGATAACAATCAAAAAAGCAGCAGAGATGAACGCTCGTCTCTGCTGTTTTTTAGGTCAGCACCCCCATCTGAAGTTTGAAAAAATGATTAGGCTCCAAAAAACACTTTACAAATTGCGATTTTGTGGTATAATTGCAGTATAAAATTTGCGATTTTGTGCATATTAAAGGTTATAAAATTTGCGATTTTGAGGTGAACGCATGTTTAAAAGGAAAATATATGATAAACTGCTGGAATGGAAAAGAGAATCCGACGGTAAAACGGCTCTGCTTATTGAAGGAGCAAGACGAATCGGCAAATCAACAGTTGCTGAGGAATTCGGAAAGAATGAATATGAAACATATATACTTGTGGATTTTTCAACCGCATCAAAAAACGTAAAAGAATTGTTTGATGATGTTTCCGACCTTGATTATATTTTTCTTCAATTGCAGCTCCAATATAAAAAAGATTTAATTGAGAGGAAATCACTTATTATATTTGATGAAGTACAGCTTTGCCCTAAAGCTCGTCAGGCAATTAAATCGCTTGTAAAAGACCATAGGTACGACTATATAGAAACAGGCTCGCTCATATCCATAAAAAAGAATGTTAAAGATATTCTGATACCAAGTGAAGAGCGAAAGATATCTATGTATCCTATGGATTACGAGGAGTTCCGTTGGGCTGTAGGCGACACAACAACAGTACCTCTTATGAGAAAATGCTTTGAGAGCAACAAAGCTGTAGGAGAACAGCTTAACAGAAAGCTTATGCGTGATTTTAGACTGTATATGTTGGTTGGAGGAATGCCGCAGGCGGTTAGCGAATATATAGAAACAAATAATTTCAGAAAAGTAGATGCAGTAAAAAGAGACATCTTAAATCTTTACGCTGATGATTTTATGAAGATTGATCCTACCGGTAAAGCTTCAATGCTCTTTGATGCAATTCCCGCACAGCTTAATAAAAACGCCGCAAGATATCAGGTGTCAAGCGTTTTGTCAGACGAAAGAGCAGACGGGCTTCTTGAACTTATTGCCGAAATGAAGGATTCAAAAACCGTTCTTGTGTTATACCACGCAAACGACCCGAATGTAGGGTTATCTAACAACAAAGATCTTGCCAAGTTCAAACTGTTTGTTTGTGATACAGGGCTTTTCACTACGCTTATGTTTAAAGACAGTGATTTTACCGAAAACACTATCTATGAAAGACTTTTGGGTAATAATTTGGGCGCAAATCTCGGTTACTTGTATGAAAATATTGTTGCTCAGATTTTGACGGCAAACGGAAATGAATTATTCTATCACACAATAAAAAATGAAGCTTCAAGGCACAGCTATGAGGTAGACTTTTTGATAACCCGAAAAAACAAAATCTGTCCTATTGAAGTTAAATCGTCAACCTACAGAACGCATAAATCAATAGATGTTTTCTGCGAAAAGTATTCTTCAAGAATTCTAAATAAATACCTAATTTATACTAAGGATTTCAGCAAAGACAAGGATATATTCTGTTTGCCGGTTTATTATACTCAGTTTATTTAGCCGATGGGAGCTTATCTGATTTAATCAGCTTCTATAAAATAAAAACAACCTGTCTCATCGTAATGATGCTGACAGGCTGTTTTTCTATGTTGCGTTTGGCGTAGCAGTTTCATGTTTTGTGCAACCCGTCTGCGATATTTCGAGAATACGGGCAACCTGAAGCTTGCTTATGTCTCTGTCCTCACGGAGATCACGAATTCGTCTGTACATTTTTAATGCCCCATAAAAAACAAAGGCAATACCCCACGCCATAATTGTGAGGTATTGCCTTGATTGTTACATAATCAAAGGGCAAAGATGCCGACGAGGGTCAAGGCAATCCAAACGAGAAGACCAAGACCGTTCTTCTCAAACCATGCCGAAACGATGAAGTAAACGGACGGAATGAAGGCGAAAATTTTCGCAAAAATATTTGTTCTTTTTCCTTTGCCATAGAGGAGATCCCAGTTGTTGAGAGCGTCCTCATAGAGCGGCGCATTGTTGCACATCAGCGAAACGCCGAGGTAATAAAGAGCAACGCAGAACCAAAAAGCAATGGTATCGGTGCTTGCTTTCATGTAAAAAATACCGAGATATCCGCCGACGAGCATTCCGTAGCCGAAAAGGCGATTCATCATGCCGGGAAGATAGTTGATGAAAAAGGTTACCGCTCTTGTCTTTGTGAAGTCGTGGTCAACATGGCCGCACAGCTCAGTTGCCTGAAGATAGCGAGCGTCGGAAACTGGAACGCCGAGAATACGGCAGAAAAGATGCTCCCAAAAGCCCTTGAGAATCGAGCCGATAACGGTGATATATTTTGTAATTACATAAACTGCTGTCATGATATCTCACCCGATCCTTTCATGAATATATCTTCAAATGTGATGTCGCCCTTGATGCACTGCTGAACAGAATCGCTCAGCTCCATGCTGCTCTGCTCAAACATTGACTTGACCTCTTCGTAGGTCGTTGTGTCATCGCAAATGAAGCAGATAAGAGCAACGGTATTGGCTGTCTGAATGCTAAGCTGCGAATTTTGCGTTGCAAGCTCATAGGACTGCTTGATTGCTTCAAGCGCATTCTCCTTATCGCTCTTGAGGAGATATGCGATGGCCTGCTGACGGTAGATCTCGGAATCCGAGCCGGCAACGATACCCTTGCGGCAGATCTCGATTGCTTCGTCAAGCTTGTTCTGACGGCGAAGAATTTCCGCTTTCGTGCTGTAATAATCAATTCCTTCGGGATTTGCCTTGCGCATATCCTCGCAAATTTTATCGGCCGTTTCAAAATCGTTCTTTTCGATATAGACCTTGACCGAGTAATAATAAGCCGAAGCGTCGTTGACATTCAGCTCGGTCGCTGTTTTTGCAAGCTCAAGCACCTTGTCGTAATCTTCATATTGCCATGCCATGGCCATGTAGTTTTGCAGATACAGGTAGCCGTAATCGCCGGACTTGGTATAAGCTCCGTCGATGAAGCCGAGAGCCGTTTTGCCGTCCTTGCTTGCGTAATAGGCGAGCATGAACTTGTAGTAATCGACAAGACCCTTTTGAACATCGGACTCGGCAGTGAGGGAATCAAGGTACTTTATACCGTCGTCATATTTAACATCGTAGGTTCCGTCCTCTTTCTGCGAAATGAAGCTGTTCATTTCCTCCTCGATCGAGGTCGCCATTGTGTCAAGCTCATTGACAACATCATAGAGCTTTTTGATCTCGGCGTTTCTCGGCTGATTAAGCTCACTGTCGGTGAAATATTTCTCAACCGCTTCAATGAAGGTTGAACGGTCGGAATAATTGATCGTCATGGTGTGGATATAGGTTTCGAGGATGAGATGAGTCGCCTTGTCGCCCTCCGTGAACCAATCCTGATTGGCTATGTTTGAATTGATGCCCTTGATAACGGCATTGACTCCGCTGTTGAGCTTATCTGTCGCTTCGACGGCATCGCTGCAAAGATTGAGAGCGTCGTCAAATTTATTCTCGGAAATGCATTTCTCCGCTTTGTAGAGTTTTGACGAAACGGTAACCGTTGAGGTCGCAACAAAATAGCCGAGTGCGGCAACGATAACCATAACAAAAGCGAGAATAATGTGGCCGACGCCGTAGTTCGTTCTCAAAAATTTTGCACGACATTCGTTGCAGTAAAGGTCGCTCGGGCTGTTGCCTCTTTGTTTGCCGCAAACGATGCAAAGTCCGTCGTCGTCCTGGTCGGCGGCAGCTTTCTCTTCCTCTGCGGCTTTCTCCTCAGCCTCTTCGGCAGGCTCAATGACCTTTTCCTCCGTTTCCTGCAAATCGTCAAGCGTTATGTTGCTTGTATCGGTCTGCGGAACGGCGGCGTCCCAGTCCCAGTCCGCGGAAGCTTCCTCGGGCTTTTCCGGCAGGGTTTCATCCGTTAAGGATTTCTCTTTTTCTTCTGCCAAGGGAATTCCTCCTAACTTGTAATGTAATAATAACAATAATAACACGAAATTAAACGAATTTCAATTATCTGTCGCAAAATTTACAGACTGATAATATATTTATTTCGGAATATGCGAAAAAGATTGGAAAAATCTCTTGACAAAAGGGGAGAGGGGTGATAGAATATCCACACAACAAAGTGGAATGGTTCGTTCCCACCTTAACGGTTTCGTCCGTGCGGTCAATAAATTGCAGGATTTTTCTTGGTAGTTTTATGCGCACGGATAGGTTCGTTCCCATCCGTGCTTTGATTTTATTATTGAGCATTTGGAGGTGCTTGAACATCGCTACGAAAGAAACTCAAATCAACGAAGAGATCCGTGACAAAGAAGTCAGAGTGATCGATTCGGACGGAACTCAGCTCGGCGTTATGCCGATCGCAGAGGCTATGCGTCTCGCAGATGAAAAGAACACAGACCTTGTAAAGATCGCTCCGCAGGCAAAGCCGCCTGTTTGTAAGATCATGGATTACGGCAAGTATCGCTTTGAACAGGCAAAGCGTGAAAAAGAAGCCAAAAAGAACCAGAGAGTTATTGAGATCAAAGAGGTTCGTCTGTCGCTCAACATTGATACGCACGATTTTGAGACAAAGGCTAACCAGGCCATCAAGTTCCTTAAAAGCGGTAACCGCGTCAAGGTTTCAATCCGTTTCAGAGGCCGTGAAATGGCTCATCCCGAAAACGGACTTGTAACCATGAGCAAATTTGCCGAGGCCGTCAGTGAGTACGGCACGGTCGAAAAGCCGGCTAAGCTTGAGGGACGTTCAATGCTGATGTTCATCGCAGCCAAATCATCCAAGTAATTCATAAGGAGGAAAAAACCATGCCTAAAATTAAAACACACAGCGGTGCAAAAAAACGCTTTAAGATGTCTAAGAACGGTAAGCCCATCAGAGGACATGCTAACAAGTCTCACATCCTCAACAAAAAGACGACCAAGCGTAAGAGAGGTCTTCGTCAGACAGTCGTTGCAGACACAACGAATGTTAAGCAGATCAAGCGTTTGATCCCGTACAAATAATTCAGATCGTTTAAAACTAAAATTGGAGGTAAGTTACCATGGCTCGTATTAAAGGCGCTACCATGTCTCGCAAGAGAAGAAATAAAGTAATGAAGATGGCTAAGGGCTATTATGGCTCAAAGTCAAGTCTTTTCAAGACTGCTAAGCAGGCAGTTATGAAATCCGGTCAGTATGCTTATGTAGGACGCAAGCAGAAGAAGAGAGATTTCCGCCGCCTTTGGATCACAAGAATTTCCGCAGCTTGCAAGCTCAACGGCATGAACTATTCAACATTCATGAACGGACTTAACAAGGCGGGCATCACGCTCAACAGAAAGATGCTTTCCGAGATCGCAATCGCAGATCCCGCTGCATTCACAGCTCTCACAGAGAAGGCTAAGGCAGCACTTAAATAAATAAGAATCACGCTCCTTTTTACCGAGGGGGCGTGAATTTGTCTTTTTAGCGACACCTGTTTGTCGCTTGTTTTTGTGAAAATTTCAGGCAACGCCGCACAATTTGAGGCGCACATATCTTCCGTGCGGCATCGCCATTACCCGAAAGGAGCTTTGAGCATGGATTTTTTAACATCAAAAACAAACGAAAAAATAAGATCCGCAGTCGCTGTTCGTGACAGCTCAAAGACCCGTCGGGAAACCGAAACCTTTTTCCTTGAAGGCGCAAGGCTCTGCTGCGACGCCGCAGAGAACGGAATTGAAATTTATCGAGCCTTTCTCAGTCGCACGGCTCAGGAAAAGTACGGCGAATATTGCCGCAGGATAATTTCCGCTTCGCAGGAGATTTACGGCGTTTCGGACGAGGTCGCCGCCAAGCTTTCCGACACACGGAATCCACAGGGGATTTTTTGCGTTTGCCGAACGGGAAAATCGAAAAAAACATCTGATTTGAAATCCGACGGTCGCTATCTTCTGCTTGAAAATGTGCAGGATCCCTCAAATTTGGGGGCGATCAGCAGAACTGCCGAGGCTCTCGGAATCGATGGACTCATTGTCTGCGGCGGCTGCGATATCTATAACCCAAAGTCGCTGAGAGCTTCAATGGGCTCGGCTCTCAGGCTGAATATAATCAGCCGAACGAATGCCGCCGAGGTCGTCAACGAAGCGAACGAAAGAGGAATGCTTACTCTCGCCTCGACCCCGGACAGAAACAGCGAAAAGATAACCGATATCACGATGACGGGCGGAATAATCTGCGTTGTCGGCAATGAGGGTAACGGCGTAACGCGGGAAACGATGAATGCGTGCCGAATGAGCGTCACGATACCGATGGACGGTAGAGCGGAATCGCTCAACGCAGGAACAGCTGCGGCGATACTTATCTGGGAGATGGTGAGAAAATGAGCAACAAGCTTTACTGGATCTGGGCGCAGAACGCTCTCGGAATTTCGGCAAGCGTGAAAACCGATGAGATCGTTTCCTATTTCGGAGATGCCGAAAAGCTTTATTTTGCCGGTGAATATGAGTGGAAAATTTCGGGAATATTTACAAACGGACAGATAAACAAGCTCAAATCGACCTCTCTTGACAGGGCAAAAGAAATTATCGAGGAATGTGAAAAATACAAAATCAAGCTTGCAACTCCCGACGACGGAAACTATCCGTCTATGCTTTTCAAGCTGCCTAATTTACCGCTGGTGCTTTATGTACGCGGAGATTTAGACTGTTTGAAAAACAAAATTGCGGTTGCAATGGTCGGCGCAAGAGAAGCGAGCGATATCGGCATGAGGATCGCAAGGGCACTTTCGGCCTCGCTGAGCCGCTCGGGCGCAATTGTAATCAGCGGAGCGGCAAAGGGCATTGACAGCGCTGCCCACACGGGAGCGATGAATGTCGGAGCGAAAACGGTCGCTGTTCTCGGCTGCGGCTTCGGCACGGATTATCTGCCAGAAAACGAACCGCTCAGGCGTGAAATTGCCCATCACGGGGTATTGGTTACGGAATATCCTCCGAGAACTCCGGCGTTTGGGCACAATTTTCCGTTCAGAAATCGAATCATTTCCGGTCTTTCTTACGGAACGATCGTTATTGAGGCCAACGAAAGAAGCGGTTCGCTGAGAACCGTCAACCATGCAATTGAGCAGGGCAGGGATATTTTTGCCGTGCCGGGTGATATAACCTCAAGCATGAATATGGGAACAAACAAGCTTCTTCGTGACGGAGCAAAGCCTGTTTTCAATGCGATGGATGTTCTTGAGGAATATGCGGAAAGATATCCGGATTTGCTCGACATCGACAGGATCGAGACGAGGCTGACAACCGAGCCGCAATCGGAAATTCCCGCAACGGTAAAAAAGGCGAAGAGGAAAAAGAAAGAAAAAACGGAAAAGGAGCTGATGCCGCAGACGGAGCAGACAATGCCCTTTGTTAAGGCAGCCGCCCCCGATAATATAAGCGAAAAGGCAAGGCTCATTTTTGAAGCCTTTTGCGAAGAAACAATGCAGGCGGAGGAGCTTATACTCAGGACAAAGCTAAGCACGGTCGATTTTCTTTCGGCGATGACGGAGCTTGAGATCCTCGGATATATTGAGCCTCTTGCGGGTAAAAATTATAAAATTAAAATAGGATGATGCATTTATGTCCAAGCTGGTAATAGTGGAGTCACCCACAAAGGTTAAAACAGTAAAAAAATATCTCGGTCAAGGCTATAATGTTACCGCCTCGATGGGTCATGTTCGTGACCTGCCGGCGGCAAAATTGAGCGTTGATGTCAAAAATGATTTTGCTCCCAAATATGCGGTCATCAAGGGCAAGGAAAAACTTGTCAAGGAGCTTAAAAGCATGGTTGCCGAGTCCGACGGCGTTTATCTCGCAACCGACCCCGACCGGGAAGGAGAAGCAATATCGTGGCATCTTGCAACTCTGCTCGGTCTTGATATGAACGCCGCAAACAGAATTACCTTTAACGAGATCACAAAAACGGGTATCGAGAACGGAATGAAAAATCCTCGTTCGATAGACATGAACCTTGTCAACGCTCAGCAGGCGAGGAGGATTCTCGATCGCCTTGTCGGCTACAAGCTCAGCCCGTTTATTTCCCAAAAAATCCGCCGAGGTCTTTCGGCAGGCCGTGTTCAGTCCGTTGCCGTAAGGCTTATCGTTGACCGTGAGAATGAGATAAGAGCCTTCGTTCCGGAGGAGTACTGGACACTTGACGCAAAATTTTCCGCTCCGAGCAGAAAAACATTTTCCGCAAGCTTCTACGGCGACGAAACGGGCAAGGTCAAAATCACGAACAAGGAGCAGGCGGACTCGTATCTTGCAAGGCTTGACAATGCAAAATACAGCGTTAGCTCTGTCAAGAAGGGTACAAGGAAAAAGAATCCGGCTCCGCCGTTTATTACATCGACCCTCCAGCAGGAGGCGTCACGCCGCATGGGCTTTCAGGCTCAGCGCACAATGCGTGCCGCTCAGGAGCTTTACGAGGGCGTTGATATTGCGGGAATCGGTACGACCGGTCTTATAACATACATGAGAACCGACTCCCTGAGAATCTCGGAGGAGGCGAGAACCGCTACAAACAGCTTCATTGCCGAAACCTACGGCGAGAAATATCTTCCTGAAAAGCCGAGACTTTTTAAGTCAAGAAGCAATGCGCAGGACGGTCATGAGGCTATCAGACCGACCAACCCTGCGCTCACTCCGGACAGGGTAAGGGGAAGCCTTACTTCGGATCAGTATAAGCTTTATACGCTCATCTGGAAGCGATTTGTGGCAAGCTTGATGGCGAGCTGCATTCAAAATACCGTTAAGGCGGAGATAGACGCCGTGACGGAGGGCGTTGACGGTTATTGCCGCTTCACTGCCGCAGGCTACAGCATTAAATTTGACGGATTTACCGTTCTCTATGAGGAGAGCACGGACGACGAGGATACAGAAGCCGAGGGCAAGCTCCCCGAGCTTAATACGGGCGACAAGCTCAAGCTCAAGGATCTCAAGGGAAATCAGCATTTCACTCAGCCGCCGGCAAGATACACCGAAGCTTCTCTTATCAAGGCTCTTGAGGAGAACGGAATCGGACGACCGAGCACATATGCGACTATCATCACAACGATAGTTAAGCGTGAATATGTAAAGCGGCAGCAGAAGCAGCTCTATCCCACCGAGCTGGGAGAAGCGATAACAAAGCTCCTCAAGGAGAAGTTTTCAAAAATAGTAAACACAAAATTCACGGCAGGTATGGAAACCGAGCTTGACGAGGTCGGCGAGGGCAAGGTGGATTATGTTGAAATGCTTCATGAATTCTATGATGAATTCGATAAAAATCTTCAAAAGGTCAAGTCGGAAATGAAGGATGTCAAGATTCAGCTTGATGAGGATGTGACGGACATTCCGTGCGAAAAGTGCGGCAGAATGATGGTTATCAAGGTCGGTCGCTATGGCAAGTTCCTGGCTTGTCCCGGATATCCCGAATGTAAAAATGCAAAGCCGCTTGTCACAAAGACGAATGCAAAATGCCCGAAGTGCGGCGGCGAGGTGATTGAAAGAAAGTCCAAGAGAGGATTCACATTCTTCGGCTGCTCAAACTGGCCGGAGTGCGATTTCATGACATGGGATAAGCCTACCGACGAAACCTGCCCGAATTGCGGCAAATCGCTGTTTAAGCGCAAGGGAGGAATCATAGCCTGTCTTGACGAGGGCTGCGGCTATGAGCGTAAGGCAGAAAGAAAAAGCAAGAAAAAGGAAGATTGATTGATGGACAGAGTTCTTGTTGCAGGCGGAGGCTTGGCAGGCGTTGAGGCGGCATGGGCACTCGCCAACAGAGGCGTTCCCGTCACGATAGCCGAGATGAAGCCGAAGAAGCATTCTCCCGCTCACAAAACGGACATGCTTGCAGAGCTTGTCTGCTCCAATTCGCTCAAGGCTCAGCGTGTCGGTTCGGCAGCGGGTCTGCTCAAGGCGGAAATGGAAAGGCTCGGTTCAATTTGCGTCGAATGCGCAAAAAAATGCAGCGTTCCGGCAGGTGGTGCGCTTGCCGTTGACCGTGATGAATTTTCCCGCATGATTACGGAAAAAATAAAGGCGCATCCGCTCATAGAGCTTGAATGCCGAGAGGTTACGGAGATTCCGGAGGGCAACGCTGTGATTGCCGCCGGACCGCTTGCCTCGGACGCTCTTGCCGAAAAGATCAAGGAGCTTTGCGACGGCTCACTGAGCTTTTTCGATGCGGCAGCTCCGATAGTTACGGACGAGAGCATCGATAAATCCTGCGCCTTTACCCAGTCGAGATACGACCGTGGCGGTGAGGACGATTACCTCAACTGCCCGATGAATAAGGAAGAATACGAGAATTTTTATAACGAGCTTGTCAATGCCGAGTCGGCGGAGCTTCATTCCTTTGACAAGAAAAAGGGAGTTTATGAGGGCTGTATGCCGATCGAGGTCATGGCTTCAAGGGGAGCGGACACAATGCGCTTCGGCCCGTTGAAGCCGGTCGGACTGAGAGATCCGAGAACCGGTCATCGCCCGTGGGCGGTTTTGCAGCTTCGCCGTGAGGATTCGAGCGGCACGATGTATAACCTTGTCGGCTTCCAGACAAACCTCAAATTCGGCGAACAAAAGAGGGTATTCTCAATGATTCCTGCGCTGAAAAATGCGGAATTTGTCCGCTACGGCGTGATGCACAGAAACACATTTATTGATTCGCCCAGACACCTGAACGGCGATTTTTCATTCAGAGGTCGTGACGGTCTGTACTTTGCGGGGCAGATCACGGGCGTTGAGGGTTATATGGAGTCCGCCTCATCCGGAATTCTTGCCGGAATAAACATGGCAAACAGACTTTCGGGCAAGCCGCCGCTTGAGCTTCCCGATTTCACGATGATGGGTGCGCTTTCAAAATACATCAGCAATGAGAGCGTGACGGATTTTCAGCCGATGGGTGCGAATTTCGGAATTTTGCCGCCGCTCGATGAAAAAATAAGAGATAAAAAACTGAGATATGAGGCTCTTGCGAAAAGGAGTCTTGATTTCTTCGACGAAAGGTTCGGTGTATATGAAACCCGATATAAATGAGCTTCAACAAAAGCTCGGATATGAATTCAAAAACAAATCTCTGCTGCTGCGTGCGCTTTCTCATTCGTCATATTTCAATGAGAACCACGGCAGCTGCGGAGGCTCCAACGAACGCCTTGAATTTCTCGGCGATTCGGTTCTCGGCTTTGTAACGGCAGAAAATTTTTTCAACAATTATACGGATTTTCCGGAGGGAGATTTAACAAAGCTCCGTGCGGCGATGGTGTGCGAAAAATCGCTTGCCTCCTTTGCCCGTGAAATTCAACTTGGAAAATACCTCATGCTCGGCAAGGGCGAGATCGTAACGGGCGGCAGAGAGCGTCCGTCGATTCAGGCGGATGCATTTGAAGCCGTTATTGCTGCGATCTATCTTGACGGGGGTATGGACGAGGCAAGAAAATTCGTGCTTAAATATATTGACGAGGCAATCAAAAAGCATCGCTCGGTCAAGGATTACAAAACCATGCTCCAGGAGGTCGTTCAGCGGAATCCGGGAGAAATAGTCGAATATGTTCTTGTCGGCGAGAGCGGCCCCGATCATGACAAACGGTTTGAGGTTGAGGTTCATCTCAATTCAAATGTAATCGGCAAGGGAATCGGCAGAAGCAAAAAGCGTGCCGAGCAGGAGGCTGCAAGGGAAGCCTTGGAGCTTATGGGACTTTGAAGCATGTGAATGTGGGACTTTTTGTTCCGCACAACGGCTGTCCGCATCAATGCTCTTTTTGCAATCAGCGTGCAATCTCGGGTCAGAGCAAGCAGGTAACGCCCGATGATGTTGACGAGGCGGTCAAAATCGCAATGAACAACCCCGACAGCAGGGGCGGCGAGATCGCTTTTTTCGGCGGCAGCTTTACGGCAATTGACCGCAGCGTTATGGTCGAACTTTTGAAAACGGCGAATAAATATGTCAAAAACGGCAGCTTCAAGGGCATACGCTGTTCGACTCGCCCCGATGCTATAGATGACGAAATTTGTCGAATTTTGCAATTATACGGCGTTACGGCGGTCGAGCTTGGCGCACAGAGCATGAGCGACAAGGTTCTGCGTTTAAACCGCAGAGGTCACACCTCGCAGGATGTTGCAAATGCGTCAAAAATGCTGAAAAGCTACGGCTTTGAGCTTGGCTTGCAGATGATGACGGGGCTTTACGGCTCAACGGATGAGGACAGCATTGAAACAGCAAGGGAAATCATCGCCCTGAGACCGTCGACGGTTCGCATTTACCCGACCGTCGTGCTCGAAAATACCGAGCTTGCCGAGCTTTACAAGAGCGGAAAATACCTGCCGCAGACCGTTGATTCGGCGGCTGAGCTTTGCGCTGAGCTTCTTTTGATGTTTGATGAAGCGGGCATAACGGTTATCAGAACGGGACTTCATTCAGGCGGCGGCGTTGAGGGCGAGTATCTTGCCGGCGCATATCATCCGGCATTCAAGGAGCTTTGCGAGGGTAAAATTTATCTCAACAAGGCCGTAGAAAATATCAAGAAAAACAATATTCCGCAGGGAAAAATCAATATTTATGTCGCCCCCGACGCAATATCGAAAATGACGGGGCAGAAACGCTGTAATATAGTGAAGCTTAAAGAAATGGGCTACGACGCAAAAATTACGGCGGACAGCCAAACAGGCAAGTATCAACTTTACATAATAAGGAACGAAGAATTATGAGATTAAAAGCGCTCGAAATGCAGGGCTTCAAGTCCTTCCCCGACAAAACGGTCTTTAATTTTAATCACGGAATGACGGCGGTTGTCGGCCCTAACGGATCGGGTAAAAGCAATATTGCCGACGCCGTGCGCTGGGTTCTCGGTGAGCAATCGACGAAGAACCTGCGAGGCTCAAAAATGGAAGATGTTATCTTCGGCGGCACGAAGGTCAGAAAGCCTCTCGGCTTTGCCGAGGTCACTCTGCGCCTTGACAACACAGACAGAACCCTCAACAACGATAAGGACGAGGTGTCCGTAACACGCCGCTATTACCGTTCGGGCGAGAGCGAATATATGCTCAACGGTCAGGTCGTTCGTCTGCGTGATATTCATGAGCTTTTTATGGATACGGGCTTAGGCCGTGACGGCTACTCTCTCGTCAGTCAGGGCAGGATCGCCGATTTGATTTCTTCAAAGTCGGGTCAGCGCCGTGATATGCTTGAGGAAGCTGCCGGAATTTCACATTACCGATACCGCCGCAACGACGCCAACAGGAAGCTCGACCAGGCGGAGGAAAATCTGGTTCGCTTGAGGGATATTCTTTCGGAATTGGAAAGCCGTGTCGGTCCTCTTAAAACGCAGAGCGAAAAAGCGCAGAAGTTCCTCGTTCTCGCAAAAGAGAAAAAGGAGCTTGAAATAGGTCTTTGGCTTCATACGATCGACACATCAAAGGTTAAATTAAGGGAACAGGAGGATAAGCTCTCCATCGCTCAGGGTCAGTACGATTCGATTGAAGCGACCCTCGCTCAAATTGAGAACGAGACTGAGGAGATCATTGCCAAGGGTCAGGAAATTACGGTCAAAATCGACAATATACGAAATAATTCGACAAGCTATGAGGAAAAAGCCGTTCAGCTTGAGGGTCAGATTTCCGTTGAAAAGAACACTATTCTTCACAATGAGCAGACGATTGAGCGTATCAAGCGTGACATGAGCGACGCCTCAAACAGCGAAAATTCCCTCAAAAAAGAGGTTGAGGAAGCTGAAACGGAAATAAATGAGCTTTTGGGCGAGATAGAAAAGAAACGCAAGGAGCTTGATTCGGCGGCGGCAAGCATAGCCGATACGAGGAACGAGACGGGCGAGTTCGCCGACAGAATTGCCGAGCTTTCGCAGAAGATAACCGCTCTCACCCAAAAGGTCGGCGAAAAGAAAATCGAAGAAACCACGGCAAATTCGTCAATCGACGAGATAAAGGGTCGCGTCAGCAACATTGAGGGCGTGCTCTCAACGAGGAACGGCTACATAACCGAGCTTGAGGAAAAGCGCAACGCCTGTCAGGCTCAGCTGGACAAGCTCAACGACACCGAGACTGAGATCATGAACGCCGTTTCGGGATACAATCTTCGGGCGCAGTCCCGCCGTGAAAAGGCGGATAAGCTGAAATCGGTAATCGACGCAAGAGGACTTGACATTCT
Source organism: bacterium (assembly GCA_963649715.1). GTDB lineage: Bacteria > Bacillota > Clostridia > Oscillospirales > Acutalibacteraceae > CAG-488. The sequence goes on along the minus strand of CAVJIV010000016.1, from coordinate 38,162 downwards.
CCAAAAGAAAGACAAGGTTCGGCTTTTGGATGACATGGAGAAGAACATGGACGGTTATTCCGGCGCAGTCAAAGCCGTTGTTCGTGAGGCGAAGGGCGGTGCGCTCAGAGGTATTCACGGCCCGCTTTCTCAGCTTATCAGCGTTGAGGATCGCTATGCCGTGGCGGTTGAAACGGCTCTCGGCGCAGCGATACAGAATATCGTGACCGACAGCGAAAATGATGCGAAGCGTGCCATCAACTTTCTTAAAGAGAAGAAGGGCGGCCGTGCAACCTTCCTGCCGTTGACCTCGGTTAAGTCAAAGCCGTTTACGGAAAAGGGTCTTGACGATTGCTACGGCTTCGTCGATATGGCGGATAAGCTGCTCGATTACGACAGCAAATATAATGAGATAATTCAGTCGCTTTTGGGAAGAACCGCGGTTGCCGAGGATCTTGACAGCGCAATTTCCATGGCGAAAAAATATTCATACAGATTTAAGATAGTTACTCTCGACGGTCAGGTTGTCAATGCCGGCGGCTCAATGACCGGCGGTTCGAGGGGGCATAACGCAGGTATTCTCAGCCGAAGCAATGAAAAAGAAAAACTTAATGCTCAGATTGCGAAGCTCGTTTCGGAACAGGAGCAGGACAATGAGAATTATAAGCACATAAGCGTTGAGCTTTCGGCGGTCATGGCCGATCTTGACGCATCACAGGCCGACCTCAAACGCACTCAGGAGGATGTTATCCGTAAGGAAAGCGAGCTTGCGCTCATCGAGGGTAAGCTTGACACGGCGAATGCGGCTCTTGAGGAGCTGCGCCGTGAGAAGAAGTCGGCGTCGTTGAGAATCAGCGACCTTGAAGAATTGAAAAATGAGGCTCAGACCGAGATCGACAGGCTCAATAAGGAAATGGGCTCGTTGCAGGCCGATCTTGATGTTGTGACCCACGGCAGAGAGAAGCTTGAGGAGAAAAAAGAGGAGCTTGCGCAGACCGAGGCGAAAATCAATCTTGATATTCTTGCTCTCGAAAAGGATATTGAGGCTAAGAAAGAGGCAGTTGATCTCCTCAACCGCCGTATGGCGAGTCATGAGGGCAGGCTGGACGACCTCAATGATGAAATTGCGGTAATCGAAAACGCAAACAAAGAAATTGAAATAAAAATTCAGGAGCTTTCAAAGCAAGCCGAGGAGCTTCACGAGCTTGGCGCAAGCGCAAAGAGCGACATTGAAGCGCTTATTGCGGAGCGTACGGGCTGCGAGGCAAAAAGCGCACAGCTTCGTTCCGAGGAGCGTTCAAAGTCCGCCGAGAGAGAAAAAATCAGCGGGGAGCTGGCTCGTCTTGAGGAGCGCAAGGCTCAGATGGAGCAGCAGCTCGAAAATGCGATAAACAAGCTCTTTGACGAGTATCAGCTGACAAAATCCGAGGCGGAAGCTCTTGAGATCGTGATCGAGGATTATCAGCAGGCGCACAGAAGCTTGCAGGAGATCAAGGGCAAGATTCGTGCTCTCGGCAATGTAAATGTCGGTGCGATTGAGGAATACAAAGAGGTTTCCGAGCGTTACGAATTCATGAAGACTCAGCTTGAGGATATCGAAAAATCGAGGGACGAGCTTAATAAGCTCATCACCGAGCTGACAAGTAAGATGGCGGAGCAGTTCAAGGCTCAGTTTGTACGGATCAACAGCTATTTCGGTGAAACTTTCGTCGAGCTTTTCGGCGGCGGCAAGGCGGAGCTTATTCTCGAAAACCCGAACGATGTGCTCGAATGTAATATCGAGATAAAGGTTCAGCCGCCGGGCAAGAATGTTCAGAATATCGACCTGCTTTCGGGCGGTGAAAAGGGATTGGCTGCCATTGCGCTTCTTTTCTCGATTCTCAAGGTTGCTCCGTCTCCTTTCTGTATCTTCGACGAGGTCGAGGCTGCGCTTGACGATGTCAATGTTGCCCGTTATGCACGCTATGTTCGCCGCATGACGACGAATACGCAGTTTATTCTCATCACCCACAGACGAGGAACAATGGAAGAAGCCGATGTTCTCTACGGCATCACGATGCAGGAGGAGGGCGTTTCAAAGATGCTTGAGCTTCAGACGGCGGATATGGCGAAGAAGCTCGGCATAAGCTAAGGAGCAGTCTATGATTTTTAAGCAATTTACTACCGATGAAATAAAGGCTACGGGTTGGCTCAAAAATCAGCTTGAAATTCAAGCGAGGGGTCTTTCCGGCAATCTCGACAAGATGTGGAACAGTGTCAAGGAGTCGAGCTGGATCGGCGGCAATGACGAGGGCTGGGAGCGAGTTCCATATTGGCTCGACGGCTTTGTACCGCTCGCTTATCTCCTCGATGACGACGATATGAAAGCCCGTGCGAAGAGATATATTGACGCTATTCTTGAGCATCAGTGCGAGGACGGCTGGATATGTCCGTGCGAAAAGGAGCAGCGTGTCAACTATGATGTCTGGGCGTGCTTTATAATCTGCAAGGCGCTTGTCGTCTATGCCGATTGTTCGGGCGACGAGCGAATCGAAAACGCCGTCAGCCGTGCGTTGCAAAATCTCAGCTCACACATGAACAGCCGAACTCTTTTTGATTGGGGTGCGGCTCGCTGGTTCGAGTGTCTTATTCCTGTTCTTTGGCTTCGTGAAAGAAAGCCGGAGGACTGGCAGTTTGACCTTGCCGATAAGCTTTATATTCAGGGTGTTGACTATAAAAAGATGTTTAAGTCGTGGCGCTATGCCGAAAGGCGTGAAAATTGGAGCTATCTCAACCATGTTGTCAATATTGCAATGATGCTCAAAAGCGAAGCACTGATGACCGAGCTTGTCGGCGGTGACCCGAATGAATTTGCAAAAAAGGCAATGGAGATTCTTCTGCGTGACCACGGTATGGCGTGCGGTCATTTTTCGGGCGATGAATGCCTGAGCGGCACAAGTCCCGTCCACGGCTCGGAGTGCTGTTCCGTTGCCGAGGCGATGTATTCTTATGAATGGCTCTTTGCGCTGACGGGTGACAGCTATTGGTCGGAGCGGTTGGAAAATGCGGCGTTCAATGCTTTTCCTGCTACCGTCAGCCCCGATATGTGGACTCATCAGTACGACCAGCTGACAAATCAGATTCAGTGCACACGCTTCCCCGACGGCAAGCAGCCATTTGATACGAACTCGGAGGAGGCGCATATCTTCGGTCTTGAACCGAATTTCGGCTGTTGCACAGCCAACTTCAACCAGGCTTTCCCGAAGCTTGCAATGAGCACGATGATGAAAACGAAGAACGGCGTTGCGATATGCGCCGTTGCTCCGAGCAGGGTAGAGACAAAGATAGACGGCGCAAGCTTTGCCGTTGAGATAGTTACGAACTATCCGTTCGAGGACGGATATAAAATTAAGGTCAGCTCGTCGGTTCACGATGAGCGTGAAATACTTGTACGAATTCCGGAAAAAGCTGTCAACGCAAAAATCGACGGCGAAAAACTCGGAGGAGGCCTTGTTAAAATTATTCGTGATTTCTACGGCGAGAGCATTATTGATGTTCAATTTGATTTCAATGTTGAACTGACGGAGCGACCGAGCGGACTTTTCTGCGTCGAGCGAGGCAATCTTGTTTTTTCACTCCCGATAGGGGAGAGATGGGAGAAAAAGGAGTATGTCCGTGACGGAGTTGAAAGAAAATTCCCGTACTGCGACTATGAAATTTTCCCGACGACGGATTGGAATTACGGCTTTGCCGACAGGGAATTTACCGTTAAATTCGGCGAGGTGGGCGACGCTCCGTTTTCGCCGAACGGCGCACCGATAAAGCTGAAAGCAAAAATGGCACAGATCGATTGGAGACTGACCGACGGCAGATGTGAGGAACTTCCAAGGAGCAAAAAGGCAGTTGGCGAACCGATTGAAAAGGTTCTGATTCCCTATGGCTGTACGAATCTTCGCATGACCGAGATGCCCGTAATTGAATAAAAACGGCTGTCAAGCTCACACAACGCTCAGTGCGTCAAGCTTGACAGCCGTATTATTTATGGCAATCGCCGGGTATTTTTATTATTCGGGCAATTTGTCCGTTTTGATTGATTCAAAGAACTCGTTGTAATGCTCTGCCCACTTCTCTACGGACTCACGGTCATATTTTGTCGGAAACAGCGGTTCGACGAGCTTTTCTCTGCCGAACCATGCAACCGCCTTCAGTCCTTTGTTTCTCAGCTCAGGCATACCGTTAAGAAGCTTCAGCTTGTTCTTTATCGTTGAAACAATGCCGATTTTTTTGACATGCTCGGTTTTGTCTGCGTTAAGCTCGGCGATACCTCCGTCGTCAAGGATCCCGCTGGCAAAAAAGTCGCTGACATCCTTCGCCGTCAAGTACGGAAGCAGATTTTTTTCAAGCGCAACAATGCACGCACCGAAGCCTACCTCATTGAAAAAATCATGCTCATATTTCCAAAGTGTGTCGCAGTTGAAAAGACCGTTTGAGTCCTCCTCAACCGCTCTTGCAAGAATTGTACCCGCTTTGATCGAATATCCGATTCCCGAACCTTTAAGGGGAATCGTCATGCATGCGCTGTCGCCCACGGCGGCATATCCGTCGGCAACGAAAACCGCCAGCGGCTGGCGGACGGGAATATCGACGACCCTGCCGCCGCGAATAAGCTCACGACCGACATGCTCGTTGCGTTCGCAAACAAAATCAAGCTCCGCTTTTATGTCCTTCTCGGTCATTTCGCCGAATCTTGCAATGAGGATATCCGCACTGTCAGGCTCGGTGATGAGCCATGTGAAGCCGACCGTTCCGTCGGCATTGACATATACATAATATCTGTGTTCCGGGTCGGGCTTGCCCTCGATTCTGTTGTAATAGGCACGGTAAACATGAAGCCTGTCAAAGCTGCCGAGCTCCTTTTGAATGCAGGTAAAATCGGGCAAATTTCGGCGCAGGGGCGAGTCTATTCCGCAGGCGTCGATAACGAGGTCGGCAAGTCTTATTCCTTGCGAGGTCATAATGCCGATAATACGGCTTCCGAGAACGACCGGTTCACGAGCTTCGCAGCCGAATTCAAAATTCACCCCAACCTTTTCGCAAAGGTCAATGAGAAATGCCAAAAGCTCACGCCTTTCGACAATGAGCGTTGATGCTCCCTTCTCCTCGGGAAGAGTAACGGGCTCAACCGTTTCGTCGATTGGAACGAGGGTTATTACATTGTTCGGAGCGTGCCAGCCTTCGGGATACTCAATTCCGGCATAGTCGAAAAATGCGGCGTCCACGGGATCTTTTTGATCGTAACCGAGGTTTTCACGGGCATAACGCTCATAAACGGTAACCTTGTGACCGAGCTGCGCAAGCTTCCACGCGGCAACCAAACCGCCGTGGCCTGCTCCGGCAACAATAATTTCAGACATCATAGCACCTCTTTCCGATATATTTAGTGTTGTCTTAATTATATCCAAATTCAAAGTTTATGTCAACGCCGAACAAACAATAATTGCATATTGTAAAAATATTGTAAAAACAGAGCGGATTGCAGAATTAGTCGGATATCCCTTGACAAAAGCGAATTAAGATGTTAAGATATTCCGTGACGATACACGGTGAAGATGTGTAAGTAGTTTTTGTCAGGCTAAGCAAAGAGAGCGGCTGTCATCGGCTGAAAGCGCCGCCTTACGGGCAGGAACGAATTTCAGCATCGGAGTGTCCTACGAAAGCTTTGATTAAGCAGGGCGTACCCGTCCGCATCATGACGGTTAAGGAGTGCGGAGTTAAGACTCCGAATATGGGTGGTACCACGGTTTATCCCGTCCCATAACAGGATCTCGGTCTTGTTATAGGACGGGTTTTATTTTTATTCAGGAGGTTATAAAATGGCAGAACAAATTGAATTGCTCAAAAAAAAGTTTGAAGACTCTATTTTGCAGGTCAAGGACGCTTCCGAGCTGGAAGCCCTCAGAGTCAATTTCCTCGGCAAGAGCGGTTTTGTAACAACACTTCTCAAGGGTATGGGTAAGCTTTCCCCCGACGAGAAGAAAACAATGGGTCAGGCGGTCAACACATTCAAGCAGAGCGTTGCCGAAGCAATAGGCAAAAAGGGCGAGGAGCTTCACAAGCTTGCTGTTAAGAGGGAGCTGGAGCTGACTCCGGAATTTGATGTTTCCGTTCCGACCGAGCTTGCGAGAGGTTCATATCATCCAATCACGCTGGTTCAGCGTCAGTGCGAAAATGTGTTCAAATCAATGGGCTTCACCGTTGAGGATTACAGCGAGGTCGTAACGGACTACGAGTGCTTCGAGTCGCTCAATATTCCTAAATTCCACCCCGCCCGCGATATGCAGGACACATATTATCTGACAAACGGTCAGCTTCTCAAGTCGCAGACATCTGCGGCTCAGAACGCTATCTATAAAAAATATAAGGATCAGCTCATCAACGAGGGCAAGCCGATCAAGGCTGTTTTCCCGGGCAGATGCTTCCGCAACGAGAGTACCGACGCTTGCCACGAAAACACATTCTTCCAGATGGAGGGCGTTATGGTCGGCAAGGATATTTCAATATCCAACCTTATCTTCTTCATGAAAACCATGCTTTCCGAGGTTTTCCAAAGAGATATCAAGGTTCGCTTGCGTCCGGGCTTCTTCCCGTTTGTTGAACCCGGTTTCGAGCTTGATATCAACTGCCTTATCTGCGGCGGCGAGGGCTGCCCGTCCTGCAAGCACAGCGGCTGGCTTGAGCTTTGCCCCTGCGGAATGATTCACCCGAATGTGCTCAGAGAGGGCGGCATTGATCCCGACGAATACACAGGCTTTGCATTCGGCCTCGGTCTTACCAGGCTTGCAATGATGAAGTACGGCATCAAGGATATCCGTGACCTCAACAGCGGCGCACTTGTTAATCTTGAGCAGTTCACGGACGACGAATAAGGAGGCAGAACAATGTTTATTTCAATTAACTGGATCAAAGATTTCGTTGACCTTTCGGGTCTTGACATCAATGAGCTTATTCATCAGTTCTCCCTGTCCACCGCCGAGGTTGAAAACGAAATTTTCTATAAGGGCAGCGACATCAGCGGAATCGTTGTTGCCGAAATTAAATCCGTCGAGGAGCACCCCGAGTCGAGGAAGCTTCATCTTCTCAAGGTTGACGCAGGCGACGGAAAGCTCACAGATGTGGTTTGCGGTGCACCGAATGTCAGAGTCGGAATGAAAACCGCCTTTGCAAAGGTCGGCGCAAAGCTCGGCGAGATCGAGATCGCACCAAGACCGCTTGCGGGATATATGTCAAACGGTATGTGCTGCTCGGAGAAGGAAATCGGTATGAGCGATGACAATTCGGGCATTATGGATCTCGACGAAAGCCTTGCAAACGGCACTGACATCAAGGATGTTTTTGCTATTGACGATATCATTTTTGAGGTTGATAACAAGTCGCTGACAAACCGTCCCGACCTTTGGGGTCACTACGGAATCGCAAGAGAGTTTGCCGCACTCGCAGGCAGACCGCTCAAGGAGCTTGACACGGTTGACCTTAGCCGATACGAAAGCTTGCCGAAGGTGGATATGAAGATCGAAGATCCTCTCTGCTACAGATATTCCTGCCTTCAGTTTGAAAATATCACAAGAAATGTCAGCCCGGCGAATATGAGAATCCGTCTCTATTACTGCGGAATGAGAGCAATCAACTTCCTTGCCGACCTGACTAACTATCTCATGCTTGAAATGGGTCAGCCGATGCACGCTTTTGACTCAAGAAAGGTTGAGAAAATCAGAATCAAGAGATTTGACGCTCCGTTTGAGTTCAAGACCCTTGACGGTGTTGAAAGACACATCGACGAAAACACGCTGATGATTTGCAACGACAACACACCCGTCGCAATTGCAGGCATCATGGGCGGACTTGATTCGGAAATTGTTGACGATACACATTCGCTCACGCTTGAGTCGGCAACCTTTGACGCTGTTTCGGTCAGAAAATCATCGGCTCGTCTTGCCCACAGAACCGACGCATCCATGCGTTACGAAAAGAGCCTCGACCCCGAGATGACGGTTACCGCCGTTGCCCGTTTCGTTAAGCTTCTCAGCGACTTTGATTCGGGAGTAAAGGTAACCTCAAGCCTTACGGACGAGTATGCCCACAGGTTTGACGATGTTGAGCTCACATTTGACAAGAAATTCGTTGACCGCTACACGGGCATTGAAATAGATAACGACACCGTTGTTAAGACCCTTACCGCCCTCGGCTTTAAGGTTAAGCTTGACGGCGACGACTTTACCGTTGATGTTCCGAGCTGGAGAGCAACAAAGGATGTTACGCTCAAAGCCGATATCATTGAAGAAATTACAAGAATTTACGGCTACGATAATTTTGATGTCCACACGGCGGCTGCTCCGCTTTATCCCGTTCGTCCGTTTGCCGAAAAGAGCATTGAGGACAAGCTGAAGGATATTCTTGTCAAGGAATTCGGACTTCATGAGGTTCATTCATATATCTGGGAATATACCGACGAGTACAAAAAGCTCGGCATCGCAACAGCGCCGAACATTAAGCTTGCCAATGCAACCAATCCGAATATCGAAACAATAAGAAGCTCAATGATACCGACACAGCTTTGTCAGGTTAAGTCGAATTTTGCCTATGCTCCGTCATTCGGAATCTTTGAGATAGGACGAGTTGTTGAAGGCGTTGATGAGAACAATCTCTGCCGTGAGCACAAGAAGCTTGCAATCACGCTTTACAGCAAGACCGAGACAGCCGAGGAGCTTTATTTTAAGCTTATCAACATGATTTCGGTTGCCGTTGACGATATCAAGCACAAGAGCCTTTCATTCAAGGCTAAGAGCACCGAGCTTAATTACGCTCACCCGAAGAATTATAACGCAATCATTTGCGACGGCAAGGAGCTTGGCGTTATCGGCGTTGTTCACCCGGAGGTTCTCAGAAATATCGACAAGAAAGCAAGCGTTGTTTTCCTTGAAATGGATGTGAAAGACCTTGTTGCGGTCGAGAATGCAGGAATCAAGTACACCGAAGCCTCAAAATATCCGTCGATCGAGGTCGATGTCACCTTCGTTGCCGATACCTTCAGACCGATCAAGGAGGTTATTGAGCTTATCAATTCCGAGCTTATCAAAAAGACCTCGGTCGTTGACACATATCAGGACGCCGGCGGCAAGTCTATAACGATAAGAATCGTGTTCTCTCACCCGGAAAGAACCCTTGTTAAGGACGAAGTCATGGCAATCGTCAACGACCTCATCGCAAAGCTTGAGACCAAAGGCATAAGCATGAAATCATAAATTCAATATAAAACACACAGCCTCCCGATTTTGTTTCGGAAGGCTGTTTTTTATCTGTGAATCTTTAATTAAACATTGAAAAGGAAGTGGACGATGTCGCCGTCCTTCATGACATATTCCTTGCCCTCGGAGCGGATAAGACCCTTTTCCCTTGCAACGGCGAGAGAGCCGCACTCCATGAGATTTTCAAAGCTGATGACCTCGGCTCTGATGAAGCCCTTTTCAAAATCGGAGTGTATTTTTCCCGCTGCCTGCGGAGCTTTTGTTCCTTTTTTGATTGTCCATGCACGAACCTCTGGCTGACCTGCCGTCAGGTACGAGATAAGTCCGAGCAAATCATAGCTGCGCTGAATGAGAAGGTCAAGTCCGCCCTGCTCAATTCCGAGGTCTGCAAGGAACATATCCTTTTCCTCCTTGCTCAGGCTTGCGATTTCGGCCTCCATTTCGGCGCAAATCGGGAGAGTCTGCGAGCCTTCCTCCTCAGCGATTTTGCATACCGCACGGTATCTTTCGTTTTCCTCAATGCTGTTCGCAAAGTCGTCCTCGCTCATATTGCAGGCATAAATAACGGGCTTTGAGGTGAGCAGAGCCATGTCGCCGAGAACCGCTTTTTCGTCATCGTCGCAGTCATAGCTTCTTGCGCATTTGCCGCTTTCAAGGTGAGCCTTGAGGCTTTTTAAAAATTCAACCTCTTTTGCAAGGCTCTTGTCGCCCTTCATCGCTTTCGTCGTTCTGTCAAGACGGCGGTCAACCATCTCGATATCCGAAAAAATAAGCTCAAAATTTATCGTTTCGATATCTCTCGCCGGATCGACGCTGCCCTCAACATGAATGATATCGTCATTCTCAAAGCAGCGCACAACATGGATTATGGCGTCCGTTTCACGAATATGCGAAAGGAACTTGTTGCCAAGACCCTCGCCCTTTGATGCACCCTTAACAAGACCGGCAATGTCAACGAACTCAATGACCGCCGGTGTAATTTTAACCGGATTATACATTTTTGCGAGCGCATCAATTCTGCTGTCGGGAACTGCAACGACGCCGACATTCGGCTCGATCGTGCAGAACGGATAGTTGGCGGACTGTGCGCCGGCATTAGTTATTGCGTTGAAAAGAGTGCTCTTGCCGACATTCGGCAAGCCTACGATACCTAACTTCATAAACAATACTTCCTTCATTTCATACTGCACTATATTATAAAGTAAAACAGAAAAAATTTCAACCTGTATTTATGAAAAATCCCCGACCGTGAAGTCGGGGAAGAATGCGGCGCAGGCATTATCAATACGGATTGAAAAATCGGTCAAACACATTGTAGCCGAGCGCAAAATATTTAAAAGCCCAAATGATAGGATTGAAGCGGAAGAATATCCAGTCCGTTACGGTCGCAAGACCTCTGAGGAAGGTTGAAATATCGTGCGTTTCGGGAACTTCCACCGGAGGAATTTCTTCGTCCTCGACATTGAGCACGAACGGCTGCGAATAGCAGATACCGTTCTCGCCGGTGATGTAAAATCTCAGATAAAGATACGGCTCGTCAAGAAGCTCGTCGTTATAAAGGTCGAGCGTTGCCGTTTTGTCGGTGATATTTTCCTCACGGAGAATTACATTTCCGTTTGAAACCCAAGTTATGCGGTCAAAGTTTGTGCCCTCGACCTTGATCGTTCCTTTGTCGTTGTCAACCTCTATTCGGGTGACCATAGGCGTGTTGTCGAGAAGATAAAGCTGCTCGTCATGTACCTTTTGCTCAACGAAGCCCGGAATTTCCTCCATTCCGTTAAGCTCAACGCCGTTTGAAAAATGAGAGACGGCAAAAGCCCAGCCGTTTTCCATGCTCTTGCGGACATTTTCGTTTGATAATTCGTCCATCATAAGCATGGTATACGCATAGTTAACGGATTGCTCGGAGTGGGAATCCGAGAAAGAAAATGCCCACGGAACAACGCCGTTCGGAATGGTCTTTTGGAGTATCTGATCATAAAGAATTCGGTCGCACCTGGTGTTTTCGTCCCTTGAGCTGTTTATGCCCATTCCGACGCTTGAGCCTGCGTTGTCGAGGAAAAGTCTGGCGAATTTGTTCGCATAGTAATCGTCAACCTTTTGACCGACATAATCCTTGCTGTTCATTCTGTACATATATTCTCCGACATGGGCAAGCATTGAAATTCCGCCTGCCTCACGCACTCCCTTTGTCGGTGTTTCGTAATCGCCGTAAACTCCCGCAAGACCCTGACCGTAATCCGAAAAATAACCGGTAAGATGGCAGTCGGCAATCGGCGTTGCCATATTCAGCTCGATTCCCTGAGGAACATCAAGCATTCCGTTTTGATGCGTTCTTGTCGAAGACGCCGCCGTTCCGTTGAGATATGTTTCGTACTCGTCGTCGCTGAGCGGATAGATCGGAGCCATGTGGGTACGCTCGTATTTAACAAGACGAAGAAGCGGAATCAGCTCCGGCTGCTTGTTCCAACCCCTGTTGATAGTGCCGTGATCCGTGAGAGCAACGGCGTCATAGTTCAAATCATAATGAATTTGAACAAATTCCTTGATGGTCAGGTAACCGTCCGTTGCATTGGTCTGGCAATGTGGCTGAAATTTGCACGCCTGCCAGCTGTCCCAGTCAACCGCTTCATACGGGTCGGTGATAATGTAATTTTTGCCCTTTGCCGATACGCCGACGGCAAAAAGCTGCGCCGCAATAATTACGCTGAGAAAAACCGAAAGAATTTTCTTAGCCATATATTTCCCTCCTTGAACTATTATATTTTTATTATGAAGAAAAATTTGTTCTCTGTCAACAGTTTTTTTGAAAAATAAATTTATTATTGTATTATTTCGCCAAATATGTTATTATAAATATCAGAAATTTATGCTGCAACGGGGGTTAAAGAATGTACAGATTTGAACCTTTTATAAAATACGAATACAACGGCCGAATTTATGAAAACAGTAAAACGGAATGCGATAATTATAAGCTGGAGCTTTCGGTGAACGACGGGGGAATACAGTGTACCCTTGTACCGAATATTAAAATGAAGCTGATTGAATTCAAGCTTTCGGCTATCAAAAAATTAGCCGAAAACGAGCTTTTCTTTGCGAACGGATATCAGTCATGGACAACATCGAGAGAATTCGGTAGGGACGATACCTTGGACGGAATCACAAAGCTTGCCGGAGTAAATAAGCTTGCGCAAACACTTGCCGAGGTTCCCGGCGATTACACCTTTGCCCAATACGGCAAAAGAGGGATTTTTCACTCTTACACATACGCCTATTTCCGTATCGGAGACGCTATCGAGCTTTTTGGCTCATGCGACGAAAAATATGGCTATACCGTTTTCTCGGTCGATTACAGTGCCAACAAGTTTACGATTGCAAAGGATGTTGAGGGACTTGAAGCCGACGATGAGATAATTTTGCTCGATGTTGTCAGCTTCGCCGGCGGATATGACGAGGCTTTTGATAAATATTTCGGCTCAATGAATCTCAGAAAGCCGAGGGTGAGCCATCTTTCGGGCTATACATCATGGTACAACTATTTTCAAAAGATAAACGAAAAAATAATTCTGCGTGACCTTGACGGACTTGATCGTGCAAAGGACAGCGTTTCAATATTCCAGATCGATGACGGCTACGAAAGCAAGGTCGGCGATTGGCTTATTCCGGATTACGGAAAGTTTCCGAACGGCATAAAGCCTATTGCGCAGGCGATTCATCAAAAGGGCTATCTTGCCGGAATATGGATTGCTCCGTTTTCGGCGCAAAGAAGCTCTATTATAGCCAAGGATCACCCCGAATGGCTTATCAAGGACAACGCTACGGGTAAACCGTTGCTCGGCTGCGTAGGCTGGGGCGGCGCGTATACACTCAATATTTACAACGGCGAAGCGAGAGAATATATCCGTAATTTCTTTGATGTCATTCTCAACGACTGGGGCTTTGATATGGTCAAGCTCGATTTTCTCTATTCCGAGGCCATGCAGCCGAGAAACGGAAAATCAAGAGGTCAGATCATGTGTGAGGCCATGGATTTTCTGCGTGAGTGCGTCGGCGAGGATAAGCTGATACTCGGCTGCGGTGTTCCGCTCGGTCCGTCTTTCGGCGTTGTGGACGCTTGCAGAATAAGCTGCGATGTCGATCTCAAATATTCGCCTAAATATTATAACAGAATGGGAATCAATCTTGAGCTTCCGTCGGCTCAGAATGCGATAACAAGCTCGGTTTTCCGCCGTCATCTCAACGGCAGAGTTTTTTGCAATGATCCGGATGTATTCTTTTTAAGAGAAAAGAACCTGACATTTACAAGGGAGCAAAAGCTCTTGCTCGGCAAGATAAACAATCTTTGCGGCGATGTGCTTTTTGTCTCGGATAACGCAGGCGATTACAGCGACGAGGACATCGAGATTTTGAAAAAATTCTTTGAGAAGAGCGAAAGCAGGGTGACCTCGGCGGGATTTATAAGTAAGGATGAAATTCGGATTTGCTACACCGAGAAGGATAAGAAAAAGACACTCGATTTCAACCTTGCGACCGGAAAAAGCAATGTTGAAAAGCTGATATAAAGGAGCAGACATGAAAAGAATCGCAAAATTTCACAAGGTAAGCTACGAGCAGTTTCATGAAAGCTGCAAGGAGAATTTTGACGAAAACGAGATAAAGAAAATGTACGGGGATATCAAGCTTCCCGTCCGTGCCACGGCAGGCTCGGCAGGCTATGATATTTTCGCTCCGTTCGATTTCGCTCTTGCGCCGTCGGAAACGATAAAGATTCCAACGGGAATTCGTTGCGAGATCGACGAGGGCTGGGTTTTGAAAATTTACCCGAGAAGCGGGCTTGGATTTAAGTTCCGTTTGCAGCTCAACAACACGGTCGGCATTATCGACAGCGACTATTTTTATTCCGACAACGAGGGTCATATTTTTATCAAGATAACAAATGACTCCAACGAGAATAAAACCGTTGAAGTCAAGAGTGGCACAGGCTTTGCTCAAGGTATTTTCGTTGAATACGGAATAACCGTTGACGACGAAGCGACGGGGATTCGCAACGGCGGCTTCGGAAGCACAACAAAATAATTGATTTATTGCGCAAATGACGGCAAAAAACCGACACATTCAATTGACGGTGTGTCGGTTCTTTTCGTCTTATTCGGCGTCTTCCCAGTCAAATTTAGTCAGCTTTCCGGCGCAGAGCAGATTCGGATAGTCCCACTGCCTGAGAACCTCATAAACAGCAATTGCGACTGAGTTGGAAAGGTTCAGGCTCCTTGCCGCAGAATCATTTATCATCGGAATCCGCACGCATTCGTTCGGATGCTTGAAAAGAAGCTCCTCAGGTAAGCCCTTTGTTTCCTTGCCGAAGAAGAGATAAACATTGTCGCTGTATTCAACATCAACATAGCGGTTTTGCGCCTTAGTGGTGAAGAAGCGATATTCGCCGTTCGGATTTTTCTCAAAAAAATCGTCCAAGTTTTTGTAATAAGTTATGTCGAGCAGGTGCCAGTAATCAAGTCCTGCTCTTTTTAATTTTTTATCGTCGGGTGTAAAGCCCATCGGTTCGATTATGTGAAGCCGTGTGCCTGTTGCGGCGCAGGTTCGCGCTATGTTGCCCGTGTTCTGCGGAATCTCCGGTTCAACGAGAACAATGTTGAGAATTGCCATTTGTATTTTATGTTCCTTTCGTCGGCGACTTAAAGCAACGCCTCAATGCAGAGGAATTGTCTTAAACCGATTTTATAAGATTTTTAATTTCCAGTTCAAAGCAAAGGCCGTATTTTCTGTCCGTGTCCGATTCCAATGTGGCCTCAACGCATTTGCAGGTGAAGCCCATTGCGATTTGAACGGCGTCCGCAAAAGCCTTGCCGTTCATCACTGCCGCCGTCAACGCCGCTGCAAAAACATCACCCGTGCCGGGGAAACGCCCTTCGGTTTTCGGAGTGAAAAACATATTCGCTTTCCCCGTTAGACTGTCGTAAACGGCACAGCCGATCTGACCGTCATTGAAGTCAACGCCGGTTATAACTATCCTTGCCGAACCGAGATTGCGCAGAGAAATCAGCAGTTCTTTGATGAAATCCATACTGTAATTTTCATCGGGCATCTCTGTCCCCGTGAGCATACACGCCTCGGTCACATTGGGAACGATAATATCGGCAAGCGAACAAAGAAAACGCATTTCGGAAATAAAAGAGTCGTTGATCCCCTTGTAGAAAGAACCGTTGTCTCCCATGACCGGGTCGCAGATATACAAGGTATCGCTTTTTTTGAAATCGAGCAAAAAGCTTCTGACGCTTTCCGCCTGCTCACAGCTTGCGAGATAGCCGCTGTAAATACAGTCGAACCTTTCGCCGAGATTTTTCCAGTGATTTGTAATTTCGCCGATTTTATCGGTGAGGTCTTTTTTTACAAAGCCCTCAAATTCCGTATGAGCGGAAAAAATTCCCGTCGGCAGCGGAACGCTTTCGATTCCGCAGGCGGAGATGATAGGAATTGCCGCAGTGAGCGAGCATCGGCCGAGACAGGAAATATCATTTATGAGCACTGCTCTTTTTTGCTTTTTCAATAGAATCAGCTCCAAATTTTTCTTTCAAAAAATTATACCACAATACATCGGAATAATCAATTCATATAGTGATAAAATAATATTGCAACGCTGATATATTCGGCGGTTACCAAATAAACGAACGGAGGTCATATCATGAAAAATTCAGGATCTTCAATTGCCAAGGGGATAGGCGTTGGTATGCTTGTCGGCGGCGCAATGACGATCATCGGTTCATCAATGATGAACAGTAAAAAGACGAATTACAAGAAGATGGCGAAAAAAGCCATTAAATCCGCAGAGTCCTTTATGGATTCCGTAATGTGACAAGAGAAACAATGCAAACAGCCCCACGGCAGAAATATCTGCCGTGGGGCTTGCTCATAATTTTTTTGCTCATTTTATTTTATTTATTAACGCTTTTATGAGCTTTATGATATCATTTAATATGAGTCGAAGAGTGTCGAAAAATGTCGGCTGCTCTTCGAGCGGCATTTCGGGCAAAATGCTTTCGCCGTCAAATATTGTAAACCTCGGGTATTCCTCAAAATCCTCAACGGTTGCCTGACCGTCGTAATCCATGAAGGTTCTTATCATGTTTTCCAACGCTTCTTCGTCTGCACCGTGCTTTATATTTTTGACAAACCAAGTCTGCTCCGGGAAAAGGCAGGTGGAAGCGTCAACCGTTTTATCCGGCGAGATATATTTCGCGTCGGAGCTGATATTTTCAAGCGTTTTGCCATATTCGCTTGTCGTTGCGCCGAACGAGGCATATTTAACATCAACAATTCCGTCGCCGAGACTGCTTGCCGAGGGGGTTATCGGGAGCGAGGAATAGCCGTAACGGGTTATGACATAAACATTGCATTTTTCGTTTGCTTGCTTGAGTATCTCGGTCTTTTTGCAGCGGACCGAGCTGTTGTAATTTTCGATTTTTTCCTTCAGCGCAGAGTAGTCGGTTTCCGAATCGCCGTAAATTTCGTTGAAAACAAAATCCATCGCATCGTCAAGATATTCGTCCGGAATCATCGACCAAACGGGAAGCCAGCCGCCGAAAAGCGGAACGATGGCTCGTGCGCAAACCTCCTTTTGTATCTTTGCACTCATTGCGTTCAGGCTCTTTGTAAGTATATCCGTCAATCCCGTATCGTGAACGGCCTTGACGGCTGCATTTATAAGATTTTCATAGTCGCTGCCCTGAAAAGCGTAGTAAAGATAATTTCGAAGAGCGTCTGCGTCAAAGCTGAGCTGACCGGTCATCAGCTCGCCCGTGTATGTTTCCCCGTAAATTGCGGTTGAATTAAACACGACGGTTTTTACCTTGTCGTAGCCGTAAAGCGAGAAATAGGCAACGGTGACAACGCCGCCGAAGCTGTGGCAGGTCAGCGTAACCTGATCCTTTCCGCTGACTCCGAGAACATAGTTGATAAAATCATTTAGTTCAGCCGCAATTTCCATCGGATCTTCTCGCCAGTCATATTTGAACTGGATATCGCCGCCCTCCTTGATTTCGGCAGCGGTGGGATATTTGAAGCGAACTCCAGAGCCGAATTTAACGGTTCCGTCGGGATTGTTCATCGCTTTATCGAAAACCTTGCGTGTGATATCGCCCATTTCCTTGCCGAAGCTGTCCCAATCTCCGGTAACGGCAAGCTTGGAGAAGGCGGGAACGCTTTCCTTGACGGCGGTGGTGATGTCCTCCTCCGAGGGCGGCCACGCAGCTTCGGAATCCGGGTCGAAAATATTTTCATAAACCGTGGAATTCATAAATCCGTGAACCCAAATGCGGGGGAGCTGTTCGTTTTCTGCCGCCGCAATGACCGAAAGCATCGGTATAACGCAGATAAGCAGAGCAATAAAAGCGGCAATAAAGCCTTTGAAATGTTTCCTTTTCATATGTACCCTCCTTGTTTTTAAGGCGACACGGCACAGGATGGTGCGCACGCCTTGCTTGTTTAAGTATAGCAGAGACGAAAAATTTGTCAAGAAAAATAAGGCTCGAAGCTCAGCTTAAAAGCAGGAAAATATACGAGCTATTTTTTCGGCGTCGAAAAAAGCAATAAAAGGCTTGTTTTGGTAAAAAAAGGTAACCAAAAGCCGACATTCGAAAAAACAGGAAAAAATAAAATATAATTCAAGAGCAATACCGAAAAAAACGAGCGATATTGCATAAGAAAAACCGGAGGTTTAAAACATGGAAATTCAAATTATTCTCAGAAGGCTGGGCGTTTGCACAACATATAAAGGCTATAAGGCTACCGTGCTTGCGATTACGCTCGCCTTGGAGGATGAGGACAGACTGAGTTCTGTTACCCGTGAAATTTATGCCGAGGTGGCAAGCCGCATGAACGCAAAACAGTCGGCGATAGAAAAGAATATGCGCACGGTTGTCAGACGGGCGTGGAAAATCAACAGGGCGGATCTTGAACGAATGGCAGGGTATAAGCTTGAATGTATGCCGAGCGTGTCGGAATTTTTGGATATCCTTTTTAATTACATACAGCGCAGCAGACTTAACAAAGCCAAAAAATAAGAGCCGCTACCTTTCGGTAACAGCTCATGTAATTTGCTAAAGGCAATATCGCAAATCTCAATTTTGCGGCATTTCTTCAGAATTTTACAACGCAGTTTTTTTCTGCGGATTCAAACATCGCCTCAACGACCTTAACCAGTCGTCTCTGCTGATCGTGAGTAACGATAGGCTCTGCCTTGCCTTCGATAACATCGCAGATGTTGTTGTAAAGCGTATGCTCACCGCTGAAGCCCTTGTCCTCAACATGGGGGAGAGGGAAGGTTTCAATCGAATCGTCTGTTCTCGGCGCCATTGTCTTGGTAAGACCTACACCCGTTCTGACGGGAACGGCGTCCTTGTTCTCCCAGTCGGAAACCATAACGACCTTGCCGCTGAGATCCCATTCGCAGATTGCCGAGCCGTTTATGCCCTGAACATGCCAGCGGGGATAGTCGATAAAGTTGTTCGTGCCGACCGAGATGACATAGCAGGAATCATCCTTGTAGTTAAGAGTTGCAATAAAGCCGTCGTCCACCTCATCGTTCGTTATGTGGGATACCCGGCAGTAAACGGAGTCAAGCTCCTTAGCGTCAAACATCATGAGAGCCTGGTCAAGAATGTGAATACCCCAGTCGAGAATCATTCCGCCGCCCTGAGCCTTTTTCTGACGCCAGTCGCCGGGAATTCCTCTTGAGCCGCTTACACGGGACTCAATTCTGAAAATCTTGCCGAGCGTGTTTTCATCGTAAAGGCGTTTTATTGTGAGATAATCGGGATCGTATCTTCTGTTCTGATGAACGGTGAAAAATTTGCCCGTTCTCTCACTCGCCTTGATCATATCGTCGAGAAGCTCGCTTGACATTGTGACCGGCTTTTCGCTCATAACATTTTTACCTGCTTCAAGAGCGGCGATAACGATGTCGTGGTGGAAGTCGTTCGGAGTGGCGACGACAACAAAATCAATTCTGTCGTCGGCAAGAAGCTCTTCCTGAGAGGAAAAAGCGTGCCAGCCCTTTTCTTCGGCCTCCTTGTTTTTGTCCGGGTTAATGTCGTAAATTCCGACAAGCTCCATGCGATCATTCATGTATTTTGACATCTTTTCGGCGTGCCAACTGCCCATTCCGCCGCAGCCGATGACTGCGCCTCCGATTTTTCCGTTTACCATTTGCTTTTGCTCCTAATGTAAATTGTCCTTTTATGCCCACCACATTTCGGTTGTGGACTCAGTTATCAATGCATTTTTAAGCGTCTGAACCGCCTTTGTCAAGCCCTCGTTCTGGCTCATGAGGCTGTCCTCATGCTCGATGCTGATGGCATAGTCATAGCCGACAAGGCGAAGATTTGAAATAATATCCTTCCAATAAAGCTCGTCGTTGCCGTAGCCCACGCTGCGGAAGATCCACGAGCGGTTGATTTCGTCGGAATACGGCTTTGTGTCGAGAACACCGTTGACCATGGTGTTGTATTTGTCAAGCTTCGTATCCTTTGCGTGGAAGTGGAAGATCGCGTCGCCGAGCTTGCGGATACAGGCGACGGGATCCATGCCCTGCCAGATAAGGTGGCTTGGGTCAAAGTTTGCGCCGATCTCGGGGCCTACGGCTTCACGAAGCTTGAGAAGGCTTTCCGTATTGTAAACGCAGAATCCGGGATGAAGCTCAAGGGCGATTTTGTTGACTCCGTGAGCCTTTGCAAAGGCGACAAGGTCTTTCCAATAGGGAACAAGAACCTCGTCCCACTGCCACTTGAGAACCTCGCTGAAATCCTCCGGCCACGGGCATACTACCCAGTTCGGATGCTTTGATTCGGGGCAATCGCCGGGGCAGCCCGAGAAAGTATTGATTTGATGAAGTCCGAGCTTCTCGGCAAGGAGGATCGTGTCACGGATCGTCTTGTCAAATGCGGCAGCCTTTTCCTTGTCGGGGTGAACAGGGTTGCCGTGGCAGCTCAGCGCACTGATTTCCATATCATACTTTTTAATTGTTGCAACGAACTCGTTGAATTTATCCTCGTCGTTGAGGAGCGTTTCCGGGTCGCAGTGTGCGTTTCCGGGGAATCCGCCGCAGCCAAGCTCGATCATCTCAATGCCGAGAGACTTGAAATATTTGAGAGCTTCCTCAAGAGGAAGATTTTGTAAAAGACAGGTGAAAACGCCTAATTTCATTGTAAATTATCTCCTTATCAAAGATTAGCCTTAAAGTATGCCATGCTTCTTGTAATGTCGTCAATTCCGTTCGGCTTCGGCTCGTCATTTTCAAGAACAAGCCATTCGATGCCGCTGTCCTTTGCAGCCTTGAAAACGCTGAGAAGATCGTTGTCGCCCTCGCCCAGAGCCATCGGATGTCTTTCGATACCGTCCTTGACATGAAGGAGAACGATATCGTCCTTGTGCTCGGTTATATACTTATAGTTATCCGCACCGCCGCAGTAGCTCCAGTAGGTGTCGATTTCAAGATACGCGCCGTCGGCGATCATATCCATTATAAGCCTGCCGTCAATTTCGTTCTCGAACTCCTCGGTGTGGTTGTGGTAGTAGAACTTGATTCCCTCGTCCTTGCCCCTCTCGTTGGCCTTGGAGAAAACATCAACAAGCCTGTCAATATCCTCCTTGGTCGAATGAGGCGCACCGCCGATACCCATATATTCCATGCCGAAAATTTTTCCGAGCTTAATGGATTTTTCGAGGTTGTCCCCCTCGTAGTCCTCAAGACCCATATGGCAGCCTACGGCAACAAGTCCAAGCTCGTCAAGCTTTGCCTTGATAACCTCAGGCTCAAGACCTGCATAGCCGGCAAATTCAACGCCGTCAAAGCCGATTTCCTTTACTTTTTCGAGGATTTTGAGAAATTCCTCGCCGTTTGAATAATCATCTCTCAGAGTATAAAGCTGAACCGCTAATTTCATAAAAATACCTCCGTTTGCATAATGCTTCTTTGATTTTACAACAACACGGCGGGTATTTCAACCCTTTTTATTTAAATAATTAAGATTATTTTTCGCCCTTTTATTCACAAAGAATATACTAAACACTAACAGAAAGTTCATACGAGGTTAACATTTAGCCGTTATTATCTAACTGTACTCAATGAGAGAGCCGCAACTCTCGTGAGTACATACCCCTCCTCAATAAACCCCTCAATTATTGGAAAAAGAAGTCGGTTGATTCCGGCTTCTTTTTCTGTCCATAGATATTTGCAAAGAAAAACTCTGTTTTTGCCATTTATTCACAAAGAATATACTAAACACTAACAGAAAGTTCATACGAGGTTAATATTTAGCCGTTATTATCTAACTGTACTCAATGAGAGAGCCGCAACTCTCGTGGGTACATACCCCTCCTCAATAAACCCCTCAATTATTGGAAAAAGAAGTCGGTTCACGCCGGCTTCTTTTTCTGTCTTGAGATATTTTCAAAGAAAGAGACTGCTCGAATTAACGAGCAGTCTTTTAAATCGATTCTTATTTGAACTTTCTCTTACGAGCAGCCTCAGACTTTTTCTTGCGCTTTACAGAGGGCTTCTCATAATGCTCTCTTTTACGAACCTCCTGGATAACACCGTCTCTCGAAGTCTGTCTCTTGAATCTTCTGAGTGCGTTGTCCAAAGACTCGCCTTCTTTAACTTTTACCTGACTCATTGTATTCCCTCCCTCCGCAGATTGCAGGGGTAATCTTTATAATTTGCACCATATTTTATCACATAACGAGTGCATTGTCAATATCTAAATTGTAAAAAATGCGTTGTTGCCGCAACTCGCAGCAACTCTTTTTAAAATCCCATGCGCTTTATGCCTAAATAGAAGAGTTTATTTTTGCACATAATTCACAAAAATAAAAATTATGAAGAAAATCTATTGACATTCGCAAGGGTTTGGTTTATCCTATGGTCGTAGGGTAAACGATTACCCAAGCAAAACGAATTGGAGAAAATATGGACGGTAAAAACATTTCGATGGTCGATATAGCTCGAATGTCGGGCGTGTCGATCGCCACAGTCTCAAGAGTGCTCAACAAGAACGGACGCTATTCCGCCGAGACTGAAAAAAAGGTAATGGCAGTTGTCGAGAAATACAATTACGCTATAAATCCCAATGCTCAGGGATTGAGAACCAACAGGACAAAGACGATCGGACTGATAATTCCGGATATAACGAACGAATATTTTTCACAAATCGTAAGGTCGGTTGAAAGCTCGGTTATCCCGTTGGGATATAATGTATTTGTATGCGACAGCAACGAAAATATAGATTATGAGCTTCATCACATTTCATCGCTCCAGTCAAAGGGCGTTGAAGGGATAATTTATATCAGCGCAAGAAAATCGGTTGATGAGATTACAAAGGAATTCACCGTTCCCGTTGTTTATATTGACAGACGACCGGGCGTGGAGTTCAATTATGTTTCCTCGGATAACGAAAACGGCGGCTTCCTTGCAACGGAGGAGCTTATTAAAAAAGGCTGCCGCAAGATAATTCTTATTCACGATGTCAACACCTATTCAACGGTCAACAAGCGAATCCAGGGCTATCTGAGAGCGCACAAGCAATACGGCATTGAAATCGACCGTGAACGAATGGTTCCTTGCAGAGTTTCATATTTCGACGCAAGAGAAACGGTGAAAAAGCTTGTTGACGACAAAACGGAATTTGACGGAATTTTCTGCACAACGGATTCCATGGCACTCGGAGCTTTGAAAGCACTCAAGCAGAGCGGAAAAAAAGTTCCCGAAGAGGTTAAGGTTGTCGGCTTCGACGGGATAACGCACACCGAGATTTCCGACCCGCCGATAACGACGGTCGTTCAGGACACCGACCAGCTCGGCAAAAGATCGGCAGAGGTGCTGATGGATCTTATCAACAACAAAACGGATAAAATTCACGAATACACGATTCCGGTCAGGCTTTCCGTAAGAGGAAGCACCGACGGGTCATGGTAAAACGCCATATATTTAAGAAAGGGTTAACCCCTTTTTTAAAATCGAAGTTGAGTAAACCTTTACTCAGCATAATATACAAAATTATTCCCACAATATATAGAAAAAGCAGTGTACAGAAAGGAAGGATATCATGAACACTCTCGTTGAAATGAAAGGGGTAGTCAAAAAATTCCCCGGAGTTACGGCGCTGAAGGATATTTCCTTCGACATTCGTGCGGGCGAGGTCCATGTCCTGCTCGGAGAAAACGGAGCCGGCAAATCGACTCTGATGAAAATTCTTTCGGGCGTTTACCGTCCGACCGAGGGCAAAATAATCATCGCGGGCAAGGAGTTTGACAAGCTCACGCCGAAGGATTCCTACGAGAACGGTATCAGCGTTATTTATCAGGAATTGAGCGTTATCAATGAGCTTTCGATTCAGGAAAATCTTTTTGTCGGTAAGCTGCCGATGAAAAAGCTCGGCATTGCTTCTGTGGTTGATTACGGCGAAATGAACAGACGAACCAAGGAGCTGCTTGAAAAAATCGGACTGAACAGAGATCCGAAAACCTTGGTTGAGGAAATCAGCGTTTCCGAAAAGCAGCAGGTCGAGATTGCAAAGGCGCTCGCTTCCGACAGCAAGGTGATCGTTATGGACGAGCCTACGGCGTCGCTGACAAACAAAGAGGTTGAGCATCTTTTCAGCATTATCAGGGCACTGAAAAAGGAAGGCAAGGGAATTGTTTTCATCTCTCATAAGCTTGCCGAAATAAAGGAAATCGGCGACAGGGTTACGGTTCTCAAGGACGGCGCATATGTCGGAACAAAGCAGGTGAGCGATGTTTCGGTAGACGACCTGGTAACCATGATGGTCGGCAGAACGGTCAAGAACACCTACCAGCATGAGGACGCTCCCGATAATTACGACGACGAGGAAGTGATTTTTGAAGTTAAAAATCTTTCCCGTAAGGATGGAAAGGTGAACGATGTTTCGTTCAAGCTTCATAAGGGCGAAATCGTCGGCTTCTCCGGTCTGGTCGGTTCGGGACGAAGCGAAATGATGAATTCCGTTTTCGGTGCAGAGCCGAAATCGTCAGGCGAGGTCTTTATCAAAGGCAGAAAGGTGAACATCAAAAATCCGTATTCGGCTATCAAGAACGGACTTGCGATGGTTACGGAGAACAGGCGTGAAACCGGCTTTTTCCATAACTTTGATATCAAGCAGAACATTTCAATCTTGCCGTTCATAAAATCATCGACTCTCGGCGGTATCGGCGGATTGACAAGCGGAAGGTTTGAGAAGCAATGCGCAGAAGCTCAGAAAAAGAGCCTGAACATCAAGTGCTATTCGGTGGAGCAGGGTATTACAGAGCTTTCAGGCGGAAATCAGCAGAAGGTAATCCTCGGCAAATGGGTAGCCGCCGATTCACAGATAATTATTTTTGACGAACCGACAAAGGGTATCGACATCGGCAGCAAGAGCGAGATTTATACCCTTATGAGAAAGCTTGCCGACGAGGGCAAGGGAGTCCTTGTTGTTTCGTCGGAGCTGCCGGAGCTTCTCGCCGTGTGCGACACGATCCATGTTTTCAGAGAGGGTCGGATAGTCAAGACCTTCCCACACAAAGAGGCAACGGAAGAAAGCATTATTAAAGCGTCAACGGCGGAAATCGCCTGAACAGAGAAAGGAACAGTGAAATATCATGTCTGAAAAAATAAAGCAGATCAAACCCAAGGAAAAGCTCACCTTTAATATGATATGGCAGAGGTACGGCACCTTCGGAATCCTTGTGATTCTTCTTGTTATCCTGGCTGCTCTGCGGCCCGGAACATTCTTTTCAACGGCAACGATAACGCAGATCCTTTCGCAAAGCTCGGTCAATATTCTTATTGCGATGGGCGAATTCTTTGCGATTCTTATTGCCGGAATCGATCTTTCGGTCGGCTCGGTCGTTGCGCTGACCGGCATGGTTTCGGCTCAGATGATGGTAGCGGGAGTGAATCCGCTGCTTGCCGTTTTGCTCGGCATAATCTTCGGCGGTTTCCTCGGCTTTCTCAACGGACTGCTTATCAATGTAACGGGACTTCACCCGTTCATCATCACCCTTGGCACACAATCGATTTTCAGGGGCGTAACGCTCATTATCTCAAATTCAAGCGCGGTTTTCGGCTTTCCGAAATCATTCACAAGCTTTATCTCGTATAAGGTTTTTGACCTTCTTCCCATCGTTGCGATAATTGCGATAGTTGTTGCGCTTTTCCTCTCATTCTTGACAAGGAAAACGAAGGTCGGCAGAAATATTTATGCGCTCGGCGGCAACAAGGAGTCCGCATGGTATTCGGGAATCAATGTTAATATGCATACCTTGATAGTGTTCATTATTTCCGGCATTTGCGCCGGTATCGCAGGCATCGTGCTTCTCGGTCGTGTCGGTTCTGCCGAGCCGGCGGCGGCAACAGGCTTTGAAACCTATGCGATCGCAGCGTCAATCATCGGCGGAACAAGCTTCTTCGGCGGCAAGGGTAAGATCTTCGGCGTTGTAATGGGCGGTCTGATAATCGGCGTTATCAACTACGGTCTTAACATTCTTGCAGTTCCGAGCGTTTGGCAGCAGGTCGTTATGGGTTTGCTAATCATAGGTTCGGTTGCGCTGGACAGATTTGTAGCTCGTAAGAAATAATCAAAAAGAGGTGCGTTTTATGAAACCAATGTTTAATCCGTCGCTCATGTGTATGGATCTTCTCGATATCAGGCGTCAGACGGAGATCCTCAACGAAAGGTGCGACCTCTACCATGTGGATATAATGGACGGTCACTTCGTCAAAAACATTACGCTTTCACCCGATTTTGTAAGGGCATTTTCGACCGTCGCAAGGAAGCCGATCGACTGTCATCTGATGGTTACGACACCCGATGATTATATCGAAAATCTCGCCGAGGCAGGGGCAGGCTATATCTGTCCCCATGCCGAAACGATAGTCAACGACGCATTCAGAATTATGAACAAGATAGAATCGCTAAACTGCAAAAAGGGGGTTGTGCTCAGTCCGTCAACTCCGCTTTCGACCGTCAAACATTATATTGACAGGATCGACAAGCTGACGATAATGACCGTTGACCCCGGATTTGCCGGTCAGCCGTTTATTGAAGAAATGCTCGATAAAATCAGTGAGGCGAGAGAGCTTAAAGAAAAGCACGGCTACAATTACCTTATTGAGGTTGACGGCTCGTGCAATCAAAAAACCTTCAAGCGTCTTTATGACGCAGGAACGGAGGTGTTCATCGTCGGCTCATCGGGACTTTTTTCAAAGGATTCGGATCTTTGCAGGGCATGGGACATTATGATGGACGAATTCAAAGCTCTGACAGGAACCGAATGAACGGCTTTTTCTACCGAAGGAGGTGGACAGAATGGCAAACTTAACCTTGGGAATTGACATTGGCGGAACGAATTTCAGGCTCGGCGCAGTCGATGAGGACGGTAACATCAGTCACTTTGAGAAGAACTCCAGCAGGGTCTTTGATTCGGGCGATGTTGTGGAGATAATCTATAAAGAGATTGAGACTTATATGGACAAATACGGAATCCGTGATTCTGTCAAAGCCGCAGCGGTCGGAATTCCGTCGATCGTCAGTAAGGACAAGAAAACGATAATTTCAACCCCGAATCTAAAGGGCTTCAATAATATCCGATTCAGCGACAAACTCGGAGAAAAGCTCGGAATCCCCGTTTTTCTCGACAGAGATGTAAATTATCTTCTTATGAATGATATGAATAAGCTGAAAATAGACAATAATAAAACCGTGCTCGGCTTTTATATCGGAACGGGCTTCGGAAATGCGATATGCATTAACGGTAAGCTCTATGCCGGCAAGAACGGAGCGGCAGGCGAGCTTGGACACATTCCTCTTTACGGCGTTGAGGAGGAGTGCACCTGCGGCAACATCGGCTGCTCGGAAACAAGATGCTCTGGCAAAAGGCTCGAATATCTTGCGGAAAAATATTTCCCCGAGATCCCCATAAGAGAGGTTTTCAAGCATCACGGAAATTCGCCGATAATCCTGAAATTTGTAAAGGATCTCGCAATTCCGATTGCAACGGAGATAAACATTCTCGATCCGGATTATTCGATAATCGCCGGCGGCGTGACCTTTATGGAGGGTTTTCCGAAGGAGGTTCTTGTTGAAGCGATTCACAGAATGGTTCGCAGACCTTATCCGGAACAAAACCTTGAGATCATGTTCACCGAGCATGACCAGCAGAGCGGAATTTACGGCAGCGGAATTTACGCTCATCAAATGTTAAGGCAGAATTAAGGATATTATCTGACGACAGATTGAGCCGTCGGTAATATAAAAAGGAAGCCGCTGAGCGGTTACCGAAACAATTTTTAAGAAGAAAGGATAATCATTATGAAAAAGACACGAATTCTCAGCATCATTATGGCAACGGTTATGGTATTCTCGCTCGTCCTTACAGGCTGCGGAGCGGGCGGCAGCGCAGACAAGAACACCGGCAATGCGGATTATGCGGTTATTCTCAAGCCTCTTTCAAACGACTTTTGGGCAAAGATGAAAGCAGGTATCGAGGAGGAAGCAAAGAAGCAGGGCGTTACGGTCGATGTCTTTTCCGCAACAACGGAGGAGGACACCGAGGGTCAGCTCAAGATTCTCGAAAATTGCATTAACAAGGGATATAAGGCAATCGGCGTTGCTCCGCTTTCACCGACAAACCTTATCAACGGTATCGTTGAGGCAAACAAGAAGGGCATCTATGTAATGAATATCGACGAAAAAATCGATATGGATTCCCTCAAGGCGGCAGGCGGCAGCGTCATCGCTTTTGCAACGACGGATAACGAAAAGGTCGGCGAAAAGGGCGCACAGTATATTATCGATCAGCTTACCGACGGTGGAGAGGTAGCCATCGTTGAGGGCAAGGCAGGCAACGCTTCGGGCGAGGCGAGAAAAACGGGCGCAACGAACGCGTTCAATGCCGATTCAAAGGTCAAGCTCGTAGCTTCTCAGCCGGCAGACTGGGATCGTCAGAAGGCTCTTGACACTGCGGCGAGCATGATTCAGTCAAACCCGAACCTCAAGGCTATCTATTGCTGCAACGACACAATGGCGCTCGGCGTTTTGCAGGCGGTTAAGAATGCCGGCAAGGATATTATCGTAGTCGGCACGGACGGCGCAGAGGAAGCTCTTGAAAGCGTCAAGGCGGGCGAGCTTTCGGCAACGGTCGCTCAGGATTCGGCAGGAATCGGAGCAACATCGCTCAAGCGTATGATTCAGGCGGTTAACAATAACGAAGCCATTGACGCTAACGCAACTCCCGAAACTATCCCCGTTGATTCAAATCTTGTTACAAAATAAAGTTCTTTCCTCCGAACTTTATTATAAAGCTCCGGGGTAGCTGAGACATACAGAACCTCGGAGAGAAAGTGAAAAATATCGGCTGGCTTGGCTCACTTCTTGAAACCATCCCCTTCTATTTTCAAAACTGCTTTACAAAGTCAAGCCAACCGATGTTTTGAAAGGTGGCTTTTAGATGAAAATTGCAATAGGCTGTGACCATGTCGGCTTTGAGCTAAAGGGAAAGGTCATTGAGCATCTTAAAGAAAAGGGTATTGAGGTCGTTGACTTCGGCACAAACAGTACGGAACGAACGGATTATCCGATTTACGGCAAGGCGGTAGGGGAGGCGGTCGCTTCCGGAGAGTGCGATAAGGGCATTCTTATCTGCGGCACCGGAGTGGGAATCTCCCTTGCGGCAAACAAGGTCAAGGGTATCCGTGCCGTTGTTTGCAGCGAACCGTATTCTGCGCTGCTCTCAAGACGGCATAACGATACGAATGTGCTTGCCTTCGGCGCAAGGGTGGTCGGTCTTGATCTCGCTCTGATGATAGTTGACGCATGGCTCTCGGGAGTTTATGAGGGCGGCCGACACGCAAAGAGAGTGCAGATGCTTGCCGATATCGAAAACGAAAGATGAAAAAAGACTGCGAAACACAAGGCCGACTTGTGGACATTTTGTTAACAACTGAATAAGTTGATATATTTTTATTGGTATGCGCTGGTAGTTCAGCTGGATAGAGTGACTGGCTACGAACCAGTAGGTCGGGAGGTTCGAGCCCCTTCCGGCGTACCAAAAAGTCCCGTAAACGCTGCGTTTTCGGGACTTTTTACTTTTTATAAAAACTAATAGGTCATATAATATGTATAAAAATAAAAAAGCCGTTTATCGCTGTTCTAATCATCAAACCCACTCCTTAAGAATTTCTGTATTTGAAAAAATTTCATCAAGCTTGTCAAAGAACGGCACCATATCGCCCATATCAAGTGCTCTGTGGTCAAAGGCAACAGTAAGCGGCAAAATCAGTGCCGGTACAACTTCGCCTTGTGGGGTGCATATCGGCTTTCTTTGAGCCGCACCGACACCGATTGCCACAAGTTGAGGCGGAATGATTTCAAGAATGGTACATACCCCTCTCCACTTACGATAAATCGAGCCAAGGTTGGAGATTGTGATAGTACCTTGCTCAATATCGTGCTTAGTAAGTCTGTCAGTTTCAGGAATTGAATAATATTCCTTTTTAGCCTGACCTGACAGTGTTTTAACCTTATGCTTACCTGTTTTTGAACCGATAAGGCGGTTAATTGTTTGACCTATTTTACCTTTTTTCAGGCCTTGAATTGTATTATCCATTGAAACTTCAAACATAACTTCATTCATATCAGAGTTATTTGCACGGCGCATAGAATCTGCTATTGCATCTCCCATTTGGCTCATACTCTTTGAGCCCATATCGTGCATATTTATCGTCATCATCTCACCTGTTTTAAGTACAACAGGCATTGAAATATCAATATTTTCGAGAGTGGTAACTTTGCCTCTTACAAGTTTGCGGTTAAATTCAATATGTCCGTTCATTTTAGGGCAAGCTTTTAACCCCTCAACAATAATTCTGAGCATTGCAGTATTAACTGTTATTTTTTGTGATTTATCTTTACCGGAGTTTATTTCTTTTAATACATCAAAAAGATTGGTTACATCTGCATCATATGTCACACAAACATGAGGTATTGTTTCCCAGCTTTCGCTTGTCATATTTGACACTATTTTTCTTGCAATTCCAAAATGTTCGGTATTAGTTATTTTCATAGGTTTATCTCCTTTGTTTTTATAATATGGCGGCGATATAAACAAAAATTAAATTGAAACTTAAACATAAATAAACAATATATCTTAAAAAAGCGAGCGTTATAGAAGGCGCACCGCATAAAGAACGGTTGCAAAAAAATTAACAGCTTTCTTCTTTATACAGTGCGTCCAAATGTTCGTTTTTATTATATCAATCTTTAAATCTATATCCTGCACCCCAAACAGTTTGAATATGCTTTGGTTTTGACGGGTTATCTTCAAGCTTTTCTCGAAGCCTGTTGATATGCACGGCAACGGTTGCCGTATCGCCGAGCGAATCAAACCCCCAAAGTTTTTCATAAAGCGTTTCCTTGTCAAACACAATATCCGCATTCATAACCGGAAGCATTAAATCAAGCAAAATAAGGTCATAATCGCCCTGCTTTACCTTGTCAATGCCTGTAATTCCGTTATCCGTAATGTTTGCATTAAAGCCGTTGATGGTTAAATAATCTCGCTGTTACCACATATAATAATGAGTTAAGAATAATAGTTTCATCTACATTTGACAGCAAACCATTTGTTGATTCTATGTGTGAAATACTTTTGGCTGATGGGGTAATTACAGGGTTGGAAAATTTAAATTATACTGCTGAATTTAATAAGCCTAACAAATCAGTGGGTTTTTGAAAATTTTATAAATTTAAGTTTATGCAGGAATATGAAGTGGAGAGAAGCGAAACGAAATATCCCTGCATAAACAGCTCTAAACATATGTTCATTTTTTTCAATGCGGGCACGAGTTTGTAATTATTCGACGCCCAAACTGACGGCTACACGATTAAAAGACGATTAAAAATGACAGTGCCAAATTAAAAATCGTCTTGATTTTTGGAATACAATGCCGTTAAAAATGGCTTAATTAACACATTTAATCCAAATCGCTACTGCTATAAACCACATTGCACAGGCTTTGTGATTTATAGTCTTTTTATTTTATATTATCTTATTCGGCGGTTACCGAGCAAGGCGTGTGCATCAATTTTTGCGGTATTGCTTTGAGTATTTATTTACATAAATAACTCGCTGAAGCGCACGGTCGGTATAGCCGAGAGGTTCTCCGCTTCCGAGGAAAAGCGAACCGATTTGAGCCTTGCATTCCTTGCTCATGACAAGCTCGACTGCGTCGAGATCGTCTATCGTTTTGCCGGTTATGAGTGCGCCGGAGTCATGGATAAGCACGGCGTTCTTGCCCTTGATTTTTCTTGCGGCCTCCGAAGCGCAGCTTGCCGAGCCGTCCCAGCGGAACGAACCGATTTTTGCGCCTGCGATCTGAGCAAAATCGTCAAGCCTTGCCTCAACCGAATCGGAGGTCATACTGTATGCGATGATGTCGCTCTCGGAAAGGTGGCGAACATAATTTACATCGGACGATTTGTAGATCGTTGCATGGATTTTTGCAACAGCCGGCAGCTTTGCCTCACTGTCGCAGGTGCAGCCCTTGATTTTAACATTAAAGCTTGCGCCGCTCTTGAAGGTCAGCAGGAAAAATTCGCCGTCCCTGACGCTGCTGCCGAAATCCGACACATATTTGGGCAGAGCCTTTCCTCCCGTGTGTCTGATATAGCTGTCGAGCATGGCTTTCTTGGTGTATTCCGGCGTGCCCTCATACATAAGAAATGCCTTTTCAAGCTTGATTTCGCAAGCCTTTTCAAGAGCCTGAATTATTTCAAAGGTTTCGTCGAAATCCTTGCCGAGGCAGACTGCGCCGTGATGAGCCATGAGGAAAGCCTTGCAGACGGGATTGTTTGCATATTCCTTTTTAACTGCGTTCCTGAGCTTATCCGTCGAGGGCATTCCGTAGCCTGCGCACGGAACAGTCTCGCCGAGAATATCCCTGTAGGCTTTCGGCACGGGATCAATGGCAATGCCTGCCGCTCCGATGACCGAAGCGTTTATTTGATGAGTGTGAATGACGAAATTAACATCGCTTCTCAAGGCGTAAGCGTCGGCGTGAATTCCTTTTTCACTTGAGGGCTTAACATCTCCCTCATAGCTGCAATCGGCGATGTTGACAACAACGATATCGTCGGGCGTGAGCGTATCGTATGCTCTTCCGCTCGGAGTGATAACAAACTGAGTGTCCGAAATTCTTGCGCTTACATTTCCCCACGTTCTTGCGATCAGACCTGTTTCAAGCAGTCTGTGACCGGCTTCGATAACGGCTTTTTTGCCTTCTTCCAAAGTGTACACTTAAACGTCCCCCTTGTTCTGTTAACCGATTCTGCCGCAGTTATCGAATACTCTGTCGAAGCGTGCGATTGCGTCGTCGATATCTTCTTCCGTGTATGCAGCGCTGGTGTAAAGTCTGCTGCCGGCGAGGGTGACCATACCCTCCGCCATATAGGCTGCGCCCATGTGCTCCATTTCCTTCTGGCGTGCGCTTGTCTGCTTGAGTATTTCCGGGATCTCCCACGGCTTTGACCAGTTGATAGCAAAGTGCATTGTACCTACGGTGTCAAGGTGGCAAATCGAGCCTTGGTTGAACGCAACGAACGGAAGATTGTGCTTTTTGATGGATTTCTGAATTCCTTCGATGAGCCTGTCGCCCATAAGTCCTGCCTTTTCGCAGGCGTTTGTTCTTTCAATCTCGCAAATTGTATGATAACCGGCAACGCACGAAAGCGGAGTTGCAGCCATTGTGCCGCCGCACATTGCTTTTTTGACCTTCTTGCCCGATGAGTCGAGTCCTGCGCCGAGGTGAGCCATAACATCTCTGTGGCCGCCGATTCCGCCTGCTCCGGGATATCCGCCGGCAACGATTTTTCCGAAAATCGTAAGGTCGGGATCAACGCCGAAATAGCCCTGTGCGCCCGAAAGACCGATTCTGAAGCCTGTAACGACCTCGTCGAAGATGAGGAGTGCGCCGTACTTGTGGCAGAGTGCTTCCGCACCCTTGATAAATTCCTTGCTCAGCGGTCTTGTTCCGCTCTCGGGGCCTACAGGCTCAATGAATACGCCTGCCGTGCCGCCCGTAAGCTCGTTCCTCTTGAGCTTTTTCTCAAGGTCGTTGAGGTCATTCGGGAAGAACTCGTCGGTATGCTTGAATACAAACATCGGAACGCCTCTTGACTGAAGATTCTTGGTTCCCGGAACTCTCATGCCGTAAGCGAGCTGATCCGACCAGCCGTGGTATGCACCGCCCATTTTGAGGATATTCTTGTGCTTGGTCGCAAGTCTTGCAACACGGACTGCGCACATACATGATTCTGTGCCCGAACCGAGCATACGGAACATCTCGACCGACGGAACACACTCTGCGATCTTGTTCGCAAGCTTGTATTCGTATTCGTGGAAAAGACCTGTTGACGGGCCGCAGTCGTTGAGCAGCTCAATAACCTTTTCACGAACCTCAGGAGGGTTGCTGCCGATAATTGTCGGACCGCCTGCCTGAAGAAAATCGTAATATTCGTTACCGTCTATGTCGTAGAGCTTGTTGCCCGAAGCCTTGGTAAAGACAAGCGGAAACGGATAGTTGAATGCAAGGTTATGCTGAACGCCGCCGGGAATTCTCTTCTTGGCGATGTCAATCATTTCCTTTGACTTTGCGCATTTTTTTGCGTAATATTCGTTCTCGTATTTTTTGAGAGCGTCCGGCTTGATGCTGTAGATCGGCTTTTTGATAAGAGCGTCAAGCTCCTTTGTCACCTTATCGGCATCAAGATAATTCTTGATAGCAAAATTGTTACCCATGAAAAATCCTCCTTTTGAGTTTGTTTGATATTATTCTAACACATTTGTTTTCATTTTTAAATATGTCATTAAAAATTTTTTGTAAAATTTAATAAAAATTTTTATGGCAACGCCATCAATTGTGAGGTATTATCTTTACTTTTAAGCCGTTTTATGATAAAATAAAAAACAAAGGCGGCGTCGTGTAAAACGCGGCGTGCGCATGCTTGAATCTATTTCGACTGGAGTGTTGAATATGAGTGCTTATGTTATTGCCTATGATGTCGGAACGACGGGTCTTAAAACCTGCCTTTTTGAAATTGACAAAAAGATTAAACCGATAGTCAATTCCTACGGCTCATACAACCTGTATATTCTGGAAAACGGAGGAGCCGAGCAGGATGCGGAGGAATGGTGGGACGCAATGTGTGCCACCACGAAGGATATCTTCACAAAGACGGATATCAAGCCGGAGCAGATTTCCGGAATTTCATTCTGTTCTCAGATGCAGGCTCTCGTCCTCGTCGATAAAAACGGCGATCCTGTTCGCAGACCGATGAGCTATATGGATCAGCGAGCCAAGGAGGAGCTGAAAAAATACATGGCATACGGCTTGCAGATCGCCGGTGCAAACATTGTTCCGCTTCTCAAATCCCTTGCCGTTACCGGTGCCGTTTCGTGCAGCGTTAAAGACCCGGTATATAAATACAAGTGGGTCGAAAATCACGAGCCGCAGAATTACAAAAAAGCTTACAAGTGGCTTGATGTCAAGGATTTTCTTATCAGCCGCTGCACGGATAAATTCACAATGACAAAGGACTCGGCATTTGCGACCCTCCTTTATGACACAAGAAAGGGCAAGGAGGGCTGGAGCAAGACCGTTGCCGATATCTTCAAGGTAAATATGAATCACCTGCCCGATATAATCGAATCGACGGATATGGTCGGCGGAGTTACCGAAAAGGCAGCAGAAAAGCTCGGACTTCTGCCGGGTACGCCCGTTTTCGGCGGCGGCGGCGACGCTTCGCTAATCGGTGTTGGCGCAGGCAGCTGTGCGGTAGGCGATACCCACATCTATTCCGGAACATCGGGCTGGGTCGGAACTGTCGTCGAAAAGCAGCTTGTTGATACCTCGGCAATGATCGCCGCAATAGTCGGCGCAGATCCGAACAGCTTCAACTATTTTGCCGAGATGGAAACGGCGGGCAAGTGCCTTGAATGGGTTAAGGATCATCTTTGCCTTGACGAGATAGGAATATTTATAGAGAAAAAGAAAATTACCGACCACACCGAGAAAGCGTACACCAGTCTTTACGACTACATGACCGAGGTCATAGGCAATGTTCCGGCAGGGGCGAACGGAGTTATTTTCACACCGTGGCTTCACGGCAACCGCTGTCCGTTTGAAGACCCGAACGCAGCCGGTATGTTTTTCAATGTCAATATCAACACGGGCAAATCCGATATGCTCAGAGCCGTTATCGAGGGCGTTTGCTATCATCTTCGTTGGATGCTCGAAGCTCAGGACAGAAAGATAAAGACCTCCGGTACGATTCGCTTCGTCGGCGGCGGAGCACTCTCCGATGTCACGGCGCAGATCCTTGCCGATATAACGGGTAGAACGATCGAGGTCGTTGAAAAGCCGCAGGATGTCGGCGCAGTCGGCGCGGCAGCCATTGTCGGAATAGGTCTTGGCATTATCAAAGATCTCGGCAGCGTTAAGGATTATATCCCTGTCGGAAAAAGCTTTAAGCCGAGCACGGCGGATAAAAAGGTTTATGATAAAAACTTTGAGGTTTTCAAGAGACTCTATGCTTCAAACAAAAAGAATTTTCAGATGCTTAACGAGCAATAATAAAGCCGAGGAGGTTTGATTATGAACGGATACAAGAATATAAACAAGGCCGAAGTGCTCAACCTTAAGCAGCAGGTTGAATATCAGCCGGGTCAGGTGGTCAGCAAAACCCTTGCGCAAAACTCCGCATTGAGCGTAACGCTTTTTGCTTTTGACAAGGGTGAGGAGATCAGCACCCACGAATCGGGCGGCGACGCAATGGTTACCTGCCTTGACGGAACGGGAAAAATCACAATCGACGGCGTCGATTATATCCTGCACGAGGGCGATACTGTCGTAATGCCTGCCAAGCATCCTCATGCCGTATTCGGTGAGGAAAAATTCAAAATGCTTTTGACGGTCGTTTTTTAACCACAATTGAACAGCAAAATGCAATGCCTCCCTTTTGACAGACTCATGGGGAGGCATTTATTTTTGAGCATCAATTTGTGAGGTGCAGCCTTAGAAATTCTTCCACCTCGCTGAATTTCGGAATTGAGGAAGATGCACCGTTTCGTGAAACGGCAACGGCGGAAGCTGCGGAAGCATATTTCAATGCACCGTCAATACCGTAAGTATCAACAAGAGCAAAGAAAAATCCAAGGAATGTATCGCCAGCGGCGGTCGTGTCAACAACGGGGACGCTGAATATTTTTTGAATATAAACCTTGCCGTCCGCCTTGCAAACCGAGCCGTCGGAACCGAGCGTGAGCAGGATTTTTGCCGACGGGAATTTTTTTGAGAATACAGCGAGAATTTTATCCGGATCGCTTTCGCCGGTAAGCTCTTTTGCTTCGGTTTCGTTAACAACAAACCATGTGACTTTTTCGAGAGGGTAAGAGAGAATCTCGTCGCCGAACGGGCTGGGATTGAACACGATCTCCATTCCCTTTTCGCTTGATGCGGCTATGATCTTATCGACGCTGTTGATCTCATTTTGCAAAAAAAGTCGGTCGCCCGCTTTAAAATCGGACAGTGTTTTTTTAATGTGCTCTTCGTCGATTTGCTTGTTTGCGCCTCCGAAAAGAAGAATGCTGTTTTGCCCGTCCCTGTCAACCTGAATAATGGCGTGACCGCTCGGTAGGCTGCTTTTTTTGACAAGGCTTGTGTCAATATCATTCTCTTGAAGCTTGGCAATCAGGCGGTCGCCGTCGCCTCCGACGCAGCCGGCATGGAAAACCTTTGCACCGGCTCTTGCAAGGGCAATGGACTGGTTCAAGCCCTTGCCGCCGCAAAAAAATTCAAGCTTCGACGAAGCGGTTGTTTCGCCCGGATGAACGGTGTGGTCAACGGAATAAACCATATCCTGATTCAGCGAACCGAAATTAAGAAAGGATTTGCAATTCTTT
Organism: bacterium; assembly: GCA_963649715.1. Lineage (GTDB taxonomy): Bacteria > Bacillota > Clostridia > Oscillospirales > Acutalibacteraceae > CAG-488. The sequence continues at coordinate 879 of CAVJIV010000016.1, read as the reverse complement.
GTCATAGCATCTCACCTTTTCATTTTAATAAATAAGGCAATATCGCACAATGAAACAGTATAACTCAATTGCACTGTATCGCTTTAATATAATAGCACGAATACGAAAAAATGCAAGATTTGACAAAATAATAAATGGATTATGTATCAAATGACAAAGAACTTTGAAAAATATATAATATAATCTTGACATTTAAAATAAATTGTAGTAAAATACGAGAAAAGATTGTGATTATAATATGAAGAAAATAAAAATTGTTTTAAAAATCTTATTGACAGCGATATTACTGATATGGTATTTGACAATTGGCTGCCCTTTTAAATGGTTAACCGGGATTTCTTGTCCGGGATGCGGAATGACAAGAGCCTTTTTTTCTTTGATTTCCGGCGATTTTATGGCTGCTTGGAATTTTCATCCGTTAATATATTTTTTGCCCTTATTGGTAATACCGTTTTGTTTAAAAGATAAACTTTCAAAAAAGGGAAATTATATAATATTATTTATATTTATTTTTGTCTTTACGGTGGTTTATTTTATCAGATTGTTTGGGAAAAGTGATGTTGTCTGTGCGGATTCTGCAAACAGCGTTTTTGTTCGTGTGTTTGAGAAAATAAAAAGCTAACGGAGGTCATGAAAATGGCGAAAAGTACAACAGTAGTATTGCAACCCGGTTACAATATGCAAGCTATTGTCAAAATGGCGGAGCAGCAGTTTGCTTCACAGGGCTATGAGGTAAACTCAGCTGTGATGGGACCGCAGTCTGCAACGATTACGGTTCTTAAGGACAGAGACGGTATAAAAAACATTGCCGGTCTTGGAGTCGAGTGCAAAGCTACTTTGACGGTTATGGGAGAAAATACGATGATGGTTAATGTTGAG
>CAVJIV010000015.1:0-61259 GCA_963649715.1 bacterium | reverse complement strand
AATGTTATCAACAAAACAGCGTCTATCAACCAGCAGACAGGTATGGTGAACTGATCCGACAAAGCAAATTAAACAATAACCTCAATCAAAGGCACGGAGCAATCCGTGCCTTTGTGCTGTATTGCCTTAAATCGTTCCCGTAACGGTGAGTACGGTTGCGCCGGGAGTAACGCTGTATGCTCCGGTTGTTGCGTCTTGAACATAGGTTGCCGCCGGAACGGTAACAACGCCCGCAACACTCGCAAAGTTGCCGGTTGCCGCATCGTAGGTGTAGCCGGTCGTCGGAGTGAGCGACGCTCCGTCGAGGGAAACTCCCGTGATGTTGAGAATCGGGTCAAATGCGTCGCTGATAACAAGATTATCCGTTGCCGAAGCCTCGGTGAAGCCGTTGTTTCGGATAACAAATGTGTAGGTCAATGTGCCGTTCTCAGGAACAGAGAGAGGGCAAACGGCCTTGGTGATGGAAAGAATCGGTCCCGCCTCAAGGCTTACCGTTTCCTCGGCGGCTATTGCGGCGGAAAGTCCGTTGCCGTTTACGGTGACGGTGTTTGTGATTTGACTCTCGTTTGCAAGCGGAGCAAATTCATTTACCGTTGCGGAATAAACAACGGTCGCATTTCCGTTTGCCGGAACCGTGATTCCCGTTATCGTCAGCGGAGAAACAGCCGCAACGGTCGGCTGCGCCTGAAGATCGCCCTTGATGAAGTAACGGACGCTGCCGTCAACATAGGTCAGAGGAACAAGACTTGCAGTATTGAAGGTGTAAGAGCCGAGATTGTCCGTAACTGTCAGATTGGTAAAATCCGAATCGCTTGAATTGACGATGTTGATGATATAGGTTATGGTTTTATCCCTTTCGTAGGTGTCTGAAAGGGCGTTTTTTGTAACTGAAAGAACCTGAACGATCTCGCCGGTAACGATGTTTGAATTGATAACATTATCGTTATAGGTCAAGGTCGCCTGGTTTGTGAAAAGAGCCATTGCAAGACCTCCTGTGTTTTTTAGAAGCTTTTTGCCTCCGCTATATTATATGAAACGAAAAATAAAGTGTTATTGCACAAATAATATCTACGATTAACGCAATTATATCTTTATTTTTCATTTTTTATGTGATATAATCATTGTGTAGAATTATCTTTACGCAGAATCAGCATAGGGAGGGTACATAATGGCACACTTTATTTTTTCGGCTTTCAGCGATGAATCGGGCGAGTGTACGCTTGAGGGTCAAATCGCCGCCTGCAAGGAAAACGGTATCGCGGAGATGGAGCTTCGCGGCTTCGGCAAGGAGCTTAGCGTCAACAATATGACTGTTGATTGTGCAAAGGAAATGAAGAAAACGATAGACCGTGAGGGAATGAAGGTTTCCTCGATCGGTTCGGCTTACGGCAAAATCAATATCAAGGACGATTTTGAACCGCATTTTGAAGCCTTTAAAAATACCGTTGAGGTAGCGAAGCTTCTCAAAGCAAGATATATCAGAATATTCAGCTTTTTCTTTGACAAAGAGGACAGCTATGATGAGTACAGGGAAGAGGTGTTCCGCAGGGTCAAGGCGATGGTTGATTATGCCGACGAGAACGGCATGATGTGTTGCCATGAGAACGAAAAGGGTATCTACGGCGACACGGCAGAGCGTTGCCTTGAGGTTCTTGAGGCTTGTGGCGGAAAGCTCAGAGCGGTCTTTGACCCTGCCAATTTCATTCAATGCGGCGTCGATACGCTCAAGGCTTATGAGCTTTTGAAGGATCATATTGAGTATATGCATGTTAAGGACGCTATGTATTCCGACGGACAGGTCGTTTCTGCAGGAGAGGGCGAGGGTCATGTGGACGAGATAGTCAAGAAGCTTTCACTTAAGCATTCTCCGATCGTTCTTTCGCTTGAACCGCATCTAAGGGTGTTTGAGGGCTTCGACGCTCTTGAAAATGACGATGAAACAAAAAAAGGTATGGACAAACATACCTATGCCTCATACAAGGAATCGTTCAAGGCGGCTGCCGACGCAATGCACTCTCTTGTTGAAAAGGCTCAGCCGATCCGCATGGGCATTGTCGGCGTGGGCAACATGGGTTCGAGCCATATTCGCAATTTTCTTGCCGGTAAAATCGACGAGATGAGAGTTACCGCCGTTGCCGATATCAAGCCCGACAGGCTCGAATGGGCGAAGAAAAATGTTCCGTGGGCAAGGTGCTATTCGAGCGCAAAGGAGCTTTTTGAAAGCGGAGAGTGCGATGCGGTAATTATTGCGGTTCCTCACTATTTTCATCCGCCTTATGTTATCGAGGCTCTCAAAAACGGACTCCATGTCGTTTCCGAGAAGCCGGCCGGCGTTTACACAAAGCAAGTTCGCGAAATGAACGAATTTGCCGCAAAGAGCGACAAGGTTTTCGCAATGATGTTCAACCAGCGCACCAACTGCGTTTTCAGAAAGCTGAAAGAAATCGTAGACAGCGGAAAATACGGTGAAATTCGCCGTGTGAACTGGATAATCACCGACTGGTATCGTACCCAGGCATATTACAATTCCGGCGGATGGCGTGCAACATGGTCGGGCGAGGGCGGAGGAGTTCTCCTTAACCAGTGTCCGCATCAGCTCGATCTCTGGCAGTGGATATGCGGTATGCCGTCTAAAATCCGTGCGTTTTGCAATGAGGGTAAGTGGCATGATATTGAGGTTGAGGACGATGTTACGATCTATGCCGAGTACCCGAACGGCGCAACGGGTGTATTTATAACAACAACTGGCGATTATCCGGGAACAAACAGATTTGAAATTACGCTTGATAAGGCGAAAATAATATGCGAAAATGCCGAAAAAATCACCCTCATTGAGCTTGACGAGGGCTTGACGCATAATATACAGACAGCAAAGGACGGCTTTGTCAGAATCGGAAATCATACCGTTGATGTTGAAACGGACGGAATGAACGAACAGCATTCCGGTGTTCTCAATGCGTTCGCAGGGAAGATTCTTCACGGAACTCCGCTTGTTGCCGACGGCAGGGAGGGTATTAACGGGCTTACGATTTCCAATGCCGCCCATCTTTCAAGCTGGACGAATGAAACGGTTTCGATTCCGTTTGACGAGGATAAATATTATGATTTGCTTATGGAGCATGTTAAGAACTCCAAGGCAAAGAAAAGCATTGTCGAGCAGGTTGCCGACGATATGAGCGATACTTATTGAGGAGGCTTTATGAGGGTTTCTGTTATTGGCTGCGGCAACATTGCGCAGGTTCATTTGGAGATACTTAGCTCCATGGAGGGGATTGAGATTTCGTCGGTTGCCGATATCGTCGAGGAAAAGGCGGACAAGGCTGCCGAAAAATACGGCTGCAAGGCGTATTACGATTATATAAAATTGCTTGATGACGATCATCCCGACGCAGTGCATATTTGCACACCGCATTATCTCCATGTTGAAATGTCCGTTGAGGCTCTTTCAAGGGATATCCATGTTCTCTGCGAAAAGCCCTGCGCCATGAATACGGAGGAGCTTGCAAAAATTCGCATGGCTCAGCTCATGAGCACGCATGAATACGGCGTTTGCTTCCAGAACCGCTACAATCCGTCCGTCAGAACGGTCAAAAATCTGCTCGAAACAGGCAAATACGGAGCAATAAAAGGCGCAAGAGCCGTTGTGCAGTGGTGCAGAAATGAAGATTACTATTCCGACGACTGGCACGGAACTCTCAAAAAAGAGGGCGGCGGAGTAGTTATAAATCAGGGTATTCACACACAGGATTTGTTGAGATACCTTGTCGGCAGCGATGTTGTCAGCGTAACGGGTCATGTTTTTAACGACCATTTGAAGGATGTTATTGAGGTCGAGGACACCGCTCACGCAAGGTTCGTCTTTGCAAACGGCGTTATCGGACTTTATGACGCAACGACGGCTTTCAGCCTTAACGCAAAGCCGATAATAGATATTTTCTGCGAAAGGGCAACTCTGAGAGTAGAGGGCGACAACGCCTGCGTTATACGCAAAGACGGCGAGATAGAGCTTCTCGGCACGGAAAGAGGCGTTACAAGAGGCAAGGATTATTGGGGCGGCGGTCATGAGGCGCTGATACATGATTTCTACGATTGTATCGCCTCGGACAGCAGATTCCCGATAGATTCTCAGGAGGGCGGAAAGTCCGTTGAGGAATTTTCGGCTGTTTATGAGGCCTCACGAACCGGCGAAGAGGTAATTATCGGAAAGAGGTAAACTTATGCAAATGACAATGCGATGGTTCGGCGACGGTAAGGACACCGTTACGCTTGAACAGATCAGACAGGTCCCGGGCGTTGTGGGCGTTGTGCCCGCGCTTCACACCCTGTCGGCAGGCGAGATATGGCCGCTTGACATGATTCTTGAGATGAAAAATGAGATTGAAGCGGCAGGGCTTACAATGGAATGTATTGAGAGCGTCAATGTGCACGAAAGCATAAAGCTCGGTGACAGCGACGCCGATATATATATCGAAAACTATAAGGAATGTATCCGAAATCTTTCAAAGGCGGGAGTGAAAGTAATTTGCTATAATTTTATGCCTGTTTTTGACTGGACGAGAACCGACCTTGCAATGGATATGGGCAACGGCGCAACCTGTCTTTGCTATGACGGCAAGCAGGTCGAAGGCAAAAGCCCGGAGGATATGTTCAGGGAGATTGACGATAACTCAAACGGCTACGCTATGCCGGGTTGGGAAACCGAGCGCATGGGCGAGATCAAGGAGCTGTTCCAAAAATACAAAAACATCACGCACGAGGATATGTGGAGAAATCTTAAGCATTTCCTTGAAGAAATTATCCCTGTTTGCGAGGAATGTGATGTTAAAATGGCAATTCACCCCGACGATCCGCCGTGGGATATTTTCGGATTGCCGAGAATTATAAAAAATATTGAAGATATAAGACGCTTTCTGAAGCTTGTGGATTCGCCGTATAACGGATTGACCTTCTGCACAGGCTCTCTCGGAGCGAGTGCGGACAACGATTTGCCCGCGATGATAAGAGAGGTCGGAGACAGAATCTATTTTGCCCATCTGAGAAATGTGAAGATCACCGGCAGACGGTTTAACGAAACCTCTCATCTTTCCTCGGACGGAAGCCTTGATATGTATGAGATAGTCAAGGCGTTGCAGGAGGTTGGTTTTGACGGATATGTTAGACCCGACCACGGAAGAATGATTTGGAGCGAGGTCGCACGACCCGGCTACGGACTCTATGACCGTGCGCTCGGCTGCGCCTATCTCAACGGACTGTGGGAAGCGGTCGAAAAGAACAAATAATCGGAGTGATATTATGACTAAGCATGAAAGTCTTAACGGAAAAGTAGCGGTTATAACGGGCGGCGGCGGTGTGCTTTGCTCCGGCTTTGCAAAAACTCTTGCCGAGCAGGGAGTAAAGGTTGCCGTACTCGACCTCAACGAAGAGGCGGCGCAGAAGGTTGCCGATGAAATAAACTCAAACGGCGGTACGGCGATAGCTGTCGGCTGTAATGTGCTTGAGCCGGAGAGCATGAAAAGAGCAAGGGATATTGTCGCCGAAAAGCTCGGTACCTGCGATATACTTCTCAACGGTGCAGGCGGAAACAACCCCAAGGGCACGACGACCAAGGAAACGCTTGAAAAGATAGATCTCACGGAAAAAAACGAGAATGTTAAAACATTTTTTGATCTTGATCCGGAGGGAATATCGTTTGTTTTTAATCTCAATTTTCTCGGAACACTGATTCCAACCCAGATTTTTGCCCGTGATATGGCAGAGAAAGAGGACAGCTGTATCGTCATGATAACCTCAATGAACGCTTTCCGTCCGCTGACAAAGATTCCCGCATATTCCGCGGCAAAGGCGGCGGTTGCGAACTTTACTCAGTTTATGGCGGTTCATTTTGCCGATATGGGTATAAGGGTCAACGCTATTGCTCCGGGATTTTTCTCGACAAAGCAGAATAAGGATCTTTTGTGGAATCCCGACGGCACTCCGACGGCGAGAACGGGCAAGATTCTTGCCGCAACGCCTATGGGTCGCTTCGGCAAGCCGGAGGAGCTTTCCGGCGCATTGCTTTTTCTTTGCGACAGGGAATATTCCGGCTTTGTAACGGGTACAACGATCGCCGTTGACGGCGGATTTAACGCCTATTCGGGAGTATGATTTTGAGGTGAAATAATGTCAGGTCTTGTCAGCATAATTATACCTGTCTACAATCTTGAAAATTATATAGAGAACTGTCTCAACAGCGTTGTGAATCAGACCTACAGGGATCTGGAAATTCTCTGTATTGACGACGGAAGCACGGATAAAAGTGCGGAAATCATAAAGCGGTTTGCCGTGTCCGACAGCAGGGTAAAATATTTTTATCAGCAGAACTCGGGCGTTTCGGCTGCGAGAAACAGAGGCTTGGACGAAGCAACGGGCGATTACATAATGTTCGTTGACGGCGACGATTATCTGCATTATCAGGCGGCAGAGATACTATATAGAAGTCTTGTAGAGATAGATGCCGATATAGTATGTTCACACTTTAAAATTACAGAAAGTCTAAGCGAAAAAATGACGCCGGTTGAGTCTACAACGCCGGAAAGATCAAGCCATGAAGATCTGTTCACTGAAAGATACAACAGTGTAGCGGGGAAATCGGCCTGTGCAAAAATTTATAAAACAGATATTGCAAGATTGGAAAAATTCCCGATTGGTATTACGAACGGCGAAGACGGATATTATTTTGTGCTTATTCTCAATCATAACCCGAAGGTCTTTTTAATAGATTGCCGGTTGTACTATTATTTCAGCCGCCCGAATTCGACCGTTACATCAAGCTTTTCGCTGAAACGTTTTACCATGACATATTCTTTCGATATGCTTTGCGAAAGGTTGAAGGATTCCCCGAACGCCTTTTTGAAAAAATATTGCCTCCAATACCTCTTCCAGTCGATTTTTTACAACAGGACGCAGGCAATAGGAACAACATGTGAAAAAGAGGTTTTGTCGGAGTCGAAAAGAATAGGTAAAAAGTGGATAAAGGATTTTCAAAAAAATAAGGATATTTCTTTGACTATAAAAATTATGTTCACAGTGTTCTTTTATTCACATCCCGTCTATGAGCTTGCAAGAGCGATACAGGATCCGACAATGTTTGATTTTTATAAAAACAGGCGAAAGGGGGAGACTTGCAATGAAGCTTGAACTCAGAAAAAAAGAGGATTGCACCTTTGATATGATATCCCTCGGCGAGATTATGCTGAGGCTCGATCCCGGCGATTCGAGAATAAGAACCGCACGTTCGTTCCGAGTATGGGAGGGCGGCGGCGAATACAATGTCGCAAGAGGACTTCGCAAATGCTTCGGACTGAGAACGGCGGCTGTTACGGCTCTCGCCGATAACGAGGTCGGCAGACTTGTTGAGGATTTCATGCTTCAGGGAGGGGTTGACACCTCGCTTATAAAGTGGGTTAAATATGACGGCATCGGAAGAACCGTCAGAAACGGACTGAACTTCACCGAAAGAGGCTTCGGAATTCGAGGCGCACTCGGCGTTTCCGACAGGGGAAACACCGCCGCATCTCAGCTTAAAGAGGGCGACATTGATTGGGATTACATCTTTGGCACTCTCGGCGTGAGATGGCTTCATACGGGCGGCATTTTCGCCGCACTTTCCGATACAACGGCAAGGGTTGTTATCGAAGCCGTCAAAGCGGCAAAAAAATACGGAACAACAGTTTCCTACGATCTCAATTACCGTCCGTCCCTGTGGAACGATATCGGCGGCAAGGCGAAGGCTCAGGAGGTCAATAAGGAGATTGCAAAATACATAGATGTAATGATCGGCAATGAGGAGGATTTTACCGCATGCCTCGGTCTTGAGATTGAGGGCAACGATATTGAGCTTAAAAGTCTTAACATTGACGGTTACAAAAAAATGATGGCAAAGGCGGCGGAGCTTTATCCCAATTTCAAGGTTGCAGCTTCGACGCTCAGAACGGTCAAAACGGCTACGGTCAATGACTGGAGCGCAATATGCTGGGCTGACGGCAAGGTATATAACGGACTTGATTTAAAGGGGCTTGAAATTTACGACCGCGTCGGCGGCGGCGACAGCTTCGCCTCCGGCCTGATTTACGGTCTTATGGAAACGGAAGATCCGCAGTCGGCGGTAAATTACGGTGTGGCGCACGGTGCGCTGGCAATGACAACGCCCGGCGATACATCAATGGCGACCAAGGCTGAGGTTGAAAGAATAATCAACGGCGCAGGCGCAAGAGTTCAACGATAGGAGTGAGCACATGGATAAGGAAAAAATTCTTATGAGGATTCAGGATTGCGGCATAGTTGCAGTCATCAGAGCCGAAAGCACCGATAAGGCGGAGCGGATAGTTGACGCCTGCATGGAGGGCGGAGTTGCGGCAATAGAGTTGACCTTCAGTGTTCCCCATGCGGATAGGGTTATCGAAACGCTTTCGTATAAATACGACCCCGAGGATATAATACTCGGCGCAGGCACTGTCATGGACGCCGCAACGGCAAGAATAGCCATGCTCAGCGGCGCACAGTATATAGTCAGTCCGTATCTCGACCTTGAAACGCTTAAGATGTGCAATCGTTACAGGGTGCCGATGATGCCCGGCGTTATGTCGGTTCGTGAGGCTGTTACGGCGATGGAGAACGGAGCGGATATACTCAAGATTTTTCCCGGAGATCTTTTCGGTCCGAAGATAATCAAGGACATTCTCGGTCCGATTCCGTATGCAAAGATGATGCCCACCGGCGGTGTAAATGCCGACAATGTGGGCGAATGGATAAAGGCGGGCGCAGTTGCCGTCGGAGCGGGTTCATCGCTCACGGCAGGCGCAAAAACGGGCGACTATAAGCTTATTACAGAGACGGCGAAGAAATTTGTCGCAAATATAAAGGCCGCAAGAGGCTGACATAATTTAACAGAATGAGGTAAATCTATGTTTGTAGACATAGCAAAAATTAAAATCACTGCCGGCGACGGCGGCAACGGAGCGGTTGCTTTCAGAAGAGAAAAATATGTTGCCGCAGGAGGTCCCGACGGAGGCGACGGCGGCAGAGGCGGAAATGTTGTGTTCAAGGTCAACGACAATCTTTCGACCCTTGCCGATTTCCGATACAAAAGAAAATACAAAGCTCCGAACGGCGCACCCGGACAGTCGGGCCATAAAAGCGGAAAAAAAGGTGAGGATTTAATTATTGAGGTTCCCAGAGGAACCGTTATTCGTGAGCAGATGACCGGAAAGGTTATGGCGGATATGTCCGACGACGATGAGTTTATCGCCGCAAAGGGCGGCAGGGGAGGCTGGGGAAATTCTCATTTCAAAACCCCGACCCGTCAGACTCCGAGGTTTGCCAAGCCCGGTACGCCGGGTGAAAGCTGGGATGTTTCGCTTGAATTGAAGCTTCTTGCCGATGTCGGACTTCTGGGTTTCCCGAATGTCGGAAAATCTACGCTTATTTCGGTCGTCAGTGAGGCAAAGCCGATCATTGCCGACTATCATTTCACAACGCTCACCCCTGTGCTCGGAGTTGTTTCGATGGGCGAGGGCAATTCCTTTGTTATGGCGGATATACCCGGACTTATCGAGGGCGCAAGCGACGGTGTGGGTCTTGGACATGAATTTCTCCGTCATGTTGAGCGTTGCCGTCTGCTTGTTCATATCGTTGATGCGGCGGGCAGCGAGGGCAGAGATCCGATTGAGGATTTCAACAAGATAAACGAGGAGCTTGTCAAGTTCAACCCCGACATGGCAGACTTGCCGCAGATAGTTGTCGGCAATAAGGTCGATCTTGCGTCGGACGAGCAGCTTGAAAAGCTTGAAAAATATTTCACCGAGCGTGGGTATCAGTATTTCACGATGTGCGCCCCGATTGCAGAGGGTACGCAGGAGATTATCAATGCCGTTGCGGCCAAGCTTGCGACGCTTCCTCCGATCAAGAGATATGAAAAAGAGGAGATCCCTGCCGAGTTTTTTGAAAAGAATTCAGACGGCAGATATACGATAACCGTTCGTGACGGAATTTACTGCGTCGAGGGTGAGTGGCTTCTGAGAATACTTCAACGCTGCGACCTTGACGATTACGAATCGCTGCAATATTTTCAGCGTGTACTTCATTCAAGCGGAATTATTGATGCGCTTACAGAAAAAGGAATTCAGGAGGGCGACACGGTCGAGATCTACGATCTTGAGTTCGATTTTGTGCCGTAAAATATATGGAACGATTTTTAAAAGACAGGGAAGTAAAGCCCAATGAACTAAGTCCCTTGACGCTTGCCTTCATCGGCGACACGGTTTTTGATCTGCTCGTCCGTGAGGAGCTTATTTGCGACGCCAACAGACCGGCAAATGACCTGCACCACATGGCCGTTGAGCGTGTCAGGGCGACTGCGCAGGCAAAGGGCGTTGAAAAGATCATGCCCGTTCTGACCGAGGAGGAGACTGCCGTTTTCAAACGGGGCAGGAACGCTAAATCGGGACATCAGCCGAAGAATGTCAGCCGTTCGGATTATCATATGGCGACGGCGGTGGAGACTCTTTTCGGTTATCTCTATCTCATGAACAGAACCGACAGGATTCTTGAGCTTTACAATTTGATTTACGGTTAAGGAGGACTGCTTTTGCAAAAGGACAATTCGCTGATCAGGAATTTGAAAAAGTACAGTCTGAAAAAATTTGCCGTTGACAATGTGTATTTTGTTATCGGCTGTCTTTTGTATTCGCTGGGAGTCAATATTTTTGCGATTCCCAACAACATAGCGCAAAGCGGTATGACCGGCGTGGCGATAATCATAAACTATCTGTTTCCGCAGTGTCCGGTCGGCTTGACGGGATTTTTGCTCAATGTTCCGCTGATAATTCTTGCGTGGATATTTATAGGCAGATTTTTTACATTCAAAACATTGTGGGTAACAACGATTCTTTCGCTGATAATCGACGGTGTGAAGCTTGCAATGAACAAAGGTCTGATAGGATCGTATCAGGGCGATAAGCTGCTCGCTTCGATCTTCTGCGGAGCAATGTGCGGCGCGGGAATTGCGCTTATCATCGTAAGGGGCGCAACCTCGGGCGGCACGGATGTTCTGGGCAGACTTCTCAAAAAAATCTGGCCGCATATGTCGATCGGCAGAATGATAATGCTTTGCGATGCGGCGGTCGTTATAGCGGCGGCTGTTGTGTTCAGGAGCATTGACAGCGTGCTCTATGCGGCAATTCTTATCTTTGTTTCTTCAAAGGTCATGGATTTTATTCTCTACGGCACGGGCAACGGCAAAATGCTCTATATTTTCACAAAGAAAAAAGGCAAGCAAATTGCCGAGGCAATAACACAAAGAGGACACAGGGGAGCAACAATAATAGAGGGCAAGGGCGGCTACACAGGCGAGCTGAGCGAGCTTGTTATCTGCGCCGCAAGAAGCCATGAGATTCCTAACATCAAAAGAATGTGCAAGGAGATAGATCCCGAAGCGTTCATAGTTATGTCGGAGGCGAACGAGATTCTCGGTTACGGATTTACTCCGCCGGCTTTGGACGATTAAATATTGACAAATACGACTTATGAGTATATAATTTACAAGTTAAGCAACACCGCACGAATTTGCAAGTGCGAATTGTGAAAGGCGTGCACCGCAATTTATGCGTTATCGCCTTGAAAATTACAGGGGATTTTTGGAAAATCCCGACAGGAAATGGTGATTTTATGTCAGGACATTCAAAATGGAGCACGATCAAGCGTAAAAAGGAAAAAACCGACGGTGCTCGTGCAAAAGTATTTACCAAAATAGGCCGTGAGATCTCGGTTGCCGTTAAGTCGGGCGGTCCCGATCCTACAGTCAATTCAAAGCTCAAGGATGTTATCGCAAAGGCCAAGGCGAACAATGTTCCCAACGACAACATTGAGCGTATCATCAAGAAGGCGGCAGGCGAGGGCAGCGCCGATAACTATGAGGAGATCATGTACGAGGGCTACGGCCCGTCGGGTATCGCAGTTATTGTTGAAGCTCTTACCGATAACCGCAACCGTACAGCCGGCGATGTCAGGCATTATTTTGACAAGTACGGCGGAAATATGGGACAGAGCGGATGCGTTTCTTTCATGTTCAACCGTTGCGGCGTGATTACGATCGAAGCCGAGGATGTTGACGAGGAGAAACTCATGGAGGATGCGCTTGAGGCAGGCGCAACCGACTTTATCACAGACGATGAGGGAATTTTTGAGATTCGCACTGAGCCGAACGATCTCGGCGGCGTTCGTGACGACCTTGACGCAAAAGGCTATTCATTCCTTTCCGCAGAGGTCGAATATGTTCCGACGACCTATACAAAGCTTACCAATGAGGACGACATCACCAACATGACAAAGATGCTCGATATGTTTGATGATAATGATGATGTCCAGAGCGTATGGCATAACTGGGAAATGGACTGATTTTTTTCTGATCGGCTCTTTGGATGAATAATTCGCAAGGAGGAGTTTTATGAAAAGAATAACAGCTTTTATAATGCTTATTTTGCTTTTTCCGTCGTATATTTTCAGCTTTTTGCCGTGTAAAAATGATAAGTCTTTTGAAATTTTAGGCAACGGATATTCTGACGGATGTATTTCCGTCAACGGCGAAAACGCAACAGTTACGGTATCGAAAGATGCGGAGAACGGTTGTGTGTCCTATGACTTTGACTCATATAAAACCGACTGGTTCAACTATTTCGGCATAAAATACAAATCTGATGCTTACATATCGGGTGAAATTACATACACGGTCAAGCAGCAGCTCCATTCGGAAGAATTTTACCTTGAGCCGTCGGAGAGTGAAACGAATTTTTACAGCTTTATTGACGATTTTTTGGAGAACCGAAAGGCATATCGTCTGAATAAAATTTCCTTTACAACGCTTGATAAGGAAAACGGAGAGCTTGAATTGCTCGGGATAGGTCTTTTTAACAGGAAGGTTCCCGGCAAAAATGTATTCATTCAAACCGATGAATATAAGCTCGGAGTTGACCTTAATTGGGGCGGTGCTCTGAGCTATCTCGAAGACCTCAATTCCAATGTTCAGGCGGTCAAAAAGAACGGCAGAATATTTGTCGATTCCAATGCTTCAAAGCGTTATAACACAAGGTGCATAAACAAATCCGTTAATCTCATAAATCGGTATGACCCGGGTAGACTTGTTCAGCAGTCGTACTACGGCACAACCGGAGAAAACGGCGAATTTGGCGAATTTATCGGCTATGAGTGGCGCTATAATCCCGTTCAGGGCGGAAACAAATACGGCGAATCGGCGAAGCTGATTGATGTTGTCGCAGAGGGCAATGAGCTTTATATAAAATGTCGACCGCTGGATTGGGCAATGCCTGCGGAGAGCTATTCCCCGTCGTATATGGAGGCAAGGTATTCCATCGACGGAAATGTTGTCAATGTTTCGTGCCGCTTTGTGGATTTTTCAGGAAATGATTCGGCTGTTGCCGAGCAGGAGATGCCTGCTTTTTATTGTATTGAGCCTTTTAACAGATTTGTATATTCCTCGTCCGACGATAGCCTTAAATATGAAAACGGGCTTGGCTTTTGGGCCGATACCGGCGCAAAGTCATATTTTGAATCGTCTCAAAACTGGGCAGCTTTAACCGGCGAATTTGACGACAGCTTCGGAATCGGAATTTATGTGCCGCAGTGCCTTAAATTCAAGGCGGGAGTCTTTAATCGGGAACAAACCTCCGAAAAAGACCCGTCAAAGGATTCGGCGACCTCCTATATTGCAGCGATCAATGTAATGGAGTTTGCAAGCTACAAGCCGATCGAATACAGCTTCAGCATGACAACCGGTACGGCGGAGCAAATCAAAGAAACCTTCAACAAACTCGGTTAACCATGAACTATATTTTATTTTGGCTTATAATTATCAATATAATAACCTTTGTTGTGTTCGGCGTTGACAAGAAAAAGGCGATAGACGGCAAATTTCGAGTCAGCGAGGCGGCTTTGTTTGGTCTTTCTCTTTTCGGAGGCTCGCTCGGCGGACTTATTGCCATGTATACTTTTCACCACAAAACACGAAAATGGTACTTCAAATTCGGAATACCGCTGATTCTTATCGTATGGACAGCCTTGCTCGTTTGGCTTGGTTACTGCAACATAATATAAGCGATACCGCACCTTGAAGCTTAGGCTTTGGGGTGCGCTTTTCGATAACTGATGGCAGCGTTGCTTTAAATAAGCTTTACAAATCCAAGCTCTTGTATATTCCTAAACAGAAAACGCTGGTTTTTTATGTCGAATTATGTTAAAATAAGTCGATGTAACGATTGGAGGAATGAAAATGTCGAAAAACTATGTTCTTTACAACCCCTTGGCAGGAAACAAAAGATGCGCCAGTGAGATAAAAACCATAGAAAAGCTGATCGACGGCGAGATTGTTTATTGCGACATGACGAAGCCGGAAACCTACAGCGATGTTCTTCCCGAAATGCAAAAGGGGGATATTCTCATTGTGTGCGGCGGCGACGGAACGCTGAATCGCTTCATCAATCTTCCGTATGATTATTCGGAGAAAAATGAGGTTTATTATTTCCCGATGGGATCGGGTAACGATTTTGCTCACGAGCTCGGTCACAAATACGGCGACAAGCCGTTCAATATAACAAAATATTTAAAAAATCTGCCCGAGGTGACGGCCAACGGTAAAAAATATCGCTTCCTCAACGGCATTGGCTACGGAATCGACGGCTATTGCTGCGAGGTTGGCGACAAGCTCAGAGAAACGACCGAGGGCAGCATAAATTACACGGCGATAGCAATCAAAGGCCTGCTTTTCCACTATAAGCCGACGAATGCGACCGTCACGGTTGACGGAGTTGAACATAAATTCAAGAGAGTTTGGCTTGCTCCGACGATGAACGGAAAATTCTACGGCGGCGGAATGATGCCGACACCGAATCAGGACAGATTGGGCGGTAAGCTCTCGGTCATGGTATACCATAATATCGGCAAGCTGAAGGCTTTGACAATTTTTCCGTCAATATTCAAGGGTGAGCATATTAAATATAAAAGCAATGTCACGGTGCTCGAAGGCAGCGAGATCATGGTTAAATTTGACCGCCCGACGCCTCTGCAAATAGACGGCGAAACAATACTCGGCGTTTTGTCCTATACAACCAAGGCTCATCATAATGACAAAGTGAACGCATAAAAAGTAACGGACTGTCAAAATTGAGACAGTCCGTTATTATAAGTGTGCTGATTTTGTTGTTTTATTTTTTGCCCTTGAGGATCGGCGAGATTTTCGGATAGATCGCAAAGGCTATCGCAACGCTGATAAGTCCCTTTACAAAGGTAAACGGAACATTGAAAATCAAAATTGCTTCGCTGATTGAGTCTACGCTCGGAAGTATCTCACGGTACAGACCGAGAATGACCTCCTGCGGAGCGATAAGCTTGAAATAAATCGGATAGACGAAGAAAAAGTTGATAAAAAAGCTCGTTGCCGCCATAGCAAAATCGCCAGCCATTGCGCCGATAAATGCGAATTTACGGTTGCGTCGATACTTGTAAAACATTCCGGCGACGAAAACGAAAACCGCACCGTGAATAAAGTTGGAAAGCTCGCCGACGCCGGCGGTCTGGGTCGCAAACAGGTGAATGAGGTTTTTGACAAGACAAACGGCAACTCCGCAGACGGGACCGAAGGCGTACGAGGTGATGAGCGCCGGCAGGTCGGAAATGTCGAGCTTGATAAACGAAGGCATGATGGGAATTGAAAATTCGATAAACATCAGCACCGCCGAGAGAGCCGACATTATCGCCGTAACCGTTATCATTCGCAAGCTGTTTACCTTAGTGTTCATAAGCAACACCCTTTCAAAAAATTTTTTTCAGTCAGAGTTGCCAACGAACAAAAAAGCCCCGCACAAAAATCTGTACGGGACTTTTATTTTTCAAGAATACAAATCTTCTCTCATCCGGACTGTACCGTCGGCTTCGGAATCTCACCGAATCAACTTTCGCTCACGGGCTTGTGGATTTTGTCTTAAATCCCATTACCGTCGGTGGGGAATTGCGCCCCGCCCCGAAGACAACTGTTAACTTAGTTATATTGTAGCACCGTATCGAAAAATGTCAATGCTTTTTGCGCCGAATCCGGATAAAATTAGGCAAAATGAAATATGAAAAGCCCGAATTGACGGTTGAAAAGTTTTCAATTATCGAGAATATTATGGCGGAGGGAATAAGCACCCCCGATTTCCAACCGGTAATTGATGAAAACATACCCGATGTTGAATATGCACTCGGAGAAGCCCTCTCAAATATCTTCAACATAGACTAAGATAATACTAAAATTTCCCACCCGAAGCACTTGACAAAACATCTGCTTCGGGTGGGGTTTTATATTTTAGATGCTGAATGGTAGACCTGCGGTAAAATTCAGCGTTTTAATTTACAGCGTTGATAATATAAAATTCTATCTTTTGTAAAATTTTAGTGGTTTTGTCGAGCGAATTGTGATTTGGTGAGCTGCAAAGCACAAGCGGTTGTATTTTTGCAAAGGCTGTGTAAAATATAATTTTATTGTTTAAATTTTCGCCGTAAAAGTGTATAATGTAATGGTAAATGCAATTATTTAAGGCAATGCTGCAATTCTTGCGGCGTTGCCTTAAGACAAAAGGATGTTAATCAATGTCGTATATTTTCAATTCCGCTGTTCTCGGCTCAATGTTTGCAGTGCCGACTCAGGTCGTGGATAGCTACATAAAATTTGCAAGCGCATCACAGCTTAAAACTTTGCTTTGGATATGCCGCCATATATCCGAGCCGATCGACGCTGCAAAAATTTCGAAGGAGATAGGCTATAGCGCGGGCGATGTTGAGGATGCGCTGACCGTTATTGCCGGCTGGGGCATTCTTGTTTCAACGGATAGCTCTGCCGCTGCTCCTGTCGCAGTTGAAGAACCGAAGGCCGCAGAGCCGACGAAGCATTTTGAAGAAATCTTCGCTTCAAAGCCGTCGAGCGAGCAGATAATGGCGAGGTGCAAGGAAGATCCTGAAATTCCGGCGATGTTTTCGGATATCGAAAAAATGCTCGGAAAGACCCTCGGCTATGACAGCAGAAGCATTCTTCTGATGATGCACGACCATTACGGCCTGCCGATAGAGGTCATTTATATGCTCGTTGATTATTGCAGGTCGGTTGGCAAAAGCGGATTTTCGTATATCTCAAAGGTCGGCAGAACATGGGGAGAAAGGGAGATCGACACGATTGAAAAGGCAGACGAGCAGATAAAAATTCTCAACTCCTGCAACAAGCTCTGGAAGGAATTTGCCGAGATGGCGGGAATTCAAAATCCCCGTCCCTCCTCGTCGCAGTCGGCATATCTCAGGACATGGTCGGTCGAGATGAAATTCAATGTCGAAATGATATATCTCGCATATGAGGAAATGCTCAACCATTCGAGCAGAATAAGCTTTCCGTATATGAACAAAATACTTGCCAACTGGCATTCAAAGGGAATCAAAACTCCCGATGATATCGAAAAAGAAAAAGAAGAATACCGCAGAAAAAAAGCACCTGCCGCAAAGACGACCGCATCATATGATATCAATGAATTTATCAAACGCGGCGAGGCATTGCCGGTATACAAGAAAGGAAGCTGAACATGGCATACAGCAAGGAAACATATAAAAAAGCCGAGCAGGAATTGTCTCAAAGAAGAAGCCATGCGCTTGCCGAGCGAGAGGAGCACCACAGAATTGCCGTTGAAACCGTTCCCGAAATTCTTGAGGTTGAGGAAAGAATGTCATCGGCAGGCTTGGCGACCATCAAAGCCATCGGAATGGGTGCAGCGGACGCAAAGGAATACATAAGGAAGCTTTCGGAAATTAACCTTTCCGCTCAGGCGCAGCGCAGATTGCTCCTAAAAAACGGAGGCTTTCCCTCGGATTGGCTTGATGTGCGCTATACATGCAAAAAATGCGAGGACAAGGGCTTTGTCAACGGAATTATGTGCGATTGCTTTGAGGAACTTTTAAAGTCGATAGAATACGAAAAGCTTTGTTCAAGGCTGCCCGTCAACGACTGTCGGTTTGACAATTTCAAGCTCGACTATTACCCCGACGGCGCAGGCACAAGCCCGAGGCAGAGAATGGAAAGCGTTTTGAATTACTGCAAAACCTATGCCGCCGATTTCAGCAGAAAATCCTCAAGTCTCCTGCTTTACGGCCACACGGGACTCGGAAAAACTCATCTTTCCCTTGCAATTGCCGGCAAGGTCGTTGAAGACGGATACGGAGTGATATATTCTTCGGCGCAGAACCTTTTCAATAAGCTCGAAAAAGAAAAATTCGGGCGTTCCGACGGCAACACGGAGGAAAATATACTTGGTTGTGACCTTTTGATAATTGACGACCTCGGAGCGGAATTCACAACTCAGTTCACGGTTTCCGCACTTTACAACATTGTAAATTCGAGGGAGCTTGAGGGCAAGCCGACGATTATAAGCACAAATCTTCTTCCCACCGAGCTTGAAGCCGCATACAGCCAAAGAATCACTTCCCGAATTCTCAGCAACTATGTTATGCTGTATTTTGACGGAACAGATATAAGACAAATTAAAACGAGGTAACTATGGATATTATTCTTGCACTTACAACCGAATTCAACCTTAAAAAATGGCAGATCGAAAATGTTGTTTCACTTATTGACGACGGCAACACGATCCCTTTCATTGCACGATACAGGAAAGAGGCTCACGGCACGCTTGACGACCAGACCTTGCGTGCAATCTCCGAAAGGCTCGAATATCTTCGCAATCTTGACAAGCGCCGTGAGGAGATCCGCTCCTCGATAGAGGGTCAGGAAAAGCTGACGGACGAAATATCCGCTGCGCTTGACAAGGCGGCAACTCTTGCCGAGCTGGAGGATATCTACCGCCCGTTCAAGCCCAAGAGGAAGACAAGGGCTTCCGTCGCAAGGGAGAAAGGACTTGAGCCGCTTGCTCAGGCAATTTATCTTCAGACGGCGAACAGCCCGTCCGCCATTGAGCTTGCCAAGGATTACATAAATGAAGAAAAAGAGGTCAACACTGCCGAGGACGCTCTTCAAGGCGCAATGGATATCATTGCCGAGGATATCTCCGACATGGCGGATATTCGCCGCAGATTGAAAAATCTGCTCAATGTTGTCGGCGTTGTCAATGTCAAGGCAAGCGATGCGCAAGCAAAGAGCGTTTACGAGCAGTACTACAATTTTTCAGAGCCGGTCAGCAAGATTGCAGACCATAGAATTCTTGCGATCAACCGTGGCGAGAACGAGGGCTTTCTCAAGGTCGGCCTTGAGCTTGACAGGGTCAAGGCGTTAAATGTCATTGCCTCGGAAACGCTCAACGGCAACGGCTCGCCCTGCACCGACACGGTTCGTGACGCAGGCGTTGATGCATATGACAGGCTGATTTTTCCGTCGGTCGAGCGTGAAATCCGCTCCGCATTGACGGAAAGAGCCGACGCTTCGGCAATCAGAAATTTTTCGCTGAATTTAAAGGAGCTTCTGCTTCAACCGCCAGTCAAGGGTAAGGTTGCCCTCGGACTTGATCCGGGCTACAGAACCGGCTGCAAGGTCGCAGTTGTTGACGCAACGGGTCGTGTACTCGACACCGGCGTTGCCTACATCACCCACTCCGCCGCACAGCAGGCGCAGGCTAAATCCCTTATCAAAAATTTCATAAAAAAATACGGCGTTCAAATTATCGCCATCGGCAACGGAACGGCATCAAAGGAGACGGAAATTTTTACTGCCGAGCTTCTCAGGGAGCTTGACACGGACACGGCATACATGGTTGTCAGTGAAGCAGGCGCATCGGTTTATTCCGCCTCAAAGCTTGCAGCCGAGGAATTTCCTCAGTATGATGTTTCGCTGAGAAGCGCAGTTTCCATTGCCCGCCGTTTGCAGGATCCTCTTGCCGAGCTGGTCAAGATCGACCCAAAGGCTATCGGCGTGGGTCAGTATCAGCACGATATGCCGAAGAAGGAGCTTGACAGTGCGCTCAACGGCGTAGTCGAGGATGCGGTAAACAGCGTCGGCGTTGACCTGAACACGGCTTCGCCATCTCTTCTGACAAGGGTTTCGGGCATCAACTCCACCGTCGCGAAAAATATTGTCGCTTACCGTGAGGAAAACGGCGAATTTACTTCACGCTCTCAGCTTAAAAAAGTACCTAAGCTCGGCGCAAAGGCATTTGAGCAGTGCGCAGGCTTTATGCGTGTGCCGGAGAGCAAAAATCTGCTTGACAACACGGGCGTTCACCCCGAAAGCTATACCGCAGCAAAGGCTCTGCTTGAGATATGCGGTTACACGGTCAACGACGCAGCAAAGAGCAAAATCGACGATCTTGACAAAAAAATTGCCGCTTTCGGCGAGGAAAAGCTTGCCGAAAGGATTGGTGTGGGCGTTCCGACGATGCAGGACATCGTCAAGGAGCTTATGCGCCCCGGCCGTGACCCTCGTGACGAGCTTCCGCCGCCGATGCTTCGTACCGATGTTATGGATATGAAGGATCTCAAGCCCGGCATGGAGCTTAAGGGCACGGTAAGAAATGTTATTGACTTCGGCGCATTCGTCGATATCGGCGTTCATCAGGACGGATTGGTTCATGTTTCGCAGATAACCAACCGCTATATAAAGCACCCCTCGGAGGTGCTCAAGGTCGGACAGATCGTCACGGTTTGGGTGATCGATGTCAATCTTGAAAAGAAGAGAATTTCATTGACAATGAAAAAGCCGAAGGAAGTCGAATAATGAACAAGCTTGACGGCAAAAATTCAAAAAATCTCATAAAGCTTTGCACGCTGGCGTATTTTGTCAGCTACCTGACAAGAATAAATTTTGCCGCCGTGATTGCCGCAATAATCTCCGACGGCTGCATCGAAAAGGCGGCGGCGGGCGCAGTCACCACCGTAGGCTTTATCACCTACGGAGTGGGTCAGCTCGTCAGCGGAAGGCTCGGCGATCGCTTCGATCCCAAACGGCTGATGACTCTCGGATTTTGCGTAACGGCGGCAATGAATCTGCTGATCCCGTTCGTCGGCGGAGCGGCTTTGATGTGCCTTGTTTGGGGAATTAACGGGCTGGCGCAGTCGCTTATGTGGCCGCCGATGCTCAAAATAATGAAAACCGCAATGAATGAGGACGATTTCAACAAGGGCTGCGTTCAGACCAATCTCGGCAGCACCGTTGCAACGGTTCTCATCTATCTTCTTTCACCTGTCGTTATCTCCGTATGGAGCTGGAGAGGAGTGTTCTTTATCACTGCGCTTTGCGGTGTTGCTATGGCGGTTGCATGGTTTACCGTACTGACAAAAATCGAGCGCACGGCGGATATTAAATATGCGCTGAAACGCTCGTCGGACGAAAAAAAGATAAGACGCAGTCCGGCTATGCCGATCGTACTGTTTATCTTCACTCTTGCTGCGATATTCTTTCAGGGAATCCTCCGTGACGGTGTAACGACATGGCTGCCGACCTACATTTACGAGTCCTTCGGACTGAGCAGCGAAAAATCCATTCTCACAAGCACGGTCATTCCGATTTTTTCATACATCAGTCTGCAAATCTGCTCTAAGCTTTATAACAGAACGGGCAGGCAGCCCTTTAAATGCGGACTGATGATATTCGCCGTCGGTGCAGCTGCGGCAACGGTTCTTGCCGTACTCGGCGGTTGTTCGGTCATTCTGACCGCAGCCATGTGCGCTCTGATCGTCGGCTGTATGTACGGTGTGAATCTTGTGCTTATCAGCTTCATTCCCGGAATTTACGGCAGCAACGAAAATGTTTCCGAGCTTTCGGGTACGCTGAATTTTATGACATATGTCGGCTCTGCGGCTTCGGCTTACGGCTTCGCCCTGCTTTCGGACAGCTTCGGCTGGAACGGCACGATAATAAGCTGGGTCGTGATAGCCCTGCTCGGCACTGCGGCGGTAGGCGCTTGCAAAATAATTGATAAGGAAGCTCAAAATGAACGATAAAAAGTCAAAAAAAGAACAGAAAATTGATTTTTGCCCTGTTGCGGGAAAATGCGGCGGCTGTCAGCTCCAAAATATGACATACGAACGCCAGCTCGGCTTCAAGGAGGCAAAGGTTGTCAAACTCCTCGGCAGATACTGCCATGTCGGTAGGATAATCGGCATGGAACACCCGTACCATTACCGAAACAAGGTTCAGGCAGCTTTCGGCTCAACAAGGGGCGGCAAAATCATCTCCGGCATTTATCAGTCAAAATCGCACAGGATCGTTTGTGTTGACCGCTGCCGAATCGAGGACAGAAAGGCAGACGAAATCATAGTCACGATTCGTTCGATGATGCCGAAATTCCGCATGACGGCTTATAATGAGGACAGAGGAACGGGCTTTTTGCGCCATGTGCTTGTCAAAAGGGGATTCAAAAGCGGTGAAATTATGGTTGTTCTTGTTACGGGAACGGTCGTTTTCCCGGGCAAGAACGCTTTTATCAAGGAGCTGCTCAGGCTGCACCCCGAAATAACGACGATCGTTCAAAATATAAACAATTCCGACACAAGTATGGTTCTCGGCGAAACCGAAAAGGTGCTTTACGGAAAGGGCAGCATACGAGATACTCTCTGCGGCTGCGTTTTTGAAATATCGCCGAAATCGTTCTATCAGATAAACCCCGTGCAGACCGAAAAGCTCTACAACCGGGCGATGGAGCTTGCGAAGCTTACGGGCGGCGAAACCGTTATTGACGCTTATTGCGGCATCGGAACGATCGGAATCGTCGCAGCCCAAAATGCAAATCAAGTCATCGGCGTTGAGCTTAACCGTGACGCAGTTCACGATGCGATTGCAAACGCAAAGCTCAATTCGGTGAAGAACATTCGCTTCCATTGTGCCGATGCAGGCGAATTTATGGTCAATATGGCCGCAGGCGGCGAAAAAGCGGATGTTGTTTTTATGGATCCTCCCAGAGCAGGCAGCGACAAGGCGTTTCTTTCCTCGCTCGTCACCCTCGCCCCGAAGAAGGTCGTCTATATCTCCTGTAATCCCGAAACACAGGCAAGGGATATCGCCTTTCTGACCCGCAACGGCTATAAGGTCAAAAAAATCACCCCCGTCGATATGTTCCCCCATACCGCCCATGTCGAGACGGTATGCTTATTGTCCAAACTTCAAAGTAAGGAACATATCGAGATCGAAGTGAAGATGGACGAGTTGGATTTGACTGCGGCTGAGAGCAAAGCAACCTACGAGGAAATTCGGGAATACGTTTTCGAGCATGCCGGACTGAAAGTCAGCCATCTCTATATCGCACAGGTGAAGCAGAAATACGGCATCATTGAGCGTGAGAACTACAATAAGCCGAAATCCGAAAATGCCAAACAGCCGCAATGCCCACCGGAGAAGGAAAAAGCGATCACGGAGGCATTACATCACTTTGGGATGATTTAAGAATATAGTTTGCTTAGTATAGAAAGATAGCTGCCGCTCGAAAGGTATTTATGCCTCTGAGCGGCAGTTGTTTTAGAGCTGTACAACGCTAAAATTCGCAAGAAGTTGCGAATTTTAGCGGCATATTTGATGAAATCCATTGACAGCCACACTTTTGCACAGTATACTATATTCTGGATATAAATTGGAGGCACAACGTGAGAAACAGTTATAAGAAGCTGTGGATATTGCTCATTGAGAAAAATATCTCACCAGCTACTCTCAGAAAAGACCTGAATATAGCGACCGGCACCATGACAAAGATGCGCCGCAACGAGGAAGTTGCGTTGTCTGTCCTGCTCCGCATATGTGATTATCTGGATTGCAACATTGGAGATATATGCGATGCGGTACGAGTGGAATCTGATCAGGGGTTTGAACAATAAACAGAAGTTGGAAGGATAGAGAAGATGAAAAAACAATTCTGCCCTTACTGCGGAACCAAACTGGATGAGGGAGCGCGATTCTGCAAAAACTGCGGCGAAGCGATTTGTGGTGATGCTCAAGAAATGCATAGGACATCAAATGAACAAGCCTATACTGGAAATCCCACGGAAAGAAAGACAGTCTACGAAGGATATATACATAAGTGCCCGAACTGTGGCGAAGTAATGGAATCATTCCTCACGGTATGTCCAACTTGCGGGTATGAGATTCGAGATGTTCGGTCTGCTTCCTCCGTGCGAGAGTTAGCTGTAAAACTGGAAAATATCTCGGCACAGAAAATGCCAGCCTTTGAAGAAAAGAAATCGGTCATGAAAATGGTGTTCGGTAAAGATTTCAAAGAGGGTGACGAAGCTGAGGAAGCTCGTAAGCGATTTGAGAGCCAGAAGAATCAGGAAAAGGCGTCTCTGATTATCAATTTTGCTGTGCCAAATTCCAAAGAGGATATTATGGAGTTTATGATATTGGCAGCATCCAACATTGATGTGAAAAAAGGCATTGATGACGATGTTACAAAAGCGTGGATTTCCAAACTGGATCAGGTTTATCAGAGAGCGGAAATTTCCATGGGCAAGCACCCGGATTTCTTGCAGATAAAAACAATTTACGACCGAAAAAAGAAAGAAATCAAAAACAAGAAGCTGAAAGGTGTTTTGGTTGGTGTAGGCTGTGTCGTGGGGTGGCTTTTCCTCTTAGGCTTGCTGTGGAATCCTGCGGTAACAATCGGAATTGCTATTGGTGTTTTGATTCTTGGAATAATAGGCATTGTCCTGTTTAAGAAACGATAATCAAGTGATAGGGGGTAAAGAAGGAAATGTCACTATTCGATAAGCAAAAGCGTACAGGCGGATTTATGGACGAAATCCGCTGTGATGAACCATCCTATCTGATCTGGAAATGGCATCCTGCCGGCGTGCAGCTTGGTGAGGGAAACAGAGAAAACGCTATTCGATTGGGTTCGTCTCTGAGGGTAAAGGACGGAGAAGTCGCTGTTTTTGTTTACAGGCAAAAGAACGGCATTATGCAGGATTTCATTGAAGGTCCGTTTGACCAGATTCTTAAAACAGCAAACCTCCCCGTTCTTGCAAATATTGTCGGGCTGGCATACGAGGGTGGCACACCGTTTCAGGCAGAGGTTTATTTTATCAACCTTGCGAAGATCATTCAGGTGAAATTCGGTGTACCGTTTTTTGATGTATATGATCCGAGGTTTGCAGATTTTGGTGTTCCGGTTGCCGTGAGAGGTACTGTTAGTTTCAGCATTTCGGATTACAGAGAGTTTATCAAGCTGCATCGGCTGAACAATTTCAGCCTTGACGATTTCCAGAAGCAGATTCGTGATGCTGCCTGCCGATATGTCAAAGACAGCGTAGCCAACGCACCGGCAGCACACAGTATTCCTGTGATCCAGCTTGAAAGCAAAATCGCGCAGATCAACGATGCAATCGAGTATGACATCAGCGAACGGCTGAAAGAGAGCTTCGGTGTCCTTGTCTCCGGCGTTGATATAGCCGCGATTGAGATCGACAAGGCGAGTGACAGCTACCGGCAGCTTATGGCAGTTACAAAGAATATTGCCGCGACAAAGATTCAGGCAGAAACCGCCGATTATGTTGAGCGGCTGCGTATTCAGCGTGAAGAAGGTCAGTATGCTCAGCACAAAGCGACACAGACTGCAAATATCGGTGCATTTCAGGTCGAGAAGCAGGCAGAGGTTGGCGTTGCCGGAGCTGCTGCACTTGGTCAGATGGGTGCAAACGGAGCCGATGATGTAAATATCAGTGGCGGCGGTGATGGTACCGGCTTTAACATGGCTTCAATGATGGCAAGCATGGCTGTCGGTGGCGCTGTTGGACAAAATATCGCCGGAGCGATGAATCACATGATGGGTGGTATTCAAAAGCCTGTGCAGTCTGGCATGACACCTCCTCCGATTCCCGCGGCGGCATATCACGTCGCTGTCAACGGACAAGCGACGGGGCCGTTTGATATTCCTGTACTGGCACAGATGGTAACCGCAGGACAGCTTACTGCTGACAGCTTGGTTTGGAAAAGCGGAATGCCCCAATGGATAAAAGCCGTAGAGGTGGATGAGTTGAAATCCTTGTTCCCTGCTATGCCGCCGATCCCTTCATCGGAAAAATAAAGGAGAAATGAGAGATGAGATGTTCAAAATGCGGAGCGGAACTATCGGAAGACACCAAGTTCTGCTCATACTGTGGAAATAAGGTTGAGATGCCATCGAAACAGGAAACTGTATCAAAAGAAGATATTCCACCAATTTCATTGGATGAACAGGTGCAAGATTTTCAGAGTCAGAAAGAACCGCCGAAATCCTTAGCGGATAGAATGAGGGAAAAAACTTCCGCCAAATGGGGAAAGCTGAGTACATACGGAAAGATTGCGACTGTGGCGATAGCTGTATTTGCCCTGCTTTTCATTGTGGCACTATTATCCGGAAAAACTGCGGCAATCATTATCGCTGTTCTCCAAATTGCTTTATCTGTCGTTGCTGTTCTTATGCACAGAGGAATAATCAAAATCGAGCACAAAAAGGTTTGGCTCAAATGGCTTCTGTTAGGAATTGCTGCTTTGCTTACGGTTCTGAACGTCATGAGCTATTCTTGGGGGACAGAGAACAAGAATAAACCAACTCCTAATCCAACATCTGATACTTCCATAGCTGCCGTATCCGTTGCTGCTCCTTATGGAGCAGCTGAGTGCTTAGAACAGGATTATACGACAATTCAGGCTGCTTTTTACGCTGCTGGCTTTACGAACATTGAAGCTGAGAAAGTTGAAGACCTGCAAGCTACCGACGTAGATAAGGTGAATACGATTGATGCGATTTCGGTGGGCGGCAAAACAGATTTCACAAAAGAGCAAGAGTTCCAATCCGATGATGAAGTTCTCATTCGTTATCACGGTTATGCAAAGTGTAACGTCAAAATCCATGTTGATTTTGTACCGAACCTGATTTTCAGCAAGTATGACGTAAATCTGCTTCTGAATGGAATTGAAGAAGGGACGCTGACGCATGGAGAGGATCAGGATTTTGAGTTTTCCATTGATCCGGGTGAATATACCCTTACTTTTGAAAGCGCTGAGTCATCTTCGGTAAAGGGTGAGGTTACGCTGACGGTAGATTGTGATATCGAGGCTTCTTATAAAATTGCGTGTTCCAGTGAAAAAGTGTCTGTTGAAACACTGTATGTGGATCGCCTGACAGAATTAGCTGACGGCGAAGTAAAACTTGATGTGGCAGCCTCTGAGTATAAGCATAAGAATTATGAGGATGTTGCAGCCGCACTTAAAACGTTGGGCTTTACCAATATTAAATACGAGGTCCTGTATGATATTGTCTTGGGCTGGACGGATGACGGCGAAGTCGAGAGCGTGAGCATTGCTGATAAAACTGACTTCAATCGCGGGGATGTGTTCCCTACGGATGCCGAAATTGTTATCACATACCATATGCCGGAAGACGATGATCCTAATAAGACTACTGAGACAATACCGGCAGAAGATGATAACAGTCCTGTGTTCTATTCTACTAATGATTATGAAACAGCCAAACAAGGAAATAGCGGCGTATTCTCCTACAAGAGTACAGGAGGCTCCTACGATATTTATTGGATAATTGATTTTGATGAAGGGTATGTATACTGGTTTACGGATGGGAATGGCGATTCAACCTGTGACCGATTAAAGATTGATTCTGGAACGCTGAATGATAAAGTAATTATTACATACCATGACGGTAGCGATGAATGGTCGTATAGTTTGCACTTCAAATACGTGGATCATCCTGAAACACTGATTATGGTAGATAATGATGGCTTTGACTACAAGTATGCTACAACCGATTTGAATAATGCGATTAGTATTCGAGACACAAAAACAATTAACGATTACTAATTGCCTTGCCATAGTATCAGAACAGTAGAGGTAAATAAACCGCTGCAATTTTCATTCGTTGATAGATGAAGATTGCAGCGGTTTTTATTTTCGAGCTGTGCTATCAAGCTGCATTTTTGCAGTTTGTATATGCACCTGCGAGGAAAATGAGGGATTTCAAAGGGAGCATCCCTTTGACGCTGGGTTTCCAATAGGGGCGTGAGCATCCCTGTTGGCACACGATTTTCCGTAGGAAAGTCTAGTGTGTTATACCTTTGCTTCCGGCTGACGCGGAAAAGGGGTTGGCGGTGTACTCTGCGGTGTGGCAGAGTGTGGCGGCAAACGCTTTTTCGCGGCAGTAGGACAGGCGGATTTGTGATAGCGTGTATTGTGATTTTACTGCTGATATTATTTACTACTTATCTTCAGTATAAGGCTACATTCTACGCGACTTATGTAGAAAGTGGTGTGAGAAGGCGTGCACTGGCAGAGAAACTGAGAAGATTGCCCCTGTCTTTTTTCGGCAAAAAGGATTTGTCCGATTTGACACACGCGATTATGACGGGCTGTGCCACTATAGAGACTGCCAGCTCTCATTGGATACCGGAGCTTATCGGAGCGATGATATCCACGACTATAGTAGTCATTGGACTGTTCTTTTTTAACTGGAAAATGGCTCTTGCTGCAGTATGGGTTATGCCAGTCGCATTTATCATAGTCTTGACCTCCAGACGAGGACTTAAAAAAGTACACGAGAAAACCATGACTGATAAACTATCTTGTGAAGATGGCATTCAGGAGGCTTTGGAGACAATCAGAGATCTTCGGTCAAATAATATGACGGAGAGCTACATGCAGGGACTGACCGGCAAGATTAAAAATGTAGAGAAAAATTGTATTAATCTGGAGTTTCGTAATGCTGCTTATGTATGCTCAGCGCAGATGATATTAAAGCTTGGTATTGGTACTGTGGCGGTCGTAGGAGCTGCACTTCTGGTAAAAAATGAGATAAATGTCCTTACATTCTTTGCTTTCCTGCTTGTGGTGACCAGAATGTATGAGCCTATGCAGATCGCTTTGCAGAATTTGTCGGCAATCATAGGACTTGATACGACTTCGGCTCAGATGGATGAGATATTGTCAGCAAAAGAACAACAGGGAAAGGAGACTTTAACCAACGCAGGTTATGATATTGTATTTGATCATGTGGGATTTTCTTACGAAAACGGAGAAGAAGTGCTGTCAGATGTAAGTTTTGCTGCTAAGTCAGGTCAGGTAACAGCGCTAATCGGTCCATCCGGTGGAGGTAAGACTACAGTTTCTCGTTTGGCAGCCAGATTTTGGGATTGCAGCAGAGGACAGGTGACAGTAGGAGGCATGGATGTATCCACCGTAGATCCTGAGAAGCTATTATCGCTGTATTCCATTATATTCCAGGATGTCACTTTATTTAACAATACGATTATGGAAAATATCCGTATAGGTAAAAAGGATGCTTCTGATGAAGAGGTTCTGGCAGCAGCAAAACTTGCAAATTGTATGGAATTTGTGGAGAAACTGCCAGAGGGTATGAATACCATGATCGGTGAAAATGGTGCCAGCCTTTCCGGAGGTGAGAGACAACGCATATCCATAGCCAGAGCTTTTTTAAAGGATGCGCCGATTATATTGATGGATGAGGCTACGGCATCTCTTGATGCAGACAACGAGTCTGTCATTCAGGAAGCTCTGTCATGCCTGATCAAAGATAAGACGGTTCTTATCATTGCACACCGCATGCGAAGTGTGGCCGGAGCAGACTGGATTGTCGTTCTTAAAGATGGCAGTGTAGCTGAGCAGGGAAGCCCGGATGAACTGTACCGGAGTGGTGGGATATACCGCCATATGGTGGATCTGCAGATACAAAGCAGACAATGGGTTATGGAATAAATTGTCACAATAGAATTGTTTAGTTGCTATTGTTATGAAATATGCAGGAAGAAAATATTCAAAGAAATGCAGAGAAACGCGGATTGATATTGAGAGACAGGTCAGTAGGGTCATTCGTGCCTGAAAAAAATAATCAATGCCGCTTGGGATGACTTGTGAATAAGAAAATATGGGATTTATATGCACCAATCTATGAGAAGGCCATGAAGGCAGATCAGAGATATTATAACTACATGTACAAAAGAATTCCCATGCAGATAGAAGACAAGGAGGTTCTGGAGATTGCAACAGGACCAGGCCTTCTGGCTAAGCATGTGGCTGAGGCTTCTAAGAAGATGATTGCGACAGATTATTCTGAGGGAATGATCAGAGAAGCTATAAAAGGAAAGTATTCGGAGAAACTGAAATTTGAGGTAGCAGATGCAACATCCCTTCCGTATCAGGATAGAATACTTCGACCGTTTGCTTGAGCAGATTCGTGAGATCCGTCTCTCTGAATGTAGATTTTATCAGAAGATAACAGACATCTATGCTACAGCTCTCGATTATGATCTAACAGCAAAAACAACAAAGCAGTTCTTTGCAAAAGTGCAGAACAAGATGCACTATGCAGTTCACGGACATACAGCAGCGGAGCCGATTTATGAGCGGGCAGATGCAGATAAGCCGCACATGGGATTAACCACTTGGGCAGCAGTGCCGGAAGGTAAGATTGTAAAAAACGATGTGAGCATTGCGAAGAATTATCTTTCAGAGAAGGAAATGCGTTCACCGGAGCGTATTGTATCTGCTTATCTGGATTTGGCAGAGGATCGTGCAGAGCGTCATATTCCAATGACGATGGAGGACTGGGCAAAGCGACTGGATTTATTCCTGATGGCTGATGACAGAGAGGTTCTTCAGGATGCAGGCAAAATCACTGCTGAGATTGCTAAAGCAAAAGCTGAAACTGAATTTGAAAAATATCGTGTCATTCAGGACAGATTATTTATGTCTGATTTTGATAAGTATATGCTGGAACTGGAAGAGAATGCGAAGAAGTAGCAGTGGCACTATTAAAATTTTCAGCTTGCCAATGTCGAGTGCATGGAAGTTTGACCATCAGACGATGATAAAAATAGCTCTTGACCTGTTTCTTGTATGTAGAACAGACAAGGTGGAGGCGATGGCAGTTCTGCGTCAAATTTGACTTTTATGTTGGAATCACTATAATAGTAGAAACGAAAAAAAGGTTGAACTTTTTCCGTGGACGGGCGAGGTTCGGACTGTGATATGGATAGCGAGTTGTGTCAATACTTTTTTGCTACAGAATTTGTTGATATGTTTCCACAAACAAACGGAGATATTTTGCTACAGTCCACATTAGTCCGGATAGGTTCCCGAAAACAGAAAAAACAACAGTTTTAATTCGCCGCCCATTATCGGGCGGTTTGCTTTTTACTGCCGCATTTTACTTCAAAAATCATCAAAAAAGCCATCAATTTTGATTTATTCCACGAATTTTCAAAAATTTAGAATATTTTTACAAAAACACTTGACAATATATATGCAATAGTGATAAAATACCAAGGATTGATAATGTGATTTATTATGTGTCGCTATGGGCACATGATTTGTCAATATTCAAAATTTTCAAGAAAGGAGATGTAGTTTTTGCCTACCTTTAATCAGTTAGTTAGAAACGGCAGACAGACTATCGAAAAGAAAGCAAAGGCTCCGGCTCTTCTCAAGGGTCTTAATTCCAAGAAGAACATTGTTACCGATCAGAATTCACCCCAGAAGCGCGGCGTTTGCACAGCAGTTAAGACTGCTACACCTAAGAAGCCTAACTCGGCTCTTCGTAAGATCGCCAGAGTTCGTCTTACAAACGGTATCGAAGTTTCTTCGTATATCCCGGGTGTAGGTCATAACCTTCAGGAGCACAGCGTTGTTCTTATTCGCGGCGGTCGTGTTAAGGACCTTCCCGGTGTTCGTTACCACATCATCCGCGGTACGCTCGATACTCAGGGTGTTAACGGAAGAATGCAGTCCCGTTCAAAGTACGGTGCTAAGCGTCCGAAGGCTGCCAAAAAGTAATTCCTCTTTTTAAAAGGAAAGTTTGAAAGACAGAATCTTCTTGCAGGCTGCGCAGGGTAAGGTACGCTGCGTATCAATGTGAGAGTGTATATATATTATATGTATGTGCTTCTCCATTGGCGCCACAGGGTTTTGTCACTTGAGTACCTATGATATCATTACTATGAAGGAGGGAAGCGAAGTGCCAAGAAGAGGCCAGATTGCAAAACGTGATGTTTTGCCAGATCCGCTTTACAATTCAAAGTTGGTAACAAGACTTATCAACAATGTTATGTATGATGGTAAAAAGGGTGTCGCACAGAAGATTGTATACGACGCATTTGACATCATCAAGGAGAAGACAGGTAAGGAACCGGTAGAGGTTTTTGAAGCCGCTATGGAAAATGTAATGCCTGTTCTCGAGGTTAAGGCTCGCCGTGTCGGCGGTGCTACTTATCAGGTTCCGATGGAGGTTCGTCCCGAGAGAAGACAGACACTCGGACTCAGATGGATCACCAACTATTCACGTCTTCGTTCGGAAAGAACTATGAAAGAGCGTCTTGCTAACGAAATCATGGATGCCGTTAACGAAACAGGTTCTGCATTCAAGAAGCGTGAGGATACTCATAAGATGGCAGAGGCTAACAAGGCTTTTGCACATTTCAGATGGTAATCTTCCCGAAAATTTCAGGGATTTAATTGCTTATTTAAATTTACGGAGGTTTATATGGGAAGACAAGTACCACTTGAATTAACAAGAAACATCGGTATCATGGCTCATATCGATGCCGGTAAAACAACTACGACCGAGCGTATCCTTTTCTACACCGGTGTTAACCACAAGATGGGTGAAACACATGACGGTGCAGCAACAATGGACTGGATGGCTCAGGAGCAGGAGCGTGGCATCACAATCACTTCTGCTGCTACCACCTGCTTCTGGAAGGGTCACCGTATCAACATCATTGATACCCCGGGTCATGTTGACTTTACCGTTGAAGTTGAGCGTTCTCTTCGTGTTCTCGACGGTTCGGTTACCGTCCTTTGCGCAAAGGGTGGCGTTGAGCCTCAGTCTGAGACCGTTTGGCGCCAGGCTGATAAATATCATGTACCTCGTATGGTATATGTTAACAAAATGGACATCATGGGCGCAGACTTCTATCATGTTATCGACATGATGAAGGATCGTCTGAAATGTAATGCTGTTCCTATCCAGCTTCCTATCGGTCGTGAGCTTGAGTTCAGAGGAATCATCGACCTTGTAACGATGGAGGCTGAGGTTTATTATGACGATAAGGGTCTTGATATCAGAATCGAGCCTATTCCCGATGATATGAAGGAGCTTGCTCAGAAATATCACGAGGAGCTTATCGAGGCTGTTGCCGAGCAGGATGACGCTCTTATGGAGAAATTCTTCGAGGGTGAGGAGCTTACGGTCGATGAGATCAAGAACTGCATCCGTAAGGCAACTATCGCAAATGAAATGGTTCCCGTATGCTGCGGTACATCTTACCGTAACAAGGGCGTTCAGATGCTCCTTGACAATATCGTTGCTTATATGCCTGCTCCGACGGATGTTGAGGCTATCAGAGGCACCAACCCCGAGACAGGCGAAGAGGAAGATCGTCATTCTTCCGATACAGAGCCGTTCGCAGCTCTTGCATTTAAGATCGCCACAGACCCGTTTGTCGGTAAGCTCTGCTTCTTCAGAGTTTATTCCGGTACTGTTTCGGCAGGTACAACCGTTTACAACTCTGTTAAGGACACAGACGAGCGTCTCGGCCGTATCCTTCAGATGCACGCTAACCACAGACAGGATCTTGACATTGTTTACGCCGGTGATATTGCCGCTGCCGTAGGTCTTAAGAACACAACAACAGGTGATACTCTCTGCGATGAGAAGCATCCTATTGTCCTCGAATCAATGGAATTCCCGGAGCCTGTTATCCGTGTTGCTATCGAGCCTAAGACAAAGGCAGGTCAGGAAAAGATGGGTATCGGCCTTCAGAAGCTTGCCGAAGAAGACCCGACTTTCCGTTGCTACACCGACGAGGAAACAGGTCAGACGATCATCGCAGGTATGGGTGAGCTGCACCTTGAGATCATCGTTGACAGACTTCTGCGTGAGTTCAAGGTTGAGGCTAACATCGGTAAGCCCCAGGTTGCTTACAGAGAAACAATTACCCAGAACGCAGATGTTGACTGCAAGTATTCCCGTCAGTCAGGCGGTAAGGGTCAGTACGGTCATGTTAAGATCAAGATCGAGCCGAATCCGGAAAAGGGCTTCGAGTTCGTCAATGCCATCGTCGGCGGTGCTGTTCCGAAGGAGTACATTCCTGCTGTTGAGGCCGGTATTAAGGGCGCAATGCAGTCGGGTGTTCTTGCGGGATATCCTGTTGTTGATGTTAAGGTCACTCTTTACGATGGATCTTATCATGAGGTCGACTCCTCAGAAATGGCCTTCAAGATTGCCGGTTCTATGGCATTCAAGGACGCTATGAGAAAGGCTTCGCCGGTTCTTATGGAGCCTATCATGAAGGTTGCCATCATCGTTCCGTCAGATTATCTCGGCGATGTTATGGGTGATGTAAACTCTCGCCGCGGCATGATCCTCGGCCAGGAACAGAGAACGGGTGCTGTTCAGGTTGATTCCAACATTCCGCTCTCAAATATGTTCGGCTACGCTACAGACCTTCGTTCCAAAACTCAGGGTCGCGGTCAGTATGTAATGGAGCCGAGTCACTATACGGCAGTTCCGAAGTCTATTGCGGATGACATCATCAGCGCAAGAACCAAGGGCTAATTATTTTCAAAAAAAGCTTGCTTTTTTTGAAAGAAATTGTTACAATGTAACTATGCAATATGCATTGAATAAAATTATTAAATACCAAAGGGAGGAAATTCCAAATGGCAAAGGAAAAATTTAACCGAACCAAACCCCATGTCAACATTGGTACTATCGGCCACGTTGACCATGGTAAGACTACTTTGACAGCTGCTATCACAAAGACCCTCGCAATGAAGGGCGAAGCTGCTTTCGTTGACTACGCTAACATCGATAAGGCTCCCGAAGAGAGAGAGCGTGGTATCACAATCAACACCGCACACGTTGAGTATGAGACTGAGAGTCGTCACTATGCTCATGTTGACTGCCCGGGTCATGCCGACTACATCAAGAACATGATCACCGGTGCTGCTCAGATGGACGGCGCTATCCTTGTTATCGCTGCAACAGACGGCCCCATGGCTCAGACCAAGGAGCACCTTCTTCTTGCTCGTCAGGTTGGCGTTCCTTACATCATCGTATTCATGAACAAGATCGACCAGGTTGACGATCCTGAGCTTATCGAGCTTGTTGAGATGGAAATCCGTGAGACTCTTTCCGAGTATGATTTCCCGGGCGACGACACACCGATCATCAAGGGTTCTGCTCTCAAGGCTCTTGAGTATGACGGAGACGATGTAAACGCTCCTGAAATCGCTTGCATCTGGGAGCTCATGGATGCTGTTGACAGCTATATTCCGACTCCTGATCGTAAGGCTGACCTTCCGTTCCTTATGCCTGTTGAGGATGTTTTCACAATCACAGGCCGTGGTACTGTTGCTACAGGTAGAGTTGAGCGTGGACAGCTCAAGATGTCTGACGAAGTTGAAATCGTTGGTCTTACCGACGAGAAGAGAAAGACTGTTGTTACAGGTATCGAAATGTTCCGTAAGCTCCTCGACTATGCTGAGGCAGGCGACAACATCGGTGCACTTCTTCGTGGTATTCAGAGAACAGATATCGAGCGTGGTCAGGTTCTTTCCAAGCCCGGTTCAATCCATCCTCACACAAAGTTCGCAGGTCAGGTTTATGTTCTGACTAAGGACGAGGGTGGCCGTCATACACCGTTCTTCAACAACTATCGTCCTCAGTTCTATTTCAGAACAACAGACGTTACAGGCGTTATCACTCTTCCTGAGGGAACAGAGATGTGCATGCCCGGCGATAATGTTACAATGAATGTTGAGCTTATCACTCCGATCGCTATCGAAGAAGGTCTTCGTTTCGCTATCCGTGAGGGCGGCCGTACAGTTGGTTCAGGCGTTGTTACCGCTATCAACGAATAATTAAATTATTCAGCTATTAAAGGCAAGTCGAAAGGCTTGCCTTTTTTGCGTTGCTTAAATGTACAACTAAGTCAGCCGCCGAGGCTTGTGCTGTGATTTTTAATCGGCGGTTAGGTTGAATTGAATAAAGGAATGGCGGTGTCGTGATCGGCACCGCCTTCATTAGTTTTATTTATTTGAGAATTGCAAGGAGTAATTTTATAAGATTGAAAAGCCTTTTGAAAAATACAGCTATCTGCTTTTGATCGGTTGAAGCTTCGGTCGAGTCGTCATTATTTTTTTCGGTTTCAACCGTTTGATCGATAATGCTTATATATTCATTGTAAGCAGAGCTTGTTTCAAGCTCCGATTGAGCGGCGTTTTGGTCAATGCTTTGAAGCATGACACCTGCCTGTGTGAGAAGTTCAACATCGTTTTCACCGATTACTCCGTCATGGTTGCAGTCTGCCGCAAGCCATGCAGCTTCGCCGAGCTGTTCTTTGGTAAGCATACCGCCGATGATGCAGCTGACAAGCGTTGCGTCCGTTGCGTCGTACCAGCCGTCGCCGTTCAAATCGCCGAAGATCACGAGAGTGTAGGTTTTGACGAGATTACCGTCTTCATCGTAAAGATCAATCTTAGTTCCCGTTCCGTTGCCGTTTGCGGTGGGGGAGAACTTGAGCGAGCCGTTATCTGCGGCAATATAGCTGTCAAGGGAATCCGTGTGCGGCTCTATGCCGTAAACCAGCAGCTTCTCCTCGTCGATTATAACGCTTTCTTTAACCGCTTTAATTTTTGCCGTGACAAGCTTTTCAAGATTATTGATTGCTTCCGTGATTTTGGCTGCCATAGCGTCAATTTCGTCCTGACGGGTGATGTTAAGCGAATAATCAACTGCATCGACCGCCGCTTTGACGGCGTTGTAGCTCGCTTCGGTGTACTTTGTTGAATCAAGCTTGTTGAATTTCTCAACAGCCGTCTTGACCTTATCATAATTACCGCCGAGGTATTCAAGAGCATCGGTTGCGGAATTGATTGCCGCAATGGCGTTGTTGATATCCTCGGTTTTTGCGGAAGCATTGTTGCAAACCGCTTCGGCGTCATTGATAGCCTTTGTCAGTGCCGCAGCCGAGATTTCCGTGCGAACCGAAAGATCGATTGCCTTTGCGTCCGCTATGGCCTTGGCAAGAGCGTCCTTGGAAACGGTGACGGTTACCGCACACTGTGCGCTGTGTCCGCCGTCCTTGGTGTAAGCCGTGATGATCGCCGTGCCGCCGTTAACGAAGGTAACCGTGCCGTTATTGACAGTTGCAACGCTCGGATCACTCGTTGTCCATACAACATCCGTTATGCTTGCTCCGCCGACTCCGAGCTTCGCCTTAGGCTCGACCGAAGCGGCGAGGGTTGCGCTCTCTCCCGGCTTGCCGCCGAGTGTTGACTGATCGAGGGAAATTCCGGTTGCCTGTGTATTTACAAAGGAAACATATACATAGTCCGTTACCGTGTTGCCGAAATGGTCTGTGACCGTAACGGTAATTCTTGCGGCGCACGCCTTATTCTCCTTGGGAGCAGCCTTGCCGCTCTGATCGACGGTTATGAGGTCATTATCCGACGACCAGGTGATCGATTCATACATTGCGTCGCTCGGTGCATACACATAGGAAAGCTGAACGCTTTGAGAGGTGTAGGTTTTGTAAAGAGGAACCTTGATCGAGATGAAGTCGGCAGCGTCGGAATCGTTATACCTGATCGTAACGCTCTGCGCACGCTTGTAGCCGACGAGGGCGGAAGCTGCGGCGGTGAGGTTAGTCGCTGCCGTGTCGATTTCACTCTGCGAAGCATTTGCGTCGGCATAAACTGTTTTTGCTTTTTCAAGAGCCAATTTGAATGCCGTGAAGGAGTCCTTGGTGTAATTCTGTTCGTTGTAGTTTGCGCTTTCTGCGTCGTCGATAGCCTTTTTGAGGGCTGTTTTATCCGTTGCGACGGTGATAACGCAGCTTGCGGAAAGTCCGCCGATAACGGTTGTTGCCGTTATCGTTGCAATACCGCCGCTGACTATCTTAACAAGTCCGTTTTCGTCAACCGAAGCGATCTCGGGGTGATCGGACTTCCATGTTACCTTGTTGAGATCCGACTCGTTGCCGTCCGCATCGGTAACATTGGCGGTGAGCTGAACCTCTTCACCGATGGTATAGGTTGTGTATTCGGACGGAGCTACCGTTATTGCCGTTGCCGGATTCTTGGTAAATACGACGGTGACCGTCTTGGTGTAAACATTGCCGAAATCGTCGGTGAGCTTTATTGTCGCCTTGCCGTAGCATGCGCTGTTTAAGCTCGGAGCAGCAATACCGTTCATGTTGACGAACACATCGCCCTCGTATGACCATTCTGCCGAAGCGTACATTGCGTCGGCGGGGGAAGTCGAAAATGCAAGCTGCGCCGTTGCCATGATGTAGCTTTGATCCGAGGAAACCTTGACGGTTATAATGTCGGAGCTGTCGCCGTTATAGGAGATGTTCACACCCGAAACATAGATGTAATCGGCAAGTGCATTTTTCTTCTCGGCGAGCAGCGCAAGAGCTTCATTGACCTCTGTCTGTGTCGGATCGTCTGCGTTGAGCGTTTGTGTTGCCGATGAGAGAGCCTTTTTGAACTCAGCCCATGTTGCGGGGGTGTAGGCTGTTTCAACGAGTGTGTTTGCGGTTTCAACCGCCGTGCGCAGAGCCGATTTGTCGGCATAGACCTTAATGCTTGTTTGCGCAGTGAAGCCGCCGTCAAGAGTGGTTACCGTTACCGTACAAGTACCGGTATCCTTGAAGCTCAGGTTGCCGTCGTTATCAACCGTGCAGACGCTCTCGTTGCTTGACGACCAGCTGACATCTGTTATGCTTGCTCCGCCGACGCCGAGAGTTTTTTTCGGCAGAACCGTTGCCGTTATCTTATCGGTCGAGCCGACGGTAGCGTTTGATATCTCCGCTTTGTCAACGCTGATTCCCGTAACAGGGGTGTTCGCAAAGGCAACATAAATGCTGTCGGAATATGTTCTGCCCTTATAGTCGGCGGCCGTGACGGTGATTTTTGCGAGGCAGGCCTTGTTTGCCGCAGGGGATACAACGCCGTCCTCAACCTTGACCGTATCGCTGCTTGACGACCATGTGACGGAAACGACCGTTGCGTCCGCAGGCGTAAGGGTGTAGCCGAGGGTTACGGATTTATCGGAATATTTTGATGTGATGGGAACATCTACGGAAATATAGCCTGAGGTTTGAGCACCGTCCTGAGTGACGGTGATTTTTTCAAGCTTGATGAATCTTACAAGCGATTCATAAGCGCTGTTAAGCTCCTCGTTGGCGGCATTGACAACCCTTTGCTTGGGGTTGTCCTGCGCAATGATTTCCTCTGCCTTTGCCATAGCGGCTTCAAGAACCGCCCAGCTGTCCTCGGTGTAGTCCTCGGAATTGAGGGCAAGACCGATTATCATTGCTCTCGTTTTGATAAGCTCCGTTTTATCTGACCTGACGGTGACCGTGCAGGTTGCCGTAACTCCGCCGTCAACGGAGGCCGCTGTTATGATACATGTGCCGGCTTCGACAAATGTGACCGTGCCGTTCTCGACCGTTGCAACATCGGGGTCGGAGGTTGACCAGACAACATCGCTTATGCTCGGCTTGTCGCCGATGGTTTTGTTTGCCGTTACCGTTGCGGTGAGCGTCTGCGGCTCAGAGCCGTAAGCCACCTCGATTTCCGTTTTGTCCAAAGTAACCTTGGAAACGGGGTCGTTTGCAAACGAAACATAAACGCCGGAGGTTATCGTGTTGCCGTAATGGTCGGTTGCTGTCAGGGTGATCCTTGCGCCGCACGCCTTGTTGGAGGCGGGGGAGACTTTACCGTCGTCGCTGACCTTGACCGTGTCGCTGCTCGATGACCAGACGATGCTCGAATACATGGCGTCCGCCGGAGAAAAGTCGTAGGTGAGCTGAACGCTTTGCGAGGTGTAGGTCTTGTAGAGGGGAACCTTTATCGCAATGAATTGCGGAGCTGTTTCGCCGTTGTAGTAGATATTGAGCTTTTCCATATGAATATACGGTTTAAGCCCATCAAGCGCGTTGTTGAGCCTGAGAGCTGCGGCGTCGATCTCCTCCTGGGAGAATTTTGCGCTTGCCTCAACCTCCTTGGCGTGTTCATATGCCGCCGTGTATTCCGTGCTGCTCTCGTATGTATGCTCCCGAATGTCAACCTGAGCCTCGTCCGCTCTTGCGATAGCGGCACGCAATGCCGTTTTATCGCCGCCTATGGTTACGGGGCAGGTTGCCTGTATTCCGCCGTCGTAAGAGGTGGCGGTGACGGTTGCCTGACCTGCGTCAACATATGTCAGCTGACCGTTTTCGTCAACCGTTACAACATCTGTATTGTCAGATGTCCAGATAACATCCTGGATCGTTGCGTCGTAGGTGATTATCGAGCCGACATTCTTGCATTTTGAGGTGAGCTTTATCGGTTCGGAATCAAACGCAGCGTTGACCTCGGAGGGTGAAATTTCAATGCTTGTAACGGGATATCTTGCAAATGAAACATTGACCTTATCGGTAACGCTGTTGCCTCGTTCGTCGGTCACCTTCAGGGTGATAACTCCGTAGCATGCCTTGTTGACGGTCGGCGAAACGGTTCCGCTTTCGTCAACGGAAATATCAGTCGTGCTCGATGTCCATTCGACTGTTTTGTACATCGAATCCAGCGGACTGATTCTTGTGTCGAGCTTGATAGAGTTATTCTGATAGGTGAAGGAGGTGGTGAGGCTGACCTCCTTGGAAATATATTCGCCTGCGTCCTCGCCGTTATACTGAATATATACGGCCTGCGGCTTGATGAGCTTTTTGAGCGAATTGAAAGCCGAATTGAGCGAGGCTGTTATTGCGTCGATATCGGACTGTACCGCATCGGCGTCGTTATAGATCTCGTTTGCCTTCGAGTAGGCTTCCTTGAGTGCGTCGTAGGAAGCGACGGTGTAGTCGCCCTCGACGAGGTCGGCATTGGTCACCTTGCTGATTTCGGCTGCAAGGGCGTCCTTGTTCGTCGTAACGGTTACCTTACATTCGGCCGTGTGACCGCCGTCGATCGTTGTGACGGTGATTTTTGCCTCTCCGACGGAGTTGAAGGTGAGATTGCCGTTATCGACCGACGCTACCTCGGGGTTGCTTGATGTCCATATAACATCCTCAATGCTTGCGCCGATGCCCGGAGTTCCCTTCGGTGTGACGGTTGCTTTAAGGCTTGATGTGTTGTAAACCTTGCCGGTGATCTCCGTTTCGCTGAGGCTCACGCCTGTTGCCACAACATTGGCAAAGCTGACATAAACGCTGTCGGATACCGAGCTGCCTGTATAGTCCGTTGCTTTAACGGTGATTTTTGCGCTGTCTGCGGAGTTGTGAGTGTTGGTTACAAGACCGTTTTGATCTACCGTCACCTTGTCGTTGTCCGAAGACCAGGTGATCGATTCATACATTGCGTTGCTCGGATTCAGAGCTGCGCCGAGCTGAACCGTCCTGTTCTTGTAGGTCTGGTAGAACTCAACCTTTGTTGAAATGAACTTGGGCGCAGTCTCGCCGTCGCGGGTGATCGTAATACCGTAGACCTGAACATAAGCGCCGATGCGTGAATATATGTCGATAATATTCTGCGCAGCCTTGTCGCAGGTGTCCTGGAAAACCGTATCGCTGTTTTTGACCTCGATTGCAGTCTTATATGCGCTTTGCAATTCAGCCCAATCCTCTGCCGAGCAGCTTTCTTCGGTAACGCTGCCTGTTTCGACGAGGTTGATCGCATAGTTAAGAGCCGTTTTGTCCGCCTTAACATTGACCGTGCAGCTTGCGGAAAATCCGCCGTCAACCGTTGTTGCCTTGATGATCGTTGTTCCGAAGTCTACGGGAGTTACAACGCCGCCGTTGACCGTTGCGACTGTCGGATTTGACGAAGTCCAGATAACATCCTTGATTGAAGCGTCGCCGACACCTATAGTGCCTGTCGGCGCAACCGTGGCGGTTATCGTTTCGCTTGAGCCGACGGTCAGGGTGATATTATCCTTGTCGAGCGTTACTCCCGTTACGGGGTAGTTCGCAAAGGAAACCGTGCAGGTGTCGGTATAGCCTCCGTCATAGGTCTTGACCTGAACAACGCCGTATGCGGCGGAATAGCTCTTCGGGCTGACGACGCCCTCGGTATTGACCTCAATATTGCCGGAAAGAACCGACCATGCAACATTTTTGTTGGTTGTGTCGTAGGGGAGGATTGAAGCGGTGAGGGTGGTCTTTGCGTTTTTATATGTGCTGTATAGCGGAACATGAACGCTGACAAAATCGCCCTGATCGATTGAAACACCCTTTGCGAGTCTGCCGATATATACCTGATATGTTGTAACGACGCGGGTGATAAGTCCCGCCTTGGCATATAGAGTTACCGTGCCGCCGTTTGTGCCCGTAAGCACGCCGTCCTCGGTGAGGGTTGCTATGCTGTTGGAAACGCTTCCTTCTGTTGCATAGCTGACCGTTTCGCCGTCGTCGTCGAGAAGACCCCATGTGATATCCGCCTTTGACCTTGTCGGATAAAGGGTCGCCGTGTACTGCTGCGGAGTGTTAAGCTCCAGCGTTTGAGGTCCTGCGACGGAAATGTCAACCGGAGTTGTTATAAGCTTGCCCTTGACGGTGAATTCAAGGCTTTCGGAAACGCCGTCAACCGTTGCCGTTACCGTAGCGGTTTTCTTGTTTGCGGAGGAGATTCCGCCTGCGTCCCTGGCCTTGACGATTCCGTTGTTGTCTACGGTGAGAACGCTCTCGTCCGAGGAGCTCCAAAGAACATTCTGGGAGTTCGAGCCTGCCGGAACGATGTCGGTCAGCTTCACCATTGTGCTGTCACCCTCGGTCAAATCCGTGTCCTCGGCGGTGAGCGAGAATTTTTCGATTTTAAGGCTTTGAACTATCGTGAAGGTG
Organism: bacterium; assembly: GCA_963649715.1. GTDB lineage: Bacteria > Bacillota > Clostridia > Oscillospirales > Acutalibacteraceae > CAG-488. Next base: position 18,374 of record CAVJIV010000015.1, on the reverse strand, counting down.
ATAGAATCGTTTATCGAAGCCTTTAAAAGGTAGTTTGAAAGGGTCTTTACCGCCGAAGCGAGCAGGTCGGCTGTGTTGCCGGAAGCTCCTGCGATCGTAACAAGGATATCAAGCATGGCCTTGAGCGCATTTTCGCTGACATTAAGACCGAGCAGTTTTATCATGATCTTTGCGAGCTGAGCGGTGTCAACGCTGTCGCCGGCTGCAATTACGCCGTTTATGTATTTCATCAATCCGTCAACAAGGTCGTCGGCGTTTGGGGAAACCTTGATTGTGACCTTGCCCTCCTTGAGAAAGGTCACATTGCCGTCGTCATCGACCGTTGCGTAGTCCTTGCCCGAGGTCCATATGCTGTCGGTATCAATGCTCCATGTAACTCCGTAGCCCAGACGCAGGGGAGTTACGCCGCCCTCAAGCTTGACCTGTCCGCCGACCGCAACCGTGGTGGGAACGGAATCTTTGTTGGTGATGAATGCGCCGTTGGGAATGACGGAGGCATACCACTTGTCCGAATTGGTAACAAGAACCCTCACCTGATCCGAGGCAAGAACCTCGCCGTCGGACGAGTAGAGCGTGGCCGTTATGCCCGTATCAAGCGAATTGAGCTTGTCCTCAAGCTGCTTGATAAGATAGTCGGTGATATTGCTCGGAACGCCGGACATTGACGAACGGACGGTTTCGACAATAGCCTCCGTGTCCATTGTGTCAACATTTATGTTGTCGTTGAACAGAAGCTTTTCCATTGTGCTTGCCAATGCCGGACCGATAACGGCAACGGTTCTGACATCGTTGTCTATCCACAGTCTGACGGCAGCACCCTTGGAGCTGTCGTGGGCATATATTTTTCCTGATGAGTCAACGGAAACAATGAGCGGAGCTTCGCTTGTCCACTTAATGTAGCCGCCCTCCGGCATTGAACAGTCAAGCAGCTTATAAGTCAGCTGAAGCTGTTCGCTTTCCATCAGGGAGATCTGCTCCGTGACGGAAGTGCCGTCCTCTTGACAAATGTCGATTGCATGTGTAGCCGTTGCCAAGGCCGTTGTCCCGAAAGCGGGAATCATGACCGTAAAGAGCATCGTCATCACGAGAATCAGACTTTGCCATTTTATGATTTTCTTTTTCATATAAATACCTCCAATCGGGATTTATCTTTTACATTCCATTCTATCACAATGATTTCCATGATATTTTATAAATGTGAAAATAAGCAGTGTTTGGTTTCGCTAAATTAAAAAAGAACCGAACGCATAAAGCGTCGGTTCCTGAGTGCTGCTCAGTCGGGCAGCATTTGACACCTGAGAATCTCTTCTTTGAGAATTTCAAGCGATTTTTCCCTGGAGTAGCAGTATTCCGAAAGGACAAAGCAATCCAAAAGATCTGAAAATTCACTTACCGTTTCGGGATCGTCAGAACGAAAATTAAGGTTGCCGCAGTATGTTTGCTTGCGGCTTTTGGAGATGATAGATATTATGAGGTGAGAGGTATTCAACGGACTTTCGTAAACCTCACAGTCAAAGGAATTATCCAGATTCAGTTTTGAATTGTCAAACAAATAAAAGAATACATTTGGCGAATTGCTGAAAAAATCGTATAAGTTTTGGAGAGCTTTTACTCGATTCTCCTTGTTGAGAGGATATGCGAATTCTTTCGGCATGGATAAGACGATTCCGTTATCAACAAAATCGATAAGGCTTTCCTTGCTTGAAATCGAACAAAGATTATAATTGATGATAGCATAAGTTTGCTGATAATATTGATAGGTTGTGTCTCTGAGAAAATTGCGATTGGGAACATCCGGCTTGGCAATTTGATCCCACATATCAAGATCCAAATAAGGGGTTATAATGCAGCCGATACTATGTAAAAAGCTTGCTTTTGAAAAACCTTTGGAAAAAGTTTTTAAATGATCCTCTTTAAAATCCAATATATCTTCCATACTATTGATATACGGCATTGTACTTTCAAAATTTGTCAAAAAAGCCTCTGTATATTTTTTTACAACAATCTTGTCGGAATTGAGAAGTCCCATGGTGTTATAGCTATCAAACACAAGAAGATATTTGCTTGTTATAACATAGTAAGGAAAAATGAGATTGAGATGGGACTGCTGTATTATAGATGGTTGATAGTTGCAGTTGTATCCGCTGCGCATAAGGTGGAGCACATTAGAAAAGGTAGCGAACTTGTCCTTTTCGTGGAGGAAGTTGTTAATGATGTATTTAAAATCTATCGGTTTATCCGGAAAAGAACGCATTATCTCGCTGATCGTTTCCGAGGGAGCGTTTGTATAGACCCTGCCGTCCTTGCCCTTGTCAACCTCAAGAGAAATGATTTGGAGCATAATATTGATGATTTCGGTCTTGGAGTTAAGCTCAAGAACCGAGTCATCAAGCTCAATTTTGATGGTTTTTAATTTTGTGTTTTCATTGACTGCCGTGGCGTCAAGGCTTGAGAAAATTTTGAACAGATTCAAATGCTTAAGATATTTTTCATAGCCGTATTTTTCTTCAATATAGCTATGAAAAAGAAGATTGCGATCCTTCGTCGGAATGTTGAGATTTTCAAGAATACGCTTGAATGTGTGCAGGGAAAAGCTTCGTTCCCTTTTGATTACCTTGCTGACGCTTGTACGGTCAATCCCTCCGGCTGTCGCAACGGTGGTCGAATAAAGATGGTTACATTCTATAACAGATGACAGTGTTTCCGCAAAATCAGCCATCAAGCAATACACCCCTTTAAAACAAAAATCAATGTAGTAAATTATAACATCGAAAATGAATATTTGTCAATCAAAAAATCCCGTTTTTGTTCGATTTTGCTCAGTTTTTCTCTATTTTTTTTTTTTTTTTTTTTTTTTTTTTTTTTTTTTTTTTTTTGAATCAGCAAAAACGGCGATAAAAAACAACGGATTTCAGCCCGGTTATGCACCCTTTTACAAAGCAAATTTTTCGTCAGCGGACAAATAATCAAGAAAATGTGATGATTTAATGCCGAGCTTTGTAATAGAACGCAGAATAATCCTGTTATAAAAGCGGCTTTTGTTTTAATTATCTAATGACAAAGCGAGGATTTAATGGTATAATAATAAAAAAGTCAGGACGGTGATGCTATGAAAACCATTCGTTCATTCGCAGGCTTGTTACTTTCGGTTATACTCATAATAACCTCGGCAGCTTTTCCGACTTCGGCGCAGACCGATTCGGTCGAAACAATGGCAAACCTTGTTGTGTTTGTCAAGTTCCCGGAGGATACGGCTACGGACATTGCGGATAATTCTCAGAAAATCGTAATGACCTATAACGATACGACAAATCTCTATACCGGGGTGAGCATCGACTTTTCCTTCAAGAAGTATATTTCAACGATATCAAGAGGAAAGCTCAATGTCAACAATGTCTTTCCTCAGCTTGATTCGGGTACGATTGTTCCTTATACGCTTTCGGCTTCTCACGAAAACAGCGACGATACGACCGTTTTGCAGGAGGTCATCGCCGCGTTCAATTCCGGCAAGCTCAAGCTGCCGTCCGACAAGCTTGACAACCGATACTCTCAGTCAATAGATAACACGACGATTATCATTCAGGGAAGAAGCACAAGCGGCTCGGATTTCCTCTGGCCGCATAAAAGCGTTTCTCCCGTGACGACAATGATAAACAACAAGTATTATATCGGCAATTACAATATAATCGATTCCTACACGCTGACGGGTGCGGTTTCCTCAAGTCAGGGCGTTGTTTCGCACGAGTTTTTGCACAGCGTCGGCTTGCCCGATCTTTACCGTCTCAACGGCGCATCGGGCGACCCTGTCGGAACATGGGATATCATGGCGTCGAACAGCTTTTTTCAGCAGTATCCGCTGTCCTATCAGCGATATAAGATGGGCTGGATTCCTATGAAGCAGATAACTCAGAGCGGAACATATACGCTCGACCCGGTCAGCGACCCCGATTCCGACACGATTCTTTATGAAATAAAGACGCCGATGTCCGGAACGGAGAGCTTTATGCTCGAGTACAGAAAGAAAAAGACGGACGCATTCTCCAATTTGGGCTTTGAAACCAAGATACCGTCATCGGGTTTGCTGATATACAGGGTCAATAAATCCGTTCCCAATCAGACCAATGCGCAGGGACAGGATTACCTTTATGTTTTCAGACCGGGCGAAACAAGCGCAACGGCGAGCGAGGGCGACCTTTTCAAGGCGGCTCTTGACCCGAGCGACAGCAGAACCGGCTTCGGCTCGTCCGATTTCAGCGCAGGGATCGGCGACGGAACGATATTCTATTCCGACGGCTCAAACAGCGGAATTGTAATATCCGATGTTGCATATAACGAGGATTCGTCGCAAATCAGCTTCCATGTTGAATTTCCCGATTATTCCTCGCTCGGACTTTGGGATGTTATCGCAAACGATATTGCGCTCGACGCAACCGGCATAAGCGTAGATTCAGACGAAGAGGGCAATGTTTACGCCTGCATTATGGGCAGGGAAAACTGGAGCTTTGTTTATAAGGTGTTTAAATACGACGGCTCGTCATGGACGGCACTCGGCGACTCCTTCTCGGACACAAACAGCATGACGATGAAGGTCTGCGACGGAGTTCCGTATGTTTTGTATTGCAACAAGTCGGGAAATCCGCAGATTGCAAAATATGACGGAAGCAAATGGAGCACCGTTTATACCGATACGAGCGTTTCTTATCCGAATGATCTACAGCTTTTTTCAGGCGATTCCGGGTTCTATGCAGCCTGGACGGTTAACGGCGCAAAGCTTGTTATAAAGAAAATCACTTCAAGCGGTGTTTCGGAGGTTGATTCGACGCTGGAAACCGACTATTTTGCAAATCCGAGCCTCGGTGCGGTCGGCGATTATATCTATGTGACCTATTGCAACTTTACTTTCAGCTCGGTACAATACACGCAGATCAAAAGATACAGCCTGACCTCAGGTCAGTGGGATAATATCGAAGTTCCGAATCCGCTTGCTACATCCAATCTTCATCGAAGCATCGGATATAACGGCGAATACTGGATGATATCCGCCGCATCGAGTAAAATTCCGATTATTGTTAAGGTTGACGAAAATTCAAATGTCACTCAGTATGAAGTGCCGACGACTATCACGAATTTCCTCGGAGCTACAATGGATATTTCCGACAACGGCACGGTTTGCGTTTCGCTTATATCCTCTGGCGAGGACAGTCAGATCCTTTACCTCGACAGCGGCGAATGGAAGCAGCTCGGAAGCAATCCCTGCGCAAACAGCCAGTCGGCGGATATGACCGTCAGCTCAAACAGAGTTTTTGTTGCCTCGGTTCTTTCAAATACGGGCGGAATCAGCCTTTCCTACAAGGATCTGCCGGAAAGGGAGCTGCCCGAGCTTGTTTCGACAGAGCTTAACAAGGTCTTTGTCTCCGACGGCTTTATAACCGGACTTCCGCAGAAAACCGTAAATCTTAATCTTTACCTTGAGGCGACGAACGGCGGCTATTTTAAATACGACAGTGTGAGCACGGGCGGACAGGTGCTGCTTTACACCGAGGACGATGTGCTCGTGAAAAGATACACGATAGTTATCAAGGGCGATGTCAACGGCGACGGAATTGCCGACGGTACGGATGCGGTCGTGATAAACGCTGCGGTGGCAGGTATGCTCAGCCTTGATGAGAGCTTCAAAAGGGCTGCGGACACCGACGGCGACGGCAGCATAACGGAAAAGGACAACGAATATCCGATAAATTGCGGATTGAAGCTATAAAAAATCGAAAGGGGAGGCGGCGCACTTGCGGAGCAAAAAGGCACTGCTTAATTCAGCGGCATCGCTGCTGCTTGAGTTCGTGACGGTAATTTGCGGCTTTATCGTGCCAAGGCTTATTATTGGCACATACGGCTCGGAGGTTAATGCGCTGACCGCTTCGATATCGCAGTTTCTCAGCTATATCGCCTTGGTCGAGGCGGGCGTGGGCGGAGTTATAAGAGCTGCGCTTTACAAGCCGCTTGCCGAAAAAAATAATGCGGCAATGAGCGGAATAATAAGAGCAACGGAAAATTTCTTCCGTAAAATCGCATATGTCTTTGCGGGATATATGGTCGTTCTGGCGGCGCTTTTTCCGACGCTGGTCAACAAAAATTTTGATTGGGCGTTCACCGCCTCGCTGGTCGTAATAATCGGACTGAGCACCTTTGCGCAGTATTATTTCGGCATGACCTATACCGTCCTTGTTCAAGCGGATCAAAGAAGATATATAACCTCCTTTTTGCAGATCGGAACAATAATTCTCAATGCCGTCATGGTCGTTGTTTTCATCAATTTCGGTGCGTCGATCCATGTGCTCAAGCTTGCGACTTCGCTGATATATGTTTTACGGCCGCTCGCTTTGAATATTTATGTGCGCAAGAGATACCGAATCGACCGCAAGGCGAAGCCCGATAACGACGCCGTTGCGCAGCGGTGGGACGGACTCGGACATCACATAGCGTATTTTGTCAACCTCAATACCGATGTTGTGATTCTGACGGTTTTTTCAAAGCTTTCGGCGTCATTCGCTCTTGCAGAGGTTTCGGTCTACACGGTGTATTATTCCGTCGTGAATGGCATAATGAGGGTTGCCTCCAGCCTTTCGGCGGGCGTTGAAGCGGCTCTCGGCGATATGATCGCAAAAAAAGAATATAAAAATCTTAATCAAAAGTTCAATCTTTACGAGTTCGTGTCATTTAATCTTGTGACGGTGCTTTTTACCTGCGCCGGACTTTTGATAGTGCCGTTCATGAGCGTTTATATGAAGGGCGTTACGGACGCGAATTATATTAGACCTGCTTTCGGATACATTCTTGTGCTTGCAAATGCGATGTATTCGATAAGAATACCGTACCACAGCGTCGTCTATGCCGCTGGGCATTACAAGCAAACCCGCAACGGTGCGTTTGCCGAAGCCGGGCTGAACATAGTGATTTCCGCAGCTCTCGTTTATTTTCTCGGAATTGTCGGAGTTGCGATAGGCACGCTTGCCGCAATGACCTTCAGAACCGTTCAGTATGTTTTCTATCTCTCGAAAAACATTCTGAACAGAAGCGTGAAGCTTTTCTTCAGGCGAATGGCACTTTCGATTCTGACGGTGGTGCTTTCCGCAGCGGTTGTACATTTTATCCCGTCGTTCGGAACGAAGAACTATCTCAGCTGGACGCTTTATGCCTGCGTTGTCGGAGCTGTGGTTTTGGCGATTACCTGTACGGTCGATATCGTTTTTTGCCGCAGGGATTTCAAGGATGCGGTTAAGCTTATAAAAAATACGCTTTTCATTAGGACAAAAAAATAATTTCTGATAGGAGACTACACAATGGCAGCTACAAACAAGGAAAAAATCTACAAGCTTACTTTGACTGCGGTGCTCACGGCGCTGATATTTGTAATGGCTTTCACTCCGCTCGGGTATTTGAAAGTCGGAGTTGTTTCGATAACATTCATTACGATCCCGGTCGTTGTCGGCGCAATTATCGGCGGTCCTGCGGTCGGCGCCGTTCTCGGACTGATGTTCGGAATAACGAGCTTTATCCAGTGCTTTGGCATGGATGCCTTCGGAACTGCGCTTTTCGGAATAAATCCGTTTTATACCGCAATAATGTGCCTCGTTCCCAGAGTCCTGATGGGTTTGTTCTGCGGCTTGATCTACAAATGCTTCGCAGGTAAACACACCAATGTCGGAACGGCAATAACCTCGTTTGGCGGCGGATTTATAAACACTGTTTTGTTTGTCGGATTTTTGCTGCTTCTTTTCTATAACACGGATTATATCCGTAGCTTTGGCGACAGCGTGCTTGCGGTTCTTTCCGCACTGATAACGATCAATGCCGTTGTCGAGTGGATCGCCTGCACCGTTATCGGCTCTGCGGTTTCGATCGCACTTTCAAAAGCGATGAAAAACCGACTTTGAATGACGAAAAACCATCGCCGAAAAATTCCCGTTTACGCAACAGTTTAAATTCTTAAGATTTGATTAAAATTTGCAATTTTTTGTAGACAAATCAAAACCAAAGTGATAGAATATGTTGCGGTCGAGGGAAAATAAAAAGCAATAAAATCCATGCATATTGATATCCTTTGACGGGTGTCAATATGCTTTTTTATATTAAGGCATCACCTCACAAATTGGGGCGCAAACCTTAAAGAAAACACCGCACAAATTGAGAGGGCAGCTAATGGAAAAGAAATTGAATTTGAAATTGAACTTAAAAAATGAATTCCGCCTTTCGGAAACGACATTTGCGGATTGGTTTTTGCTTGTTTCGCCGTTTTTTATCGGCTTGTATTTTGACTGGCTCGGCTGTCTTTGTTCGGCTGTTTTCGCCGTAGTTCTGATCGCAAAATACTACAAAAACAGGAAGCTCCTTTTGCCAATCAATTTGACATCCGTAACGCTACTTGTTATTGCTTTCGGCTACACATTATCCTGCTTTTGGGCAATAGACAGCTATGAGGCTTTTTTCGGTGTTTTGAAATTCATGCCGATAGTTCCGTTCTATCTAATAGTCTGTCAGTATGACGATGAAAGAAAATCGGGCTTTCTTGACTGTATTCCCTATTCCGGAGCGATAATGACCGTAATTTCCGCCGTGCTGAAGCCGTGGTATACCTTCAGATACTATTTTTATAACGGCGGCAGAATGACCGGTCTGTTCCAGTACGCAAATGCGTTTGCGATTTTTCTGCTTGTCGGAATAATAATTCTGCTTCTCAACAGGAAGCTGAGTGTGATAAATATCGCCACCCTTATCGCTCTTATTGCCGGAATATTTCTCAGCGGCAGCCGAACCGTTTTTGTGCTCACGGTTTTGTTCGTGGCGGCTATATGCGTTTACAAAAAAGAAACGAGGAAATATGCGATTCCGTCATTCCTGATAATTCTCGGAATTGTTGTCGGTGCGGCGTTGATATCCGGCAAGACCGGCGTTGCAACAAGATTCCTTTCAACATCGCTGGCGCAGAGCAGCTTTTTGGGCAGACTGCTTTATTTTAAGGACGCCTTGCCTGTTATTATAAAAAAGCCGTTCGGACTCGGCTATCTCGGATATTATTATTATCAGTCTGAGTTCCAGACCGGAAGATATATCGTCAGGTATATTCACAATGATTTTCTCCAGATTTTTGTCGACACGGGCATAATTCCGGGCGCGATGTTCATTGCATCCGTAATAAAGAATCTTATCTCAAAAAGAACGCCTGTTACATATAAATTTGTTATTGCGGCAATTTCCATGCACTGTATGTTGGATTTCGATTTGCAATATCTTGTGATTTTCTTTATTCTCATTACGGCGATGAGCTTCGATAAGAAAAAGGATATTATTATTAAAAAGCCGTGGAAGCGCACATTCTGCTTCTTCTCGGCGGTCAAGGCTATTGTTTGTATGTATTTCTGCATTGCACTCTGTCTTTACACATTCGGCTATTCGGAGCAGTCCTACAAGATGTATGATAAGAATACGGAAATTCAGATTGAAATTCTCAAGAATTCAACGACGGCGCAGGACATCTCAAAGGCGGCGTATAATATTCTTTCACATAACAAAAATGTCGCAATGGCTTATGACGCACAGGCGAGGGTCGCCGAGGCTTACGGAAAATACGACAGCATGATTGAATTTAAGAAAAAGGCTATCAGCGTGGCTAAATTTAACGCTTTTGAATATACGGATTATTACAATCTTCTCCGGGAGTCGATTGAAAAATCCGAAGAAAACGGAGATGTTCGCAGCAGGGAGGTGTGCGTGAGAGCAATCAAAGAAATTCCGATTATGATCCGTCAAACTCTTGACGAAACGGATTCTCTTGCATGGAAGATAGAGGAGAAGCCGAACATCGAGCTTGATGAGGAGAAAACAGAGTATATAAACAACTTACATTAAGGAGGAAAACAAATGGAAAAGAAACTTATTTCATTGGTTCTGGCAATTCTTATGATGGTGTCAATACTGCCCATGTCGGCTTTTGCTGCCGATAGCTTGCCGGAATCGGAGCACCCGTATGCCGATAACGAAAAACAGGTTTGGACTTATAAGGGAAAAGAAGATACGACGGCTCTTGCAATCAGGTTTTCGGAAAAAACAGAGCTTGAGCAAGACTGTGACTTTATCTATATTTATGACGGAGACGGAAAGCCGCTTTACAAATATACCGGAACGGAATTATCCGGCGAAACAATATATTTGAGCAGCAACGGCTTCACATTGGTTCTTGAAACCGATGGAAGTAATACCTCGTATGGCTTCAAGATTGATGACATTAAAGAAATTGATTTGGCAGCCTATAGCCTTGGTGTGATTGGAGATATGTATTGTGATATCACTGCCGATTATGAGACGGGAACGATAACACTTTCCCCAAGCGCAAAAAATGATGGAACTCACCCGTTGAATTTTGATATTGTGAAAAATGTTTATTGGGTGAATCATGTTGTTATTAACGACGGTTTTGCCGGTGAAATACCGAGCTTGAATTGCTTTAAATTTGCCGATAGTTTCGATATTTGCGACGGAGTTTATTTTAACCAATATGATATTCATGAAACCGATTTTTACAGCAATTCTTCCAATTGGGAGAACGGCGGGCTTTACATCGGCAATTATCTTGTTGAAATGAATAAGGGCACATCGGTTAAAAACGGAACGAAATATATTTGCAAAAGTGCGCTTTACGGCGAGTGCGTTGTTATTCCCGACAGCGTAATCTACATAGGCAGCGATAACTGTCCCGGATTTGTTGTTTGCACCGAAGGGTCATATGCGCAATCGTGGGCGGCAGAAAATTCTATTCCTTACAATTCGGATAGCGTAAAGGTCAAATTCAAAAGCCCGATCATCAATTCCGGAACTCCGCTTTCTTCGGCTATCGAGGTGTACAAGCTGACAGAGAATTTTGAGTGGGAAAGCGTGGGAAGCAATTATTCCGCAAGCGGCTATAAAGCCAATCAGGTCGGCGCACAGACTGTTACAATCAAAACCGGCGGACATTCCGCAGCTGTAACAATCGGTATTTCAAGCGGTGATGAACAGTATATCAATTTCAACGACCCGATTCTCTTCAATTCGCTTATCAAAAACGGCGTTGATTCAAACGGCGATGGAATTATATCCGTTGATGAAATGGAGAACTATTATGGCGATATAGGCCTTTACGGTGTAAGCGATGTTTCGGGCCTTGAATATGCGGAAAATGCGATTTGGTTTAATTGTGTTGGCTGTTATGCTCCTTTAAACGATATATTTAGACTGCAAAAATATAGTGATATTTCAATTTTGTTGTCTGCGTCAAAATCTATAATGTATTTAGGAAGACTTTTTTTTGGTGTCAACGATAACCCAATCAGATATTCTTCCTCAAATCCGAAAATTGTTTCGGTATCAGATGAAGGTAGACTTGTAGCGGAGAGTTGGGGCGAAGTTACGATTACAGCAAAATGTAATGATGTTTCAAAAGCATTTGTTGTACGTGTAATAACTTATGATGAACCAACATGGGGAATATCAGATAGTATTCCAGAGATCGTGTCTACAAGATTTTACAATGATTTAAATGGTGATGTTTTTCAGCTGGCTTATGGTAAAGCACATAAAATTGCTACAAATAAAAAGATTCTTATGAATAACTTTTATTCATGCAAATATGGTATTTATAGCGGAATATATTATCTTACGGATGACAACACGCTTTGGATGTCCTGTCACTATGGCGATTATAGTAAAGAAATAGGAACAGATATTCAAAAGATTACTTCTACTTCTGGACATGCTGGTGCAGGATTGGCTTTGGATACAAATGGAAATTGTTGGAGCTTGTATGAATACAATTATGTTACTTCTAATGTCAAGGACATTTGTGGTATGTTTCTATTGACAAAGAGTGGAGATCTTTATCGGTGTTATGATGATGTTCTCATAGATAATGATCTCGATATAGAAGAAAGATCTGTCACGATAGTGAAAATTGATTCAGGCGTAGACGGATTTATAAATTGTGAGTATAGAGATTACTGCTATTATATTAAATCTGGAAAGACATATTATGTACGCACTTCTTCTGAGTGTAACAATAATTGTATTGTGGAAACAAATAATATGGTTTTAGACACAGTTTGTAATAATATAACATTATTTGATGGTGCATATTATTATATTGATGCTGAGGGCATTGTATGGAAAAAGACTGAAAATAATGAGTATATAAAGATTTGTGATGATGTGAAAACGTTTAATACAATAGAATATGATTCAGAGCTCCTCACCAATCAGGGAGAAGTTTATTTTATTTCAAAGATTCAAGAGGATAAGGAAAATATTCCAGCTCTAACTAATGTAAAGAAAATGGGATCATATTATTATTTGGATAACGATAATAATCTTTATACATCTGTTTATGATAGGTTAATAACTATTGAAGGTCTTATTTATCTCGAATCGAGAAAACCTGTAAAGATTATGTCTGATGTTGTTGACTTCAAAGAGGGCATAGAAGACAGTTTTGTTGTTTTTACTAGAAAAGATGGTTCAATTTGGTCTTATTCCAAGTATTTAGACTATCCCAATATAGTTAAAAGTAGTAATGTAAAAAATGATAAGATGCTCTCGGATGTAAAAACTGGTATTAGATTATATTTTGAAAGTCAATTTGATTTGAACGTCAAGCTTGAGACGAACGAGGTCAGCGATATCAATGCGCTTAATCTTGTAAACATGAAATTCGGCGAGGTAAAAGCAAAGGTATATGACATTTCGGTTAAAAAGAACAGTGTTAAGGTTCAGCCTAACGGTTCTGTGACTGTAAGTATTCCTGTTCCCGAAAATTTTGACTTTTATGATAGCTATGTTTGCAGCATTGATATGAGCAACGGAAAGGTTGTAAAGCTTGACACCACGATTTACGGCGGTTACGCAACGTTCACAACGGATCATCTCGGCAGATTTGCTATTGTTCAGGAGGTTAACGCCGAACTCGGCGATGTTAATGCCGACGGTGTGATAAACTCAGTCGATGCATTGCGTGTCTTGCAGCATTCTGTTAGCCTTATTCAGCTTCAGGGTGATGAAGCTAAGCGTGCGGATGTCAATGCGGACAAAATAATCAATTCAAACGACGCATTGAATATTCTCAGATATTCGGTCGGTTTGATAACGAGCTTCAGTGAAATCAAATAAAACAACACGGCACGGTGAGCAATTCATCGTGCCGTGCCTGTAAAAATGGGTTGGATGTACGCTTAATACATTCAACCCATTTGCTTATTTTACTTTTTTCATTGACTTCGTGAAGTTCAAAAGAATTATCATCAGAATCGGAAAAGCGATGCAGAAGATTAGACCGAATTTCAGAGGATCCATTGTGATTGACGGGCTTGCCTGAGCCGTGTCGGAAAGAATTCCCGTTATCCACGGACCGAATGCACAGCCGAAATCGCCGAACATTGCAAGCATTGCGAACATTGCAGTACCGCCCTTTGGGAAAACCTTTGCTGCAAGGCTGAAAATTCCCGGCCACATTGTTGAAGCCGAAAGACCGCAAAGACCGCAGCCGATGAGCGAAACGAGCGGAACGGGGACAAGCGAGGTCATAAGATAGCTGGCAATGCAAAGCCCTGCACAAAAGCTCAGCACACGGCGAAGGTTAAGTCGATCGCCGAGCGAGCCGTAAAGCACTCTGCCGGAACCCATAAGCACCGCAAACAGGCACGGACCGAGCAGGTCGCCCGTGAACTTGCTGACGCCGAGACTTTTTTCTGCAAATGTTGACGCCCACTGCGCCATAGCAATTTCGCTTGCGCCGGCGCAGAGCATGAGCAGTGCGCATACAATAAAAGTCGGCTCTCTGAAAAGCTCCGTTATTTTCATTTCGTCTTCGCCCTCCGGAACGGGCGGAACGATCGGAACCTTAATAAAGGCAAACAGATTGATTATCGGAATGATTGCCCAAAGCATCGGCAGGTAGATCCAGTTTCCCGTGCCGATAAATTTGACGGCGAATGTCGTAATCAGCACGACCGAAGCCTGACCCCAGCAATAGAACGAATGAAGCAGTGCCATTTCACCGGATTTGTTATTGAGCGGCAAGCCCTCAATGATAGGGCTTATAAGAACCTCGATAAGTCCTGAGCCGATTGCATAAATGATTATCGGAATCACCAGACCGGCATAATGATTGGCCAACGCCCTCGGAAGTATTCCGAGAAGGATAAGACCGGCAGCCGCAAAAACATGGGCAAAAATAATCGACACACGGTATCCGACCCTTGCGATTATTTTTACCGACGCAAAGTCAATAAATATCTGTGAAACAAAGTTGATGAGTATCAGCCAGCTTATCTGCGAATAGTTCAGTCTGAATTCGTCCTGAAAAATAACATAAAAAAGCGAGGCAAGGTTGTTGATGATTGCCTGCACAAAATATCCGGTGTAGCAGGCTATTTTTGTTGAAGTGTATTTGCTGTTATTCGTCATTTTCAAGTATGTCCTCTTTTTCGGTATTGCTGTCCTTCCAATACCACCAGCGCAGCTTTTTTTCGTCCGGCTTGGGAGTATTGGCAAAATAAACGGCGGTTCTCATCTCATAGAGAATAACCTTGTCGGCAACATCGCCGCTTTCAACGCAGTAGTCGAGATAGAAGCTGTCGCCCTCTTTGCCGATAAGCTGAGATGTATCCTCAATTTCAAGAACCCTGAAAGCCTCCTTGGCTTCATCTGTCAAAAATTTAAGCTCATCTATTTTATAGATTTTCGGTGTTTTTTCTTTCTTTTTTAAAAACATTTTCGTCACCTCCGGCAGAGGTATTCTAACACAAGTAAAATTATAAGTAAAGAGTTGCAATGAAAATATTTATATGATATTATTATATCCATAAAGTAATTACAATATCAAGGGATGTTAGAATGAAGGTAACACAGGATTTTTTGAATACATGCGATTTTGTCGTTGTCGATATCGAAACCACGGGCTTGAACTGCAAGACCGAGGATATAATAGAAATTTCCGCCGTAAAGGTCAATGATGATAAAATAACCGACGAGTTTTCCAGTCTGGTTCATACCGATAAAACAATCAGCCCTTTTATTTACGGGCTTACGGGAATCGACAATCAAATGCTCACAGAGGCCGAGGATATATCCTCGGTGCTTTGCCGTCTTTTTGATTTTGTCGGCAATATGCCGATCGTCGGTCACAATATCGGCTTTGATATGAGGTTCATCTCCTGGAACTCATTGCTGTATTTCGGTGAAAAGCCGTGCAACAAAACCTTGGATTCGCTGCTTTTTTCAAAGGAAATTCTTCCGGAATTGAAGAGCCATAAGCTTTCGTTTTTAAAGGAGCGTTTTGGTATAAACGGTGCGTCTCACCGTGCATTGGATGATTGCAGAACGACATATGAGCTGGTTGAAATACTCAAGAAAAAGGCGGCAGGGGAGCTTATATAGGAAATTTTCCAAAAACACTTTACAAACCGAATTTTTGGTGATATAATACTCGTGTTGTGTTTCCGCTTTCTCGGATTACGGGTTTTACCGCCATGCGGTGTTCACCTGCCGTAACCTGGGAGGTCGGCGCAAAATAATAATTTAATGAGGTGAATTTTATGACACAGGCAGAGAAGCAGGCTATCATGGCCGAGTATGCTCTTCACGAGGGTGACACCGGTTCACCGGAGGTTCAGATCGCTGTTCTTACAAAGAGAATCAACGACCTTACAGAGCATCTCAAGACTCACAAGAAGGATCATCACTCAAGAAGAGGTCTTCTTAAGATGGTTGGTCACAGGCGTAATCTTCTTGCATATTTGCAGAAGGTTGATATCGAAAGATATCGTGCTATTATCGCAAGACTTGGCATTCGTAAATAATTTCGGCATTATGAGGCAGACAGCATTTCTTTTACTGTCTGCCTCTGCGTCGATTTTAAAATGCATCTATTTGTCGGGCAGCTTATCGGTTTTAGCAGTGAATCGACCGCTTGAAATTCAAGCTGCGGATTTATTGCTAAATCCTTGCCCGGCGTAGAAATAAAATTTTACAGAGAGGTATAAAAAATGTTTTTCAAGGATTTCAAAAAATTTGAAACAACTCTTGCAGGACGCCCGCTCGTAGTCGAGACAGGTAAAATGGCTCAGCTCGCAGGCGGCTCATGTCTTATCCGTTACGGCGAGACGGAGGTTCTTTGTACTGCAACAATGTCCGACAAGCCCAGAGAGGGCGTTGACTTCTTCCCACTTTCGGTTGATTTTGAGGAGAAGCTTTATTCCGTAGGCCGTATTCCCGGCTCTTTCCAGCGTCGTGAGGGTAAGGCGTCGGAGAAGGCGACGCTCGCTTCCCGTGTTATCGACCGTCCGATTCGTCCGCTTTTCCCGAAGGATATGCGTAACGATGTAGGCGTTGTTGCAACGGTTATGTCCGTTGATCCCGATTGTTCGCCTGAAATCACCGCAATGATCGGTGTTTCGGTTGCTATTTCAATTTCCGCTATTCCGTGGGACGGCCCGATCTCAGGTGTTTCCGTAGGTCTTATTGACGGCGAGTATGTCATCAACCCGACCGAGGAGCAGAGAAAGGTTTCTCAGATGGCAGTTACCGTTGCTTCCACCAAGGATCTTGTTGCTATGATCGAGGCGGGCGCAAATGAAGTATCCAATGAGGATATGTTCGACGGAATTATGTATGCTCACAAGGTAAATCAGGAGGTCGTTAAGTTCATCGAGGGTATCCGTGCCGAGGTCGGCAAGGAGAAGATCGACTTCCCGTCAAATGATCCGGCTCCCGAGATGTTTGAGGCTATCAAGGAATTTGCAATTGACGATGTTAAGGTTGCGCTTGACACGGATGATAAGAGAATCCGTGATGAGGCTCTTCGTCCGATCTATGCCGCTGTTCATGAGAAGTTCGACGAGGTCTATCCCGATGATATCGCTAAGATCGACGATTGTATGTATAAGCTTCAGAAGTTCATCGTTCGTCGTTGGCTTCTTGACGAGGGCAAGCGTGTTGACGGCCGTGGAATCGACGAGATCCGTCCGCTTAACGCAGAGGTTGACCTTCTCAGCCGTGTTCACGGCTCCGGTATGTTCACCAGAGGTCAGACTCAGTGCCTTTCAATAACAACACTCGGTCCCATGAGCGATGTTCAGATGCTTGACGGCATCGACAACGAGACTGAAAAGAGATATATTCACCACTACAATTTCCCGTCATATTCGGTCGGCGAGACTCGTCCGAGCAGAGGACCGGGACGCCGTGAAATCGGTCACGGTGCACTTGCGGAAAGAGCGCTCCTTCCGGTTATTCCGTCGGTTGAAGAGTTCCCGTACTGCATCCGTGTCGTTTCCGAGGTTCTTTCCTCGAACGGCTCGACCTCGCAGGGCTCGATCTGCGGCTCAACCCTTTCACTTATGGCAGCCGGTGTTCCGATCAAGGCTCCTGTTGCCGGCATTTCCTGCGGACTTATCACCGAGGGTGACCGCTTTATGACAATGGTCGATATTCAGGGTCTTGAGGACTTTTTCGGCGATATGGACTTCAAGGTTGCAGGTACAAAGAAGGGTATCACTGCCATTCAGATGGATCTTAAGGTTCACGGACTTACGCCGGAGATCATAAAGGAGGCTCTTGAAAAGACCTATAAGGCTCGTATGTATATCCTTGACGAGATAATGCTTCCGGTTATCTCAGAGCCGAGACAAGAGCTTTCAAAGTATGCTCCCAAGATGCTCTCGACCAAGGTTCCGGTTGACAAGATTGCCGAAGTTATCGGTAAGCAGGGCAAGGTTATTCAGAAGATCTGCGCAGAGTGCGATTGTAAGGTCGATGTTGAGGAGGACGGCAGCGTATTTGTTTGCTCTCAGGATATTGAGAATGCAAAGCGTGCAATCTTCATGATCGAGACTATCGCAAACGACCCCGAGGTCGGCGCTATATATAAGGGCGTTGTAACAAGAATCATGGACTTCGGCGCATTCGTTGAGATTGCTCCGGGCAAGGAGGGTCTTGTTCACATCAGCCATCTTGATGTCAAGAGAGTTGACAAGGTAACGGATGTTGTCAATGTAGGCGACGAGGTTATCGTTAAGGTTCGCGAGATCGATGATCAGGGCAGGGTAAACCTTTCACGCCGTGAGGCACTTATCGAGGTTGAAGGTCTTGTTCCGGAAAATGAAATTTCCGATGCTCCGAGACGCCCGTCGGGTGACCGCCGCAGAGGCGGTCCGAGAGGCGGAAGAAGAGATCGCAAGTAATCAATAAGCAATAATTGAGGCTGTATCATGGCTTGCTTTGAGCTATGGTACAGTCTTTTTTATCCCCGGATTACCACTTATGTGATAGTCCGGGGATTTTGTCATTTACAAAGA
>CAVJIV010000014.1:0-61504 GCA_963649715.1 bacterium | reverse complement strand
AAGCCCTGTAAGGCTTCACCCGCTTTTTTCCCTCTCCTAACTGTCAAACTCCCGTAACATCGCATAATGCGTAAAGTCAATACGCATTGACATTATATAAGCAGGTTGACATTGACATTATATAAGCAGGTTGACTTGCTTTGCAAAAGAAATTACACCAAAAAGCTTGAAATAACCGTTCTTTTATTATATAATTATATAGTTAAAAAGTTAAAAAGAGAGGTGTGCCCTTTGAGTGAAGGCACAATGAAAAAGATTATAAAAGTTTCGCCCGCAGAAATGGAGAAACAGCGTGAATATGCGGAGCTGGTCAGAACGGTTTTGACCTCAAGATTTGAACCGTCACGGCCGCTTGCGTTTGTGCATACCTATGGCTGTCAGGGCAATGTTTCCGACGGGGAGCGCATCAAGGGAATTCTTGAATCGCTCGGCTACGGCTTTACCGATGATGTTGAAAAGGCAGATCTGATTCTGTACAACACCTGTGCGGTTCGTGAACACGCCGAGGATCGAATTTACGGCAATGTCGGCGCAATCAAGAGACTGAAAAAGACCAATCCGAATTTGATAATCGCACTTTGCGGCTGTATGATGCAGCAAAAAAGAGTTGTTGATAAAATACGAAAAAGCTATCCGTTTGTAGATCTCGTTTTCGGAACTCATGTTATTCACCGAATTCCCGAGCTGATTTACCGTGCGCTTTGCTCGGGCAAAAAGGTCTATGAGTGCCCCGATGAGGCGGGAGTTATTGCGGAGAATCTTCCTGTAAGGCGCGACGGCAATATAAAGGGCTGGCTGCCTATTATGTACGGCTGCAACAATTTTTGCAGCTATTGCATAGTTCCCTATGTCAGAGGTCGTGAGCGCAGCCGTGAACCGGAGGATGTTATCAAGGAAGCAAAAGAGCTTATCGCATCGGGCTGCAAGGATATAACTTTGCTCGGTCAAAATGTCAATTCCTACGGCAAAAATCTTGACGGAGACATCAATTTTTCAAAGCTTCTTCGACAGATCAATGATTTGCCGGGTGATTTTATAATCAGATTTATGACCTCGCATCCGAAGGACTGCACAAAGGAGCTTCTTGACACTATGGCTTCCTGCGACAAGGTTGCAAAGCATCTGCATCTTCCGTTCCAGAGCGGAAACGATAGAGTGCTCAAGGCGATGAATCGAGGCTACACAAGGGAAAAATATCTTGAGCTTGCACGCTATGCAAGGCAGGTAATGCCCGAACTTTCGATGACAAGCGATGTAATCGTCGGCTTCCCCGGGGAGACATACGAGGAGTTTAAGGACACGGTTTCGCTTATCGAAGAGGTTAAATTCACATCACTGTTTACATTTATTTTTTCGCCCCGTCCGGGAACAAAGGCGGCGGATATGCCCGACCCGATATCAAGGGAGGAAAAGGGCAAATGGTTTAAAGAGCTGACGGACGCTCAGGAGAAAATTGCTTCCGCGCGCACGGCGGTGATGAAGGACAGGACATATACGGTGCTTTGTGAGGGCTATGCCAAGGAGGGATTTCTCAACGGCAGAACCGGGGGCAATGTCATGATAGAATTTCCGGAGGTCGAGGGCAAGAACCTTATCGGGGAATTTTGCAGGGTTAAGGTTACTGAGCCGTTGACATGGATAGTCAGAGGAGTGTTGAATGAACGCTGAAAGGCGTTTTTCAGATAAATAAATTTATAGGAGTTTTACAATGGACATTATTGAAATCACAAGACAGCTCGGCGCAGCAATTCAGCAGGACGAGCGTTATCTTGCATTCCATGAGGCAAGAAAGACGAACGAGGCGGACACGGATCTCAACGACCTTATCAACAAGATCCAGCTTATCCATATGTCATATCAGCATGAGGCTGCCAAGGACGACGCAAACGAGGAGAAGCTTGCCGCATACGACAAGGAATTCACAGAGGTTTATCAGGCTGTTATGGCAAACGAGAATATGCAGAAGTATGAGGCTGCACGCCAGGCTGTTGACGAGATGATGAACCACATCACAGGCATTCTTGCGCTCTGCGTTCAGGGCGAGGATCCCAAGACTTGCGAGCCGCAGGAGGAGCATCATTGCTCGGGCGAGTGCGGTTCATGCGGCGGCTGCCACTGAGATAGACTTTAGACTTTAGACTTTAGATGTTAGAGTTTAGACGATGGTTTAAACTATACCCATAAAATATAGGCAATGCCGCACGATTAGGGTGCGCAAATTGCGCAAACAAGGCGTGCGCCGCAGCTGTGCGGTGTTGCGTTAACTTAATGAGGTGAAAAACAGATGGCAGAAATGACGCCGATGATGAAGCAATATCTTGAAATCAAAAAAGAATATCAGGATACTATTCTTATGTTCAGACTCGGTGACTTCTACGAGATGTTCTTTGAGGACGCAAAGGTTGCGTCGAGGGAGCTTGAGCTTGTGCTGACCGGCAGAGATTGCGGTCAGGCGGAGCGTGCGCCGATGTGCGGCGTGCCGTTTCACAGCGTCGATTCCTACATTGCAAGGCTCGTTTCGAGGGGATACAAGGTTGCCATCTGTGAACAGACCGAAGACCCCGCAACGGCAAAGGGCATAGTCAAGCGTGATGTTATCCGTGTGCTGACTCCAGGTACTGTCATCGAGAGCAGTATGCTTGACGAGTCGAAGAACAATTTCCTTTGCTCAATTTGGCTCAACGGCAATGCGGCGGGCGTTTGCTTTGCCGATGTTTCAACGGGTGAATTGAGCCTGACTCAGCTTGAATCAAAGTCGGTCGGAAACGAGATCGTCAACGAGCTTGGCAGATATATGCCGACGGAGATCCGCTACAATTCCGCCGTTGTAAAGAACGATAAGATCAGGGAATTTATAAAGAACCGTGTTGAATGCACTGCCGACAGTATTGACGAGGAGAAGATCGGCGTTGATTACTGCCGTCAGGTGATAACCAATCATTTTAAAAAGAGCTTGACCGAACTCGGCATCGAGGAAAGCAACGAAGCGGTCTGCGCACTCGGCGCAACGATCGATTACCTGACCGAGGTGCAAAAATCGGGTCTTGATAATATTCGGGAGATTGACTTTTATTCGGAAAATCAGTTTATGAAAATTGATTTTTCTTCCCGAAGGAATCTCGAATTGACCGAAACGATGCGAAACAGGGAACGCAGGGGAACTCTGCTCTGGGTGCTTGACAAGACGAAAACCGCAATGGGCAAGCGCCTTGTCAGAAACTGGATCGAGCAGCCGTTGGTCAATCTTGCGAAGATTACCAAGAGACACAACGCCGTCGGCGAGCTGTTTGACAATTCCGTTCTTCTTGAAAACGAGATAGAGGCGATTTCAAATGTCAGCGACATGGAAAGGCTGATGGCGAGAATCGTTTACGAAACCGCCAACGCAAAAGAGCTTCGTTCGCTTCTTGCGGCGATACGGCTTTTGCCGGATATCAAGAGCGGAATCTCCGAGTGCAAATCTGCGCTTCTTGGCGATACTTGCAGAAGCATCGACCTTTTGAGCGATGTTGCCGAGCTTATCGACAAGGCGATTCGGGAGGAGCCGCCGTTCACCGTTCGTGAGGGCGATATGATAAAAGACGGCTTCAATGCCGAGCTTGATGAGCTGAGAGATATCGTGCATAACGGTAAGGGCTATATTGCCGCCATTCAGCAAACCGAGCAGGAGAAAACGGGAATCAAGAAGCTAAAAATCGGATACAACAGAGTCTTCGGCTATTATATTGAGGTGCCGAATGCTTTTAAGGAGCTTGTTCCCGAGGAATACATAAGAAAACAGACGCTTGCAAACTGCGAGCGATATATAACGAGCGAGCTGAAGGATCTTGAGGCAAAGGTTCTCGGTGCGCAGGAAAGAATCGTAAAGCTTGAATATGAAATTTTTGTTCAGGTCAGAGGTAAGGTTGCCGACGAGCTTTACAGAATTCAAAAAACTGCCCATGCGGTCGCAACGGTCGATGCGCTTTGTTCCTTTGCAAAGGTCGCTCAGCAGAACGACTATTCGTGCCCGATAATGACGGACGGCGACGAAATCATCATCAAGGACGGCAGACACCCCGTTGTTGAAAAAATGATGAAGGACACGCCCTTTGTGCCGAATGACACGGCTCTTGACTGCAAGAACAACCGCTGCGCAATAATTACCGGACCGAACATGGCCGGTAAATCGACATATATGCGTCAGGTTGCGCTTATCGTGCTGATGGCGCAGTGCGGCAGCTTTGTTCCTGCCTCAAGCGCACAGATAGGACTGGTTGACAGCATCTTTACCAGAGTCGGCGCAAGCGACGACCTTGCGTCGGGTCAGTCAACATTCATGGTTGAGATGAGCGAGGTTGCGAACATTCTGAAAAACGCAACGAAGAAAAGCCTGTTGATTTTTGACGAGATAGGTCGAGGAACCTCAACATTTGACGGCATGAGCATCGCCCGTGCCGTGCTTGAATACACCGCCGACCCGAAAAAGCTTGGCGCAAAGACGCTTTTCGCAACGCATTATCATGAATTGACCGAGCTTGAAAACGAGATCGACGGAGCGAAAAACTACAACATATCCGTCAAAAAGAGGGGCGACGATATAACATTCCTCAGAAGAATTGTTCGGGGAGGAGCGGACGGCAGCTACGGCATTGAGGTTGCCAAGCTTGCGGGCGTTCCGAACGCCGTTGTCAACCGTGCCAAAGATATTCTCAAGGAGCTTGAGGAAAAGGGCGCAGTTACGGTGATAAGAACGGTTGAAAAGAGCGACGATGACAATATGCAGATCTCATTTGCTTCAAGCGAGAGCAACGATATTGTCGAAGAGCTTAAAATGATTGATATAAATACACTTACGCCGATCGAGGCGCTGCAAAAGCTCTATGAGCTGAAAAACAGAGCGGACAGGCTGTAAGGGCAATGCCGTACAAATAAAGGAGGAAAAAGAGGTGATTTTATGCCGCAAATAAATGTTTTACCCAAGCATATCGCCGAGCTTATTGCAGCCGGCGAGGTTGTTGAGCGTCCGGCATCCATTGTCAAGGAGATAATGGAAAATGCGATCGACGCAGGAGCGGATAAAATCACTCTTGAAATAAAGCGGGGCGGAATCGTTTATATCCGTATAACCGATAACGGCTGCGGAATCGACCGTGAAAATATCCGCAAGGCTTTCATCAGCCATGCGACCAGCAAGATCTCCACCGCCGACGATTTGAACGCAATTTGCACCTTGGGTTTTCGCGGCGAAGCTTTGGCTTCAATTGCCGCCGTTTCACGGGTCGAGGTCATGACGAGGGGAGAGGGCGAGACTGTCGGAACACGCTATTGCATTGAGGGCGGCGAGGAAACCGTTCTTGACGACGCAGGCTGTCCGCAGGGCACGACCCTGATCGTCCGTGACCTTTTTTATAACACTCCGGCGAGAATGAAATTCCTCAAAAAGGATGTCAGCGAGGGCAACGCCGTTGCCGCGGTTGTTGACAGGATTGCGCTTTCTCACCCCGAGGTGAGCGTTCGGTTTATAAGAGATTCAAAGGATGTGCTTTTCACCTCCGGCGACGGAAGGCTTGACAGTGCAATATATAAGGTTCTCGGCAAGGACTTTGCCTCAACACTTATTCCGTGCGACTATGAGCTGGAGGGCGTGAGGGTCAGCGGCTATATTTCCAAGCCTTTTAATGCCCGCCCGAATCGAATGATGCAGTATTTTTTCCTGAACGACAGATTTATAAAAACCCGCACGGGCATGGTTGCCCTTGAGGAAGCCTACAAAAATTCAATTATGGTCGGCAAATTTCCTGCCTGTGTGCTCAAAATACAGATTGCTCCCGGTGCGGTTGATGTCAATGTTCACCCGTCCAAAACCGAGGTTCGTTTTGCCAACGAGAAGATGATTTTTAATGCGGTCTATTACTGCGCAAAATCGGCGTTGCAGCAGGGCGACACGAGAGTTCAGGCGACAATTCAGCAGAAGCTCGGCCGCCAGTTTTTGCCAAGACCCGCAGAGGGCAAGCAGATAAAAATATACGAGCAGCAGCTTGAGCAGATAAAAAAAGAAGCTCGGCCGAAGCAGAATTTTTGGACAGACACGACCTCGGCGGAATTCAGAAAAACGGTTGAAAAGCCGAAATCGGAATCGATAATTTTTAATGATGACAACTCAAAATTTGAAATAGAAAAGAACGACACGCCCGATCTCATTCCGTGCTTCAAGCCTGCGGCGCAGGAGACTGCTCCCGTTGCGCAGACGGAGACTGTTATCGCTTCGCCAACGGTTGAGCCTGAGTCGGTTCAGCCGATTGCCGAAGAAGCTCAGCCGGAGGTTGAGCCGTACAGAGTTATAGGCGAGGCGTTCAAGACCTACATACTCGTTGAGCAGGGCAAAAAGCTCCTGATAATCGACAAGCACGCTGCGCACGAGCGTATGCTCTTTGAAAAATTCAAGGCAAGCCGTGACGGTATTGAAACGCAGATGCTTCTTGCGCCGGTTACCGTGACCCTCAGCAAGGAGGAATACACGGCGGTTCTCGAAAATCTCGACCTGCTCGAAAAGGCAGGCTATCACATTGAGGACTTCGGCGGCGGAATGGTTATAATCAGCGAATGCCCGACCGCAGTTGCCGACGCAGATATTGCCGAGGTGGTTATGGAGCTTGCCGGTTATCTTGTTACCGGACAAAAGGAGCTGATTCCCGAAAAGCTTGATTGGATTTACCATTCAACCGCTTGCCGTGCAGCCATCAAGGCCGGAGACAGAACCACGGACTATGAGCTGAACAGGTTTGTCGAGGAGCTTCTCAACAATCCCGATATCAGATATTGTCCGCACGGCAGACCCGTTCTCATAGAAATGTCAAGATACGAGATCGAAAAGAATTTCGGTCGTGTCTAAAATCTAACATCTAAAATCTATCTTGGGGGAGCTGATCGGATGAACAGAATACCGGTTGTGGCTGTTATCGGCCCGACGGCGTCGGGAAAATCCGATTTGGCAGTTGAAATTTGCCGTCGCTTCGGCGGCGAGGTCGTTTCGGCGGACTCCATGCAGATTTACAGAGGGATGGATATCGCAACCGCAAAGCCGACCGAGGACGAAAAGAAAAACATACCGCATCACATGATGGATTTTCTCGATAACACGGAGGATTACAGCGTTGCGTTGTATCAGCAGGCGGCGGCGGAATGCATTGCGGATATCCGATCAAGGGGCTTGCTGCCCGTCGTTTGCGGCGGAACGGGGCTTTATGTCGATACGCTGCTCAATAATATTAAGCTCAGCGAGGATTCGTTTGACGAGGAGCTTCGCAGCTTGCTTTTGAAAAGAGCCGAGAATGAAGGCGGCGAAAGGCTTCTTGAAGAAGTCAGAGCCTTTGACCCCGAATATGCCGAAAAGCTTCACCCGAACAATGTAAAAAGAATTGTCCGTGCGCTTGAGGTTTACAAAGCAACGGGAACAACCATGACCGAGCAGCTTGCGCTTTCAAAACAGGCTTCACCGTATGACGCTTGCTTTATCGGTCTGGACGCAGAGGACAGGCAATTTCTATATGACAGAATCGACCGCCGTGTTGATATGATGCTTGAGCGGGGGCTGGAGAGCGAGGCGAGGGAGTATCTTGCTTCGGCAAACGGCTCGACCTCGGCACAGGCGATCGGCTATAAGGAGCTTCGACCGTATATTGACGGCGAAATTCCGTTTGACGAGGCTGTTGAAAATCTCAAAAGAGCCACAAGGCGATACGCAAAGCGTCAGCTAACATGGTTCAGACGCAATGAACGAATAAATTGGCTTTATATTGACAAATATCAAAAAAGAGAAGATCTTACAAACGCAGCATTTGCGATTGTTAAGGGGGAGATTTCCGAGTGAAAAATCATGCGTGGATAAATATGATTTGCACGGTGCTTGTGCTCGCCGCCTTCGTTTACCTTTTTCATGACGCAGTAAAGGTCAATCGTGACAACTATGACACGGAAACGGCTGACGAAGCGGTCGAACAGGAAAAGCTTGAGCTAAAGGCCTTTCTTGTGCGCGACGAGGAATATATAAATCAAAAAACAACGGGAACTGTTGTTCCGCTTATAAAAGACGGTATGCGTGTGGCAAGCGGCGACGCAGTGGCGAGAGTTTGCGCCTCGGCAGAGGATGCGGCGAATGTTTCGGAACTGCTTGAGGCCAAAGAAAGCCTTGAGAGATATCAGGAGATTTCCGAGCAGACGGAGCTTAACGCTCTTGATATGGAAAAGCTCAACAAAGCCATTGATTCGAGCTTTACCGAGCTTGTCAGAGTTTCAAACAACGGCGATTTTTCCGACCTTGACGGTAATATCGAGGAGCTTGAAAACAAGCTTGCCAGCAAGCAGATACTTAAAGACGGCACGATAGACCTGACCGAGAAATTCAACGAGCTTGGCGCAAAAATCAAGACGCTTGAAGCGAAGAATATCAGCACCTCCGATGTTTTTGCTCCTCTTTCCGGTTATTATATCAGCAATCTTGACGGCTACGAAACCGCAATAGATTACGACAAGATATCGGAGCTGACGGTTGACGACGCCGAGAAGCTGTTTGAAAAAAAGCCAGAGGATGTTTCAAGCCGAATGGGCAAGATCGTGGGCAGCTACAAATGGTATCTTGTAACGGTTATGGATAGCAAATATTCGCTTCTCATGTCACAGGGCGACACGATGAAAATAAATATGCCGTATTACGGCTTCAAAAATGTTGAGGTCAAGGTTGAAAAAATATCAACAACTCAGAACGATAAGGTTGCGGTTGCTTTTTCATGCAACATGATGAATGAAACCTATGCAAATATGAGAATAGAGGATATTGAGCTTGTTTTCAAGGAATATACGGGCTACAAGGTCAACAGCTCCTCAATAAGGCGTGAAAAGGACGATGAGGGCAACGAGGTTGATGTTGTTTATATTCTTCGCGGCGACATTATGAACGCCCGAAAGGTTGAAATAATCTATGACGCAGGCGATTATGTTCTCGTCAGCGAGGAAACGGAAGCGTCGAACGGCTACCGTCCGATAAAGCGCTACGATGAAGTTATCGTGAAAGGAAGAAATCTCAGTGATGGAAAAAGCATTAGTTGAGGAACGCTTCAGGGATATTGAAGAGAACTACAAGCGTATAAGGGAAAACATACAAAAGGCGGCTCTCGAAAGCGGAAGAGACGAAAATTCCGTGCGGCTGATGGGCGTGACCAAGACGGTTGACAGCCTTTATATCAACCATGCGCTTTCGCTCGGCATTGACCTTATCGGAGAAAACAGGGTTCAGGAATACCTCGGCAAGCGTGACGAGCTGCACCTTGACGGCGTTGAAAGGCATCTCATCGGTCATTTGCAGACGAACAAGGTCAAGCAGATCGTCGGCGAGGTCGATATGATTGACAGCGTTGACAGCGTTAAGGTTGCAAAGGAGATAGGAAAAATCTCGGCAAAAAAGGGAATTGTGACCGATGTTTTGGTTGAGATCAACATCGGCGAGGAGGCAAGCAAGTTCGGTCTTGACCCGTCCGAGCTGACGGAAACCCTTTGCGAAATATCGGAAATTGACGCCGTAAGAGTCAAAGGACTTATGGCGATACCCCCGATTTGTGACAGCAGCGCACAAATTCGTAAATTTTTTATGAATATGAACCGAATGTTCCTTGACATAAAGGCAAAAAAATTAGATAATATCAGTATGGAGATTCTTTCAATGGGAATGTCCGGCGATTATGTTGAAGCGATACTGGAAGGCTCGACGATGGTAAGAGTAGGATCGTCGCTTTTCGGCAAACGAGTATATTGATTCAGGAGGATTTATTATAATGGGAATGATGGACAAATTTAAAAATATGTTCAATATGTCGGAGGAAGAATTCCTTGACGATGTTGATATCGACTATGAAGAGCCGGAGAAGGAAGATAATCGTGATGTGAGAAGCAATTTTTCATTCAATCACAAGAATGACCGTGACAACAAGGTCGTTGACATTCGTTCTTCCGTTCCTGCCGCTGCGGCAGCGTCATCAAAGGCTCATGTCGTTTTCAAAAAGCTTGACCGATATGAGGATGTAGGTTCGGTTGCCGATGTGCTCAACGAAAAGAGAATCGTTATTCTCAATCTTGAGACTTGCCCGAACGACGCAACGGTAAGAATAATCGACTTCCTCAGCGGCGTTGCTTACGCCAATAACGGCGATATCAAGCGTGTTGCGGGCAGAGCGTATATAATCACACCGTACAATGTTCCGCTTACGGGCGAGCTTCTTGACGAGGTTGAGCATTCAAGCTACTGATAAAGTAATCGGCAGCAACTGATAAATTGTTTTAAAACACAGGAGGAATAAACCATGTTAACACCGGCAAAAATCACCAATCACCATTTTGAAGCCTCCGGAAGAAATGCCTATAAGGCAGAGGGCGTAGACTCATTTCTCAGGGAAGTCGCCGATTCTTACGAGCAGATGTTCCGTGAAAACGGAGAAATGTTTAAAAAGATAAATCTGCTTGCACAAAGACTTGAGGAATACAGAAACGATGAGGATAATATTCGCAATGCGCTTTTGACGGCTCAGAGGGCGGCCGAAAAAATTACCAATGACGCCCGTGAAAAAGCGGATCAGCTTGTTGCGGAGGTAAAGGAACGCACGGATACGGAAAAAGAAAGGCTCGACGCAGCCGCAAAGGAAATACTTTCAAAGGCAAAGTATCAGGCTGATTCACTCGTTGAGGAGGCTCAAAAGCAGGCGAAGGATATCGTTGAAAATGCGGTTCGCGAGTCAAAGGAAGCTTCCGTCAACGCAAGAAGTGACATGATAAAGGAGCTTGCCGCTCTTGAAACCATGAAGCAGGAGGTTACAAAGTTCAAGCAGCAGATCCTCGGCGAATACAGTGCGCAGCTTGAGCTTATCAATAAGCTTCCCGAGGTCGTTATCGAGAAGATGACAGCCGAGGAAGAGGCAAAGACCGAGGAGGTTTCGGAACAGGAGAGCGTTGCTGAGCCGGAGGAAGAAGGATCCGAGCCCGAAAAGACGGAAGAGCCTGCCGAGACTGTTGAAGAAAAAGCGACAGAAGCAGAAACGCAGCACCCTTTTGAGCAAACCGTCGAGGAGGTCAAGACCCCCGAGGCAAGGGAAGCCGAGTCGATGGATGTTGAGCATCTCCAGCAAATGATATACGAAACAGAGGATACCGACGCTGAGTCCGATCCGGTATATGAGGACGAGAGCGAGGACGAGCCGGCAGAGGAAGCGGACGAATCCGCAGATTTTGTTGTTCCGGATATTGACGACGCAAGCGACGAGGAGCTTGAAAAGCTCGTTGACAATTACGACTCCGAGGAAAAGCCGGAGCCTAAGGATATAATGTTTACAAAACCCAAGAAGGATTCAAGCGAAAAAGACGGCTTCAAGCTCAAGTTTGAGAACATTGATTCCTATGCCGTTACCGACGACGACGGATATCTCGACGATCTTGACGATGACGATCTTGACGACGACGGCAATGACAGCGGATTTGCCGGCAAGCTGAAGGGCTTCTTCAAAAAATAATGAGCATAGTTATCAGTTTTATTTCAATAGCAATTCTTACCGCAGCCGATCAGGTGATAAAGCTTTTTGTTGAACGGAATCTTCAGCCTGTAGGCTCCGCGGAATTCATCGAGGGAGTTATCGGCTGGAGTTATGTGCGCAACACGGGCGCAGCGTTCGGTTCGTTTTCTCAAAGCACAACGCTGCTTTCGGTTTTTACGGGCATAGTGATTCTTGCAGGTATAATTCTTATCGCCACGAAAAAAATAAAATCAAAATTTTATCTCACCTGCGCCGTTATGATTATTTCGGGCGGCCTCGGCAATCTTATTGACCGAATACTCAAGGGATATGTTGTTGATTTTATCGAAGTTCGGTTTATGAGCTTTGCGGTTTTTAATTTTGCGGATATTCTTGTAACGGTCGGCGCATTTGCGCTTATGATTTATGTTATCGTCGATATGTTGCGGGATCGCAAAAAGACGGGTGGGCAGCATGAGTGATTTTTTCTTCCGGATTGATTCGGATTTCGCAGGGGAGAGAATTGACAAAACACTGTCGGACCTTTGTTCCGATTTTACCCGTTCTCACATTCAGCATATTATTGACGGCGGCGAGGTCAAGGTTAACGGCGTTCCGGTTTCAAAATCGTTCAGAGTTTCTGTCGGCGACGAGATAAGCTTCTCGATGCCGGAGCTTAAAACGATTGAGGCAAAGCCGGAAAATATCCCTCTTGATATAATCTATGAGGACGATGACCTGCTGGTCGTCAACAAGCCGAGGGGAATGGTAGTTCACCCGGCGGCGGGAAATTATGACGGAACGCTTGTCAATGCCTTGCTTTACCATTGCGGAAGCAGTCTTTCGGGCATTAACGGAGTTATCCGCCCCGGAATAGTTCACCGCATTGACAAGAACACAAGCGGACTGCTGATAGTTGCGAAAAACGACTTTGCCCATGAAAAGCTTGCCGCTCAGATAAAGGAGCACAGCTTCACAAGGCAATACAGGGCGGTAGTGCACGGACATTTCAAAGAAATGAGCGGAACGGTCAATGCGCCGATAGGCAGAAACCCCAACGACAGGAAGAAAATGTGCGTTATCTACCAAAATTCAAAGGATGCCGTTTCTCACTATGAAGTGATCGATCAGAATGAGAAATTTGCATATATTAAGGTTACTCTTGAAACGGGAAGAACTCATCAGATAAGAGTTCATATGACATATATCGGCCACCCGGTTGCCGGAGATAATATCTACGGTCCGAAAAACGGAGTAACATCATTGAACGGACAGTGCCTGCACGCAGGTCTTATCGGGTTCAAGCACCCGAGGGACGGAAGATATCTTGAATTCAGTGCAGATGTTCCGGAGTATTTTAAGGATTTCTTAAAAAAACAAAATTTAAGCGAATAATTGGAGGTGTTTTTTTGGACGCAGTAGCTAAAAAACAATTACAGATCAAGGCTTGTACGGTTCGTATGGGCGTGATCGAGGGTGTGTTCAATGCAAAATCGGGTCATCCGGGCGGATCGCTCTCTGTAGCGGATATTCTCACATATCTTTATTTCGACCATATGAATGTTGATCCGAAAAATCCCAAGGATGAGAACAGAGACAGATTTGTTCTTTCAAAGGGTCATACGGCTCCGGCTCTTTATGCGGTTCTTGCAAACAAGGGTTTCTTCCCCGTATCGGAAATTAAAAATCTTCGTAAGCCCGGCGCAATGCTTCAGGGTCATCCGAGTATGAACCGTACTCCGGGTGTTGATATGAGCACCGGCTCTCTCGGTCAGGGTATTTCAACGGCAGTCGGAATGGCTCTCGCCGGAAAGCTTGACAAGAAGGATTACAGAGTTTATACGGTTCTCGGTGACGGCGAGATCGAGGAAGGTCAGGTTTGGGAGGCGGCTATGTTTGCTTCCGCAAAGGGACTTGACAATCTCTGCGCCGTTGTTGATAACAATAATCTTCAGATCGACGGCTCAATCGCGGAGGTCAACTCTCCTTACCCGATCCCCGAAAAATTCCGCGCATTCGGCTGGAATGTTATTGAAATCTACGGTCATTCATTTGACGAGATCGACGCAGCTTTCAAGGCAGCAGCAGAATTCAAGGGCAAGCCGACGGCTATCATTGCAAAGACTGTTAAGGGCAAGGGTGTTTCCTTCATGGAGGATCAGTGCTCATGGCACGGAACAGCTCCGAACGCCGAGCAGTATGAGCAGGCAATGAACGAGCTTAAGGCGCAACTTGCAGAATTGGAGGCGTAAAAGATGGCAGACATAATCAAAACAGCAACAAGAGAAGCTTATGGTAAAGCTTTGGTTGAGCTTGGCGAGAAGGACGAAAGCCTTATCGTTATGGACGCCGATCTTGCAGCCGCAACCAAAACAGGTATGTTCAAAAAGGCATTCCCGGAGAGATTTTTTGATGCGGGAATCGCCGAGTGTAATATGGTAGGCGTTGCCGCAGGTCTTGCAACAACGGGTCACACCGTGTTCGCAAGCTCTTTCGCAATGTTCCTTGCGGGTCGTGCTTTCGAGCAGGTCAGAAATACGATCGGTTATCCCCATCTCAATGTTAAGCTCGGCGCAACTCATGCCGGCATTTCGGTCGGCGAGGACGGCGCAAGCCATCAGTGCTGCGAGGATATCGCTCTGATGAGAACTATCCCCGGTATGACGATCATCAACCCGGCGGACGATGTTGAAGCCCGTGCAGCCGTTTTTGCGGCGGCAGAGTATGAGGGTCCCGTTTATCTCCGCTTCGGCAGGCTTGCGGTTCCCCGTTTTAATGATCCCGACAGCTATAAGTTCGAGATTGGCAAGGGAATTGAGCTTGCAGAGGGCAGCGATGTTACAATCGTTGCAACAGGCCTTATGGTAAACGAGGCTATGATTGCCAAGGATATGCTTAAGGAAGAGGGTATCTCGGCAAGAGTTATCAATATTCACACCATCAAGCCGATCGATAAGGATATCATTCTCAAGGCGGCTGAGGAGACGGGCGCAATCGTCACGGCAGAGGAGCACAGCGTTATCGGCGGCCTCGGCTCTGCGGTTACGGAGGTTGTCTGCGAGGGCAAGCCTGTTCCCGTTGTAAGAGTTGGCGTTGAAGATAAGTTCGGCGGCTCGGGTCCTGCGGTTGAGATGCTTAAAATTTACGGTCTTTGCGCTTCAAACATTGTTGAAAAGGCGAAGAAAGCTATTTCAATGAAATAATTATTTATAAGGCATTGCCGAGCAAACGGGGCGTGCGCATCAATTTGTACGGTAATGCCTTAATTATCACATTCCGCTCATTTCGGAGCGGAATGAAACTCGGAGAAAAAGATGAAAGAAAGCGACGGCATCAGACTTTCAAACGATGAATATGACAGTGACGCTCAGGCAATTCAGGAGTCTGAGCTTTTGACGATTTATGAAGCAATGGATTTTTCGGGCGATATTCAGCCACTCGACGACATTGCGAAGCCTCAAGAAATTGCCGCTGATTTCGGCTCAAAAAAATCCGACAACAAAAATTCGGATAAAAAATCAACATCAAAAAAGAAAAAAATTCCCTCAAAAAGGGCTTCAAAAATAAAAGCATTCGTTGCGTGCCTTGCGCTTATCGTTATTCTGACCGGTACGGCGGCAGGCATATATTTCGGAACGGAGAGGGCAGACAAAAACGACTCTCCCGTGGCCGCGATTTACAACACAACGGATAAAGCAGCAATGATAAAGCTTGCCGACGGAACGGTTTATAATATCGGCGAGGCGAGAGAGATTTCCGTTTCGACGGACGGAATGTATGTTTGGTTCAGCCGCAATACTGCGTCCGCAACGGGAAAATATGACCTCAGAATGATTGAGGTCGGCAGCAAAAAATCCCTGAAAAAGCAGGGCAAATTCGTTGAAAAAGGCATTGACGAGGGCTGGAAAACGACCGAGGACGGACTCTTTGCCTGCTACGGAACAACAAAATCAAATATTACAAGCTGCTATATGTACAGCGTTGAAATGCAAAAAGCGGAAAGCGTAGCCGATTCGGTTGAAGAATATTTCACGCCCTCGGTCGGTAACACTGTGTATTTCACACGCCGCAGCAGCAATGTTTATTCTCTTCACAGAGCAAAATTCGGCGAAAACAGCGAGAATGTCGCAAGCGGTATCAGCCATGTCAGATATACCTCGGACGGCAGCGATTATGAAATTCTCTACACACAGCCGACGGGAACAAGCACAAATGTCAATGTTTACTCCGTGAAGGGCGAAGAAAAGCCGACGGAGATTTGCGCAGATGCAAGCGAGATTTATCTCGATGATTACACCTGCGGCGGCAATCTTTACTATTTTATAAAGAACAAATCGAATGTCAATTGGCAGGATTTTATAACGGACAGCTATTACGAAAGCGATAAAAAAATACAAAAGCCCGTTGAGGGCGATTATATGACGGAAAAGGGCTTTATTTTTAAAAGAAAGGTTCTTGACACCGCAAGGTATAACGCCGCGCTTTATCAATATGAATTGAAGGCTCTCAGAGATCAGCTTCGTGAGGAGCTTGACAAAATCGACCTCGGGCTTGCGGTCGGCGACGAATATACCGGCTTCGCCTACGGCAACGGAGCTTCGCACAGGCTTGTTTCGGGCATAACGCTTGAAAATATCATAGAATTTGCAAAGGCGGGCGATCCGAAACTGATATACAGAAAATCGGTTATCGGAGTTGACAGTATAATTACCATGGATTCGCTTGTCGAAACTGCGCAAAGCTCAAATGTGCAAAAGGCGATGGACTATGTTCGCAATGCCGTGAAAGGATCATACGAGGTCAGCGACAGCAGCTTCTGCTCATGGTACGACGGGGCTAATGTTATCGAATACGAGCTTAAGGGCTATAATTTGGACAAGACGCAGTTTGTTTTGGCGGATTCGGGTACGATATACGGTCTTGCCGACGGTGAGCTTTACTACAGCAGTGCGGAAAACGCAGATATGAGCAACAGAAGGCTGATCGATTCCAATGTTTCCGATTGCACGGCGGTGAAGGATATCTTATATTACGAAAAACTTGATTCTTCGGGAACAAAAACGCTTTATAAATTTATGCCGAAGGGCGGCAAGGCGGAGATTTGCAAGAATATTTATTCATATTTTGCAGTCAATGAATCATTCACGATAGTTTTGACGAGACAGGATAACTCCGAGGAGCTTGTAACGGCAGGAATATATGACGGCAAGGGATATGCCGTTGTTGATAAGGATCTCAATCTCAATAATTTTGTCTATACAGGCGATTCGTTTGCGTATATTAAAAATTACAAGAGCGGCAGCGGAGAAATGTACTGCTATTCGCTTAAAAACGGAGCTGTGAAGTGCGGCGACGGAGTGACAAAGATAATGTATATCGGTTAAATACGCAATCAGGAAAGGAACGGTTACAGAATGAAAGAGGAAGTTCTTTTTAAAAAAACTCCATTCGGCGGATTTGACCGTCAGTCTGTAATAAACTATATTCAGCAGCTGAAAAAAACTCAGCAGGAATATAAAAACATAATTTCGGACAAGGACAGGCTTGTAAAAGCTCTTTCGGAGGAAAACAGAGAGCTGAAAAAAAGGTCGGAGGATGCCGAAAAAAGAGCCGAGGAGCTTGAAATAAAGCGATCCGAGGCCGAAGAAAACGCAAAGAAAATGAGAGCAAAATATGAAATGCTCGAAAAACAGGCAGAGGAATCCGCAGACAGAAAGGCGGCGCAGGAAACCATAGAGCGCTGCGATAAGCTGGTCGAGTCCGCAGAAGCGGCGGCGGCAAAGCTCAAAAAGAGTGCACAGTCGCAGATAAAAAGGACGGCAAAAAAGCTTGAAAAAGTGAAGGACGATCCGCAGAAGGCGGAGGAATTACTCAGTCAGCTTATTCGGGAGTTGAGTTAATGGCAGAATATATTTTGGACGCATCGGAGCTTAAAAAGAGGGCGAGGGAGCTTCACGCAGGGGACAGAGTTATCCTCTCCGGAGTGGTCTACACCTCAAGAGATGCGGCGCACAAAAGAATAGTCAAGCTCATTGAGGAGGGCGGTGAGCTGCCGTTTGACCTTGACGGAGCGTGTATTTACTATGCAGGTCCGACGCCTGCGCCGCAGGGTCTTCCGATAGGCTCATGCGGTCCGACTACATCGGGCAGAATGGATCCATTCGCTCCGACGCTTCTTGACAGAGGCTTGGCGGCGATGATAGGAAAGGGCGGCAGAGACAAGGGCGTTTGCGACGCAATCGCCAGAAACAGCGCCGTGTATCTTTGCGCCGTCGGCGGCGCAGGTGCACTTGCCGCAAAATGCGTTAAGGAATGTCAAGAGATCGCATTTTTCGATCTTGGCTGTGAATCGGTCAAGAGAATTGTGCTTGATAAATTTCCGCTGATAGTCGGAATCGACTGTCACTCGGGAAGTCTTTTTGAAAAAAACAAATAACCGATACATAACTACGGAGGTTAAAAGTAATGAAAGGAATCATACTTGCAGGCGGTTCCGGAACTCGCCTTTATCCCTTGACCATGGTTACCAGTAAGCAGCTTTTGCCGGTTTATGACAAGCCGATGATTTATTATCCGCTTTCGACGCTCATGCTTGCCGGCATCAGGGAAATTCTTATAATTTCAACACCGGACGACACGCCGAAGTTTGAAAGACTTCTCGGAACGGGTCATCAGTTCGGTCTGAAGCTCACATATGCCGTTCAGGAAAGTCCGGACGGTCTTGCGCAGGCGTTCATCATCGGCGACAAATTCATCGGCAAGGACAGCGTAGCAATGGTTCTCGGCGACAATATTTTCTACGGCAGCGGCTTCGGCCATATGCTCAGACAGGCGGCGCAGAACAAAAACAGAGCGACGGTTTTCGGCTATTATGTCGATAACCCGGAGGCGTTCGGCGTTGTTGAGTTCGACAAAAAGGGCAAGCCCAAAAAAATTGTCGAAAAGCCGAAAGAGCCTAAGTCAAATTATGCGATCACGGGTCTTTATTTCTACGATAACAGGGTCGTTGAGTATGCCAAGAGTCTCAAGCCGTCGGCAAGAGGCGAGCTTGAGATAACGGACATCAACCAGATCTATCTTGAAAACGGTGACCTTGACATCAAGCTTATGGGCAGAGGCTTTGCATGGCTTGATACGGGAACGGTGGATAACCTTTTGGAGGCGGCGAATTTTATCAAAACGATTGAGAAGCTCCAGGGAATCCAGATCTCCGCACCCGAGGAGATTGCATACAATATGCGCTGGATCTCGAAGAAAACTCTTATCGAGTCCGCTCAGCAATACGGAAAATCGCCTTACGGTCAGCACCTTATGAGGGTTGCCGAGGGTAAGATAATGTACTCCGATAAGCAGGGTGAGCGTCCACGCTGGGGCAAGGAGCAAGAGCCGCCCTATTTGACGGAAAAAATGTAAAAGAAAAGGACTGACATATTTGAAAGCATACGAAACAGAAGTAACGGGAGCGATAGTTATCGAGCCGGATGTTTTCGGCGACAACAGGGGCTGGTTTATGGAATCATATTCCAAGCGCAAGCTTGCCGAGGTTGGTATAGATGTTGACTTTGTCCAGGACAACAGGTCGTTTTCCGCCGAAAAGGGAACGCTCAGAGGCTTGCATTGCCAGGTCAATCCGACGGCACAGAGCAAGTTGCTTACCTGTGTTCGGGGCGAGATAATGGATGTTGCCGTTGATATCAGAAAGGGCTCGCCGACCTATATGAAGTGGACTTCGGTTATCCTTTCGGGCGAGAACAAGAAATCGTTTTTTATTCCGAAGGGTTGCCTGCACGGCTTTGTTACCCTGACTGACGATGTTGAGGTTATGTACAAGGTCGATGAGTTCTATTGTCCCGAGGACGACAGAAGCGTAAAATTCAATGACCCTGAAATCGGTGTTGATTGGGGAATTGACTCTCCCATACTTTCTAAAAAGGACATTTCCGCTCCGCTTCTCAAGGACAGCGATGTCAGCTTCGATTTTTGAGGATAGAATATGAAAATTCTTGTAACAGGCTATAACGGTCAGCTCGGCTTTGATGTTGTCAAGGAGCTTAGCTCGCGCTCGATTGAGTGCAGGGGAGTTGATCGAGATGATTTTGACATAACGAGCCGTGAGAAAACGGTTGAATATATTTGCGATTATGCGCCCGACGCCGTTGTTCATTGCGCCGCATACACGGCTGTGGATAAGGCTGAGGACGATGAGGAAAACTGCCGCAGGGTCAATGCCGACGGAACGGAAAACATTGCGATTGCGTGTGAAAAGCTCGGCGCAAAAATGCTCTATGTCAGCACGGATTATGTTTACGGCGGAGCGGGGGAAGTTCCTTTTGAACCGAGCGACCCGACAGAGCCGAAAAATGTTTACGGCAGGACAAAGCTTGAGGGCGAGAAAGCGGTTATGAAGCACCTTGATAAATATTTCATCGTGCGCACCTCATGGGTTTTCGGCATAAACGGAAACAATTTTGTCAAAACAATGCTTCGTTTGGGCAGCGAAAGGGACGAACTGAATGTGGTCTGCGACCAAATCGGTTCACCGACCTACACTCCCGATCTGGCAAGGCTTATCTGCGACCTTATTGTTACGGATAAGTACGGAATATATCACGGCACAAACGAAAACTACTGCTCATGGGCGGAGTTTGCGGCGGAAATAATGAAGCAAGGCGGTAAAACGGCGAAAATAAATCCCGTTGCGTCAACCGAATATCCGGTGAAAGCCGAAAGACCGCACAACTCAAGATTGAGCAAAAAATGTCTTGACGACGCAGGAATAAAAAGACTCCCGTCGTGGCAGGACGCATTGAAAAAGTTTTTAAATGAATTGGGTGATTGATGTGAAATTAACTCTTGTTGTTCCCTGCTTTAATGAGGAAGAGAGTGTAATCGAATTTTATTCAGAGGTTACACGGGTCTTTAAGGATAGGGTTGACGATTACGAGCTTGTGTTTGTAAACGACGGAAGCCGTGACAAAACGCCTCAAATTCTGAGGGTGATTTACGAAAAGGCGAATAATGTTAAGGTCGTTAATTTTTCACGCAACTTCGGCAAGGAGGCGGCGATTTATGCCGGCTTGAAGCAATCGAGCGGTGATTACACCTGCGTTATTGATGCCGACCTTCAGCAACGTCCCGAGGTAGTGCTTGAGATGAAGCAGATTCTTGACGAAAATGCGGATATTGACTGCGTTGCCGCTTATCAGGGTGAACGAAAGGAAAGCAAGCTTTTGATTTTCTTCAAGGATAAATTCTACGAGATAATCAACAAACTTTCGGATGTTGAGCTTTATCCCGGTGCAAGCGATTTCAGGCTCATGCGCCGTCAGATGCTCGATTCCGTTCTTGAGATGTCGGAGTACAGCCGCTTTTCAAAGGGCATTTTCTCCTTCGTCGGCTATAACACAAAATATATTCCCTACGAGGTTCAGCAGAGGGCAGCAGGCACATCGAAGTGGTCGTTTATGAAGCTGTTCAGATATGCGATTGAGGGCATTGTCGGCTATTCGACGCTTCCGCTCAAGGCGGCGTCCTATGCAGGTGTAGGTCTTATGGGAATTTCAATCCTTTATCTGATAATTGCGTTGATCGTCGGAGCCGTAATCGGAGAGATAACAGCTACGATCGCAATTATCACTATCTTGCTTTTCCTCGGCGGACTTAACTCGCTTTTCCTCGGAATAATAGGCGAATACCTTGCCCGAACCTATCTTCAGGTCAAAAAACGCCCGATATATATTGCAAAAGAAATTCTTAATTACGAAAACAAAAGCAGAGGAGAAGAATGATGAAGCATTACGAATCACTTATTATCGGCCATATTACAATGGATCATGACACGGACTATCTCGGCAACGAAACCCTTGCGATTGGCGGAGCTGTTATATACTCCTCCGCTTCGGCATATGCGCTTGGGCACAAGGTTGCCGCATTGACAAAAATCAATCCCGACGACAGCGAAAGACTTACATATTTCACGATTCCGAAGGATGATATTTATTGTATCATGTCCGAGTCGTCATGCACGATGGATAACCAATACTTCACCGCCGATAAGGAGCGCAGAAAGTGTATGTGCATCAGCGTAGGCACTCCGTTCACGATAGACGATATTCCGGAGGACATTGAGGCGGATATCTATCACTTTGCAGGACTCCTCTACGGCGATTTTACCAATGAGATGATTATTGAGGCTTCAAAAAAAGGCAAGGTTGCCGTTGATGTTCAGGCACTTCTTCGCCATGTAAACCTTGAGGATCACACAATGTTCTTTGAGGATTGGAAGGAGAAGAAGGAGGTTCTTCCGTATATCGAGTACCTCAAGACCGACGCTGCCGAGGCTGAAATTTTGACAGGCCTTACCGACAGATATGAGGCGGCAAAGCTCCTTCATTCATGGGGAGCAAAGGAGGTAGTAATTACCCACAACACAGAGGTTATCGCATATGACGGCAAGGAATTTTGCTCCTGCCCGATTCGTGCAAGAAATCTCAGCGGACGCACTGGCAGAGGCGACACGACCTTTGCGGCATACATGACCGAAAGACTTACTCATTCCATGAAGGATTCGCTGCTTTATGC
Source organism: bacterium (assembly GCA_963649715.1). GTDB lineage: Bacteria > Bacillota > Clostridia > Oscillospirales > Acutalibacteraceae > CAG-488. Next base: position 39,389 of record CAVJIV010000014.1, on the reverse strand, counting down.
AACGGCGACGGTTTCCAATAAAATGGAGATTCCCGGCCCTTACAAGGGAACGAGAGCCGACATTGACGAGTACATCAATGAATTCTATACCGATATAAAATAAAAAGATCTAAGGCAATACCGCATACTCCAATCGAGCGGTATTGCCTTAATGAAGCAAAGAAAGACGACCGAATGACCGGCCGTCTTTTAATTTTTAATATGTAAATGTTGCGTCAAGTGTATATTGACCTGAGCCTGAACCGCTAATGGTCATAATGCGGTATTTTGCGCTTGCGGAAAGCTGAAGCGGCATCGTGTGATTGAGGGAAAGAATGTTTCCGTCCTTGTCAATTTCTGCGGTGAGAACCGTGCCGGTATAGTTAAGGCTTGAGGACTTTACGATTACATTGTATTGGGTTGCCAAGTCTTCGATACCGGTGAGCGGAAGAGAGGCCTGCGTATTGTATTTCGGTGCAGTTTTGTAATCCACATTTTCGCCCACAAGAGTGATCGTTACCTTGTAGCCGTTTTCGGTTGCCTCAACCTTGGCTTCCTTTGCGCCGTCAGCCTCAAGAGCGGTCGGCACGAGAAACTTTTCGGCCTTTTCCGGCTCGGACTTAAAGGTTTCGGTTGCTGAGGTCGGAACTGCGTATTTCTCGATAAGTGAATTTGCAAGATCCCTTAAAGCCGTAAGATTGTCTATTTTAACCGTAACATTTGTTTCCTTTGCAATTGTTACATTCTCGCTTGCATAAGCCTTTTTGAGCGCAGCGTTGTAATATGCAACCGCTTCCGCCTTGTCATAGTCAACGGGATTTTTTTCGTCATCTTCGTTCTTGAATTCGATAAGCTCGTCAAGACCTACGCTCATTCTCAAAACGGCGAGAGCGTCTGCGGAATTGATAATGCTATCGGCTTTGACATCGGCTTTTTTGAGGTTGAGAGTTGCTGCTTCGTCGCCGACCGAATGGCGAAGGATCAAAAGAGCGTCGGAGGAGTTGACCGCTCCGTCGTCGTTAACATCTCCCATGTAATCCGTTGCGAATGCCATCGCCGAAGCCGAAGCCGCAATGGCTGCCGCTGCGGCGAGCGAAATGCCCGCTTTGATAAATCTGTTCATAGCTGTTTTCTCCTTTATTTCGGTAATTTATCGGGGTCGATTTTGAACAATCCCTTGAGGGAGAAGTACGATTCGTTGACGCCCTCTTTGAAATCAGTGATTTTTTGCGCATTTTCGGGCTTACCCGAATGGTCGTCGGCCATTGCCCATTTTCCGTCAAGGAAATAATAATCGGATAAAGAGCCGTCGGCGGATTTGTAGGTATCGACTGTGTAGGTTTTTCCGTCATAGGTTGAGAAGGACGAGCCTACATAGGTTTGGTTGAGATCTCCCGTGATGCCGTTAAAATCAAGATTGCCGATATCGCTCTCGGACATCTCAACATACGACAAAAAGCTCGGCAGAACCATATATACTTTTCCGTCAAGAATGAGAACTCTGACATCGATTCCGCTGTACTTCATCAATGCGCAAAGATTCTTTCCGTTGACCATGATCGTTACCGGAAGACTTTCGGGATTTCCGTTTTCGTCCTCCGTGTCAAAGGTCGTTGAAAAAGTATACTTGCCTGTTTTTACTATCGGGTCGATAACCTCGGGCTTGAGGTCAACCTCTGTCGGGCCGTCATAAAGACCGACGGAAATTCTGAGCGCAAGAAGAGCGTCGCTTGAATTTATCGTTCCGTCACAGTTTACATCGGCAGCTTTTTCGTCTATTGAGTCGATTGCACCGACGGAATATGTGAGCACCTTCAAAGCGTCGTACGAGTTGGTTGTCTTGTTTCCGTCAACATCGCCGAGCGTTCTTGCGGATGCGGAAATTCCGAGCGCAGAAGCGGCAAGGATCGACGAAAGCATAATTGAAAGTATTTTTTTCATACAAATTTTCCTTTCTGTATATTTATTTTATTTTATCAGCAATCTATTAAATAATCAATAGATTTTTTTAACAATTCGATAAATTTACAAATTATTCATCGGTGGTTTTTGCCTTTCGTGTAACAATAAGCGAAATAAGCATTATGCCGTAAAGTACGATAATACAATAGGGGAAAATATCGGTTGAAAAGCGTTGAGAAAGAAATCCCGTCAAAGCCGGCATTGCAAGGATACCGATGTATGCCGCTGCCATCTGAGAGCCCATGACCGCCTGCGATTTTTGCCAACCGAAGCGTTTGGGTGTAAGATGAACCATGTTCGGATAAAGGGGACCGTTGCCGAGGCCTATAAAAAACAGTCCGACTGCGCTCAGGTCAGGCGAGAACGGCTGCGATACCAGAGCAATCGCCGGGATTATAAGAGCTGCGCCGAGCGCAATAATTCGCTGCGGCCGAAGCTTTGCCGAGAGCAGACCGGAAAGGAAGCGCCCGAAAGCAATTCCGCCGTAGTACACGGTAACGAATAAGGCTGCCTTGTCAACGGTGAAGCCCCTTGAATTGACAAGGAAAGAGCTTGCCCATGTTCCGCTGACATATTCAAGCGAGCATGAGCCGAAAAAGACGAGCCATGTTGACTTTACTCCGGGCATTTTAATAAGCTCCGAGAAGCCGAGCTTGCTTTTTACATCTTCGACCGAGCCTGTCAATTCGTTGTCGTTTTTCCAAAGCGGCAGAGAGGCGAAGGCGAGAACCGAAATGAACAGCTGAATGAAAAATGCCCACCGGTAGCCGCTTTGCCAAGAGCCGTTCTTCAGCGTAAGCGAGAGGATATACGGGCTGAGCGTAACGCCGATTCCGTAGAAGCAATGCAGAAAATTCATGTGAGACGCCTTGTAATGCACCGCAACATAATTGTTGAGCGCTGCGTCGATAGCACCTGCGCCGAAGCCGAGAAACAGGGTAAAAAAGAACATCATAACGATGCTTGTCGAAATTGAAAAGCCGAACAGTCCGACAGCGGTAAGAGCCGTGCTTACCGCTGTAATTTTTGATGTGGAAAATCTTTCTGTCAGCTTTGAGCTCATCAGGCTTGAAATTATCGAGCAGACCGTCATTGTGACGGTAACTGCGTTTGCTGCCGAAAGAGGCAGACCGAAATCGCCGTTGATTGCCGGCCACGCCGCGCCGAAAAGCGAATCGGGGATTCCGAGTCCGATGAAATCTATGAAGATAACAATTAAAAGTAGAGTTGCCATAATTATTTAACCGTGAAATTTGCCGTAATGGCTTCCGATTGTATGCCCCACGATGTTTCGGCGGTAACGGAAACCGTGTATTCTCCTTTTTTAAATAATCCGAGATTGAGACGCTCCGTCTTTTCTACCGTTGCCGAATAATATTTCGGAAGCACCCAATCGGATTTTACAAGCTCTCCGTCGGAGTTCATAACCTTAACCTTATAAAGGAAAACAGGCTCTGAGCTTGTGGACTGCGCCGCATCAAATTTAACCGTGACATTTGCGGCAAGCTTTGTAATTTTGAGCTTTGCGCTTTCACCGAAAACCGGAGCGGTCGATCTTGCCGTCTGCTTTTCGGGGGTGTATTCACGGTTCGACGGATCGGCCGGATTTGCAAGAATATATTCGCAAAGAACCTTCTGCTCGATAAGGTCGATGCCTCTCAAACGCATGTTGCTGTCCTTGTCAAGCTCAACGATCCAGAACTGAGCCTCAAGTCTGTTGCCGATCGGGTGAACCTTTCGCTGATCCTCAACCGTAAGCTCCATGTATGCAAGTGCACCTGTGCCGACAGCAGTAAAATTACCCTGCCAAACCGAACGGGGATCGTTCAGCGGATAGTGGGAATGTCCCGAAAAGTCAACGACCTGCGGATACTGCTCAAGAATGTCGGTAAAATCGTCGATTCCCCAGCCGTCAAAATCGGAGCTGCCGTAAACCGTGTTGAGTATATGCTCATGCTGAGAAACAAAAATCGGCTTATTCGGGTCGTCCTTAACCGCCTCATCAAGCTGAGCCTTGAGCCAGCTCCTCTGCTCCTCGGTGTAGTTCACACCCTCAACATCGGAGGTTGAAATTCCGATGAAATGATAACCGTTGATCACCTTGTGGTAGTCGGTGCTTTTATCCATAAGCTGTGAGAAATAGGCGACGGTCTTCTTATCCATAAATCTGAAATCGTGGTTGTTTGCGATTATCGGCAGAAGCTCGGTTTCGCTCTTGATATACTTGTCCGCAACGACCTTGAAGCCTGCAAACTGATCAATGTTGCCGTCGTTTGTGATGTCACCGTTAATAAGGAATGCGTCAAGATTGTTGTATTCGTCGTCCGCCGACGCAATGGCGTAGGCAAGCTTTGCCGTTTTTTCGAGTCTGTGGCTGCCTTTGCCTGCGGCTGTCGTAATATGAGAGTCGCTGCAAGCAACAAAACGAATCACCGGCGTAAAATCGGTTTCGTCCTCCGGAGCGGATTCGCTCACAAACAGGCCTGTTACGGACATAATCACTGTTGTTACGGCTACGATAACGGCCGTCAATTTGTTAACCATTAGTGCCCCTCCCTCGATTTTTCTGCATTATGCAGCTTTATCTTATATCATAAATATTATCGTTCTTCGGCGTTCTGTTCTTGTATTTGCCGGCGGTAAAATCGGGAATTTCAACAGTTGCGCCGCCGTTCTGGAGTGAGAGTTCACTCAGCGGAGTTATGCACATCCATGCCGCAGCGTCATAAACATCGATCGGCGGAAGAGTTCCGTTCTTGACCGAAACGATCCATGCCCTGATGACATGCCAGTCCATGCCGCCGTGACCGGCCTCAAGCATCTCTTTGGTCGTATCCTGCCAAAGAGGGTGATTGTACTTTCTTGCAAAGCGCTTCGCACGACCCCAGAACTTTTTCTGATCCCACTCGTTCTTTTTGTAAAGCTTCTTATCAAGGAAAACTATGTCACCGTCCTCCTGGAAAAGACCCTTTGTGCCCCTGACGGTGAAGCCTCTGCTGTAGAAGCGGGGAAGACAGGTGTCAAGGGTAAGCTCAATAAGCTCTCCGTTCTCGGTTGTGATAAATGTTTTGACAATATCCGTCTGATTGAATTTTGTGTTGCCGAGCGACGGCTTGAGATCCTTGTGCTGCTTTACAAAATCCTCAATGCCCGTTGCTTTGCTGCAAATCGACGACATCGAAACGAAGCGGTTGCCATAATTTATGCCGAGGATTTTTGCTATCGGACCCAGCTCATGCGTCGGGTAGTTCTCGCAGTTTCGTGCAATATAATTGCGAAGTCTGTAGTGACGGTTCTTTTCGCCGTATGCAACCTCATCTCTGAGGTCGTGCGCATACTGACCGGAGCAGAAAACGATATCGCCGAATACGCCCTCTCTGACCATTTTGTGAACCATCATTTCCCGCTCGCCGTAGCAGCAGTTTTCCATCATCATTGTCCAAACACCGGTCTGCTCATAGGTATTAACAAGCTCCCAGCATTCGTCAAGAGTATAAGCTCCGCCGACCTCCATTGCCGCCGGTATGCCTTTTTTCATAGCCTCAATGGCGATTTTGACATGACATTCCCAGTCTGTTGCAATGTAAACCGTATCGATTCCGGGCATATCGAGAACCTCGTTGTAGTCAAGAGTTCCCATCGGAGCGGGTCTGCCGTTGTCAACCAGCTTTTTGATTTTTTCGTCGACCCTGTCCTGATATTTGTCGCAAACGGCAAGAATGTTGATATCATCCATCTTTGCCATAACATCGGCCATGCTTGCTCCTCTGCAGCCGAGGCCGATAATTCCTATATTAACCGAATTTTTCATAGAGCACCTCTCTAAACATCTAAACTTGAACCTATTATATCATATCGCATTTATTTTTCAACCACAAAATCAATTAAATTGAATAAAAATATGCTATACAATTATATAAGAGTGAAACGGCGTCAGTATGCGGGGGGCTTTCGGCATTTATTCATGCGGATTGCTGTGAAATTCGCTGTGTTTTAAGCGGTGTAAAAATAATTTTTATTGTAAATATATAAAAATAAATAAAAATTTTGTACATTCTGCAATGTTTTAATTTAGAAAAACCTATTTACAAATTGCATTTTATCTGATAATATTATTATAAGTCAAACTGGAATGGTGGATTTTGGCGATCCTGATTACAGTTTTCCCCGGTTGAATACCGGAATTTTAACGGAGGTGTTTTAGGTGAAACAATCCAAAAGACTGTTGTGCGTTCTTATCGCTCTTATCATGATGCTTTCATGCTTCACGGTTGGCGTCAGCGCATACAAAACCAATTACACGACCTGTAGCTACAGCAGTGTAAAAAAGCCCGTTTTCACGAAGGAGCAAGCGGCTTCCGCCGTGCTCGACTATCTTGATGACGAGGTTCTTTCGGGACTGGATGTAAATTTTGACTTGGAACAGCTGAGTCTTCATATTCACATCTATTCTCTCGATTCTCTTTTTGATTCAATAAGAGCTATTTCAAAGCATACCCTTTACAAAATGTTCAGCTTCGGAAATATTGACGATCTGAGCTTCGATATTCCGCAGAATACGGATATCAGACGCCGTTCCGAAACGATGACGGATCTTGAGGTTCTCGGATATCTTCTTCAATGGCTTCAGGTTAATGCCGATCCCCTTTATCTATGGGCGGATAACTCATTCAGCCTCGGTATCATAAAGAATTTCTGGAATCCGAAGGAAAAAATCCCGATGCTCAATGACCTTCACGGCTATATCAACGAGATGGTATATAAGGCATTGATCAATGCCGACGGAACAGGCTTTGCCGCCGGCGGAACCTATGATAATCTTGACTACATAGTCAATGATTTCTTTAACAATTATCTTGTCAAGTTCGTTTGCGATAAGCTTGCGAAAGCCGACGGTTCAAACGCAGTGGCGGATTTCCTCGGTCTTGCCAAGAATGAGGACGGAACGCTGAAGAACAATGTCAAATTCGTTGACCTTCTGCCGTCGCTCAAAACATCTATAGGCTCTTCAATTGATTTCACATCGGTTAAGACCTATGACTTTATCGAGGCACTTTTCGACGCAATCATTGATGATATCGTCGTTAAGTATGCCGGTACTCTTATCCTTGACGCACTTAAGATAGACCCGGACGACACAACGGCGGATACTTCTTATATCAATATCGCTATAAGTCTCTTCGTCACGAACGAGTCGATGGGTCTTCCCGAAGATGCATCACAGGACGAAATGATCGCCAAATTCCTTGAGTCTAAGGGCGTTGAAAATCCGACCGCCCCGAAGCCGATAGATAAAATTAATGTTACTCTTCAGTATATCCTTAAGGAAGGCCTTACAAAGTATATCTACTTTAAGGACGACGGAAACGGAGGAAAATATCTCACACTTGAGCCGTCCTTCGTTTCACAGATTTCCGGATACATCAAGACCTTGCTTCCGATCGTAGGTTCGTTTTGGAAGGACGCTCCCGAGATCACGGACGAGGAGTCGACGGCTCTTGAAACAATGAACGACGAGCAGACATTCGCTTTCCTTGTTAAGTTCCTTCTTGAGGCTTTTGTTGACGATGTTGAGTTCTCCGAGCAATGCGATTCAATCAGAGAGCTTGCAACCTTTACTCTCCTTGATGTATTGAAAGATCTTTATCCGAGCGTCGAGTTCGAGGATCTCATGGCGCAGAAGGATGAGAATGGCAACTATATCGGTTCTCAGTATAACCCGGACGGTGACTGGTGTCTTGACCTCACCGCTGCTTTGGTTGACTATTACCTTGTCGGCGAGTTCGGCATGGAGACGGTTAACTCCGATCCCACAAAGATTACATTTGACGCCGAGCTTAACGCAGCTTTCGATTTCTTCCTCACTAAGTATTCAAAGCTTTTCAATCTCGGTTCTGCTGCAAGCAGCAGCGATGTTTGGGCAAAGGCTTATTATTCGGTCAACCAGATCATCCCTCTTACCAATATTCTTTACGGTGTAGAGAACAGCAAGGATGGATTCAGAGAGATCGTTATGGATAAGCTTCTGAACGCAGTTCTTGATTTCGACATCAATACGGTTCTTTCACTTATCGGTCGCCGTGCTTCAACTTCAACACTCACGGCAACGCTCGATAAGCCGCTCACTCAGATTGTTACCAACCTTCTTGCAAGAGCAATCAACGGCTTGTTCCAGCTTCCTCATTACGAGACTGCCGGCACGACCGATAATGCGGCTCAGCTTTCGCTGATCATTCCGTACAGCTACACCAAGCTTGATCAGATCATCACAAATGTAAATTCGGACGGTGCAAACAACGGAACGGGACTCAAGAATACCGTTAAGCTTCTTCTTGCAAGCCTCGGTAATATCACGGGATCGGGTTCGCTTTGCGACACTTCCCTTGATATTGTTGCTGAGCTTCTCGGTGTGATCGACCTTGATACCTACGATTATGTAACCGTTGATTACAACACCAATCATCAGGCCGGAATGACCTACAGCATCAGTGAGTTCAAAGCGATTTACGATGAGCTTGCACTCACGGGAAATGAGGGTCTTCATTATTACGATGATGATTACGAGTATTTCCACATGATCGATTTCGCACCCTGGGCATACCTTGCGTTCAGATCGACCCTCAGAACCGCAGGAAGCATTATTTCCCAGTATGACGAGGCAAAGGCAGGTAGGGCGGACTTCCCGACAAACTCCGATATCACTTTCAACTGCTACGCACTTATGAAATATAAGGAGATTCTTATCGGAAATCAGACCGAGAAGTCAACATATCAGCTTGAAAAGGTTCTTAATAAGGTCGGAACAGTCAGCTATGATGACAATCTTAATGACGACGGAACGAAGAAATATACCGACAGAACATGGAATGCTTACTGGAACGCATATCAGTTTGCGGTCAAGGTTTTGAACGAGTATAACCAGAAGGTTGCTTCCGGAACGACTATGGAATACAGACAGTCCAAGATCAACACGGCAAGACGCCAGCTTTCAAAGGCATTCAATTCGCTGAAGGCATATATCGGACTTGCCGACTATACACAGCTTGACGCTCAGATCAGCCGTGTTGCAAACCTCTTCCCGCCGAGCACATATACGGACGCTTCGGTTCAGGCGGTTGTTGAAGCTTACAACGAGGGCAGAAAGCTTGACCGTGACTACGATTCCGACAGTCAGAAGCTTATTGATAATTATTATAAGAGACTTTATGACGCAATCGAGCATCTCGAAAATGTTGCAACAATCGAGTTCTATAATTCAGGCGACAAGTCGTTTAATCAGAATATCGACTATCGTTACGGTTATGCGATCGGCTTTGATGACGGATTCTGGTCAGATACCGATAAGGAAAATTACGGCGGTGCAGAATACTTCAGCGACTTCTTCGCAAGCGAATACGGCTACTCCGGAGACGGCGATGTTTGCCTTAAGCAGACCAAGAACGGTCCCGGCACAGGCTCGAAGCTTCAGGTTGTTGAGGATCAGTACGGTGAGTACATTGTAAAGAATGAGTTCACGCTCATTATGTTCGGTGATGTTAACGGCGACGGAAATATCGACGGACAGGATGCCGTAATCCTCAAGGCATATGCATCTCTTATGCTTGATCCGGATTTGATCGCAGATTACACAAAGTATGCGGGTGACCTCAACTTTGACGGCAATATCGGTAACTCTGATGTTAAATCTGTTGAAAACGCCGGCGTACACAAGGAGACTATCAATCAGGCTCCCTCGGAGTGTATCGGCAAGTATACATCATTCATAGATCTTGCAAATCAAACAAAATAAACAAATAAATATACAAAAAGAAGCTGTCGGTAAAACGGCAGCTTCTTTTTCGGAGGGTACAACTTGAAGCATACTGTTATTATAAACCAAAGACCCGTCAGGACGGGCAAGGAATCAACACCGGACGGAGCGATATGCGGTAACGGGGATGTCGGAGTTATCCTCGGCGAGCATGAAAACGGTTTGGCATGTTATATAAGCAAATCAGATTTTTGGCTTGCCGGCGAGGATGGACAGAGCGACGGCGGAATAAAGCCGGTCGGAATTTTGAAAATCGATATACCGAAGAAGCTTTATGAAAATTATTATGTTGAACAGCGCATGGACGAGGGTGAAATATTCTGCCGTTTTTCTGACGGAGTGGACAGCGTAAAGGTCTTGATTTTTGTTGACCGAAGCAACAGGGCATGGGCTGAAATTTCTTATTCAAACGGCGTGACGGCGACCCCCTGTGATTTTCTGCCGTCAGAGCTGAAATGCGCAAAGCATGAGGGAAAAGAAATCGAAGGCACAAAGCTTTTTGAAACAGAGCTTGTCGGCGATGACCTTGTTTTTGAAACAAGTCTTACTGCGGCGTTCGGTCAGAAGATGTTAAAAAACAAATGCATTTGCGCCGTTTCGCTTAAATCAAATCACGATACCGTGCCGTTGGATTCAGAGGAGATCTCCGAAGAAAATTTTGAAAAAAATCATAAGAAAAATACGCAGTGGTGGACGGAGTTTTACAAAAAATCAAGCTTTAAAACAAGCGATGCTTTTCTTGAAATGAACTGGTACGCTTCTCAGTACATGCTTGCCGTTTGCTCATTAAACAATGATTTTCCTCCCGGACTTTTCGGCAATTTTGTTACAAAAGATCATGTCAGTTGGAAGGGCGATTACCATCTTAATTACAACTACCAAGGCTCTTTTTACGGTGCATGCTCCTCAAACCATGTTGAGCTGACGGATTGCTATGCGGCGCCGATTCTTGATTTCAGGAAAAAAGGAAAGGCTTTTTCCGAAAAGTTTCTCGGACAAAAGGGAGTTTTTTATCCGATCGGAATCGGGCCGAAGGGTATGGTCACGGAAAAAAGCGATACTGTTTGGGAAAAAATGTTTCTCGGTCAGCGCAGCAATGCCGTTCATGCCGCCGATATAATGGTAATGCGCTGGTATGCGACATATGATCTTGACTATGCCAAAAAGATTTATCCTTTCTTCCTTGATGTTGCGGATTTTTGGGAGGGCTATCTCGTGAAACGGGACGGCGTTTACAATGTTGTTCATGATGCGATTCATGAAGTACCGTATTTCAGGGACGACTTTGATCCGCAAAAATATAAGAAACAAATCAATGAGGAAAATAGCTTGCTGACTCTCGGCTTGCTCAGGATGTTTTTTAAATGTCTTATCGATATTTCCGTTGAGCTTGGCACAGACGAAATTCGAAGAGAAGGGTGGAAGGACATACTCAAAAATCTTCATGACTTCCCGACCTACAGAAGAAAATTTAAAAAGGTTTTTCGCTACACATCAAACGGAACGGCATGGGACACGGAAAACACTCTTTGCATTCAGCACATTTACCCGTGCGGTCAGGTAGGATTGGATTCCGACAGAAAAATGTTGAAAACTGCAATAAATACATTCTTTTCCAACAGAAGATGGTATGACGGCAACGGAGGCTGTTCGTATTATCCGTGCTCGGTAAGGCTCGGAATCAACCCGAAGCTTGTTTTGAAAAAGCTTAAAAAATATTACGAGAAGTTTCAGCTTCCCAATATGCTGGTGCTCCATGGGGGAGGATGCCTTGAAAACTGTAGCATCGCTTCCACGACACTGAATGAAATGGTTTTGCAAGGCTATGAGGGTAAAATTCGTATTTTCCCCGATTGGGACATGGATATCGATTGCTCGTTTGAAAATCTCAGAGCCGACGGTGCGTTCCTTGTCAGCGCATCGGTGAAGGGAGGAAAAACAGGCACGATAAAAATCAAGAGCGAAAAGGGTAGAATGCTGAAAGTCGTCAATCCTTTTGAAAGCGCAAAAATTAAAATCGGAGAGAAAGAATTTACCTCAAATGATAAGGTTATTGAGTTTGAGCTTGAAAAGAACGCAACCGCATTTATACATAATAGTTAAGGCATCAGCTGCCCGATTTCGGATATGATTTCGGGCAGTTTTTGCATATCCGCTAAAAAACATGGTTATATTGAACAAAATAGCTCTAAGCTTTTTGCTATAAAATAAAAATATACTAATTTTGTTGACGAATTGTGTATCATGTGTTAAAATAACAATAGGTATATTAAACATAGGGTATACTTTGTCAAATTTTTAATAAATGCAAGGTGGTGTTCGTGATGAAACTGAAAAAAAGGGTCATCAGCATTCTTATGGTGATCGCCTTGGTTCTTTCATCTGTTCCGCTGACTCTTATGCCGGGCGGTCTAACGGCTGCGGCGGCTCCTGCCGACCCCAAGCTTGTTCTTAACAGACCTACCGCAGGCATATATGTTAACGAGGTTACGAGAGTTGCTTATGCAAGCAATTCGCTCAAGCCTCCCTCGGGAACTAATTCGGTGATAGTCAAGGCGACCAAGTCCGGTGTGCCCTATCTGTCCGGAAAGTTTGCCAATATTGCATATGTCGGAGAAACTCCGTATGCAACGCAGATTTCGTTCACTCCGGGTCTGACGCTTGACAGCACACCAACCATTTCCTGTAACAATACTACAGTTACATTTGCCTCGTCCACGCCTGCTTTTTCAAACGGTACTTATACATGGATTGTCAGCGGTGGAACGGCGACGGCGGGTACAACGCTTGTTTTTACCGTCAGCTATTCCTACAGCGAGACGAACGAGATAAGCGGAAAGACCTATACCAATAATTATGAAACTCAGTGCGTTTCGTATGTTGAGGCGATATCCGCTCCCACGGGTATCTATTCGACCAAGAGAACCTTTGAAAACTTCGTTCTCGGTACGGATACAAAGAACCGTTCGTATATCGCAACCATGATTCTCGGCGAGAATACCTATGGCTCAATGTATAACAATGGAACGCCGGACGGCACGGTTGATTTTACCAACACAAGCGCATTTACCGACAGCGTCGGCGCTTGGACGACCGATTTCGGCAACATGAAGAATATCGGCGGAACGAGCGCAAGCAAGAACTACAATGTTGCTTATGGTGCTGACAGTAACCGACCGCTTGCGACGGTTTATATCGACAAGAGCGTTACATCTACTCTTTCATCTCTCAATCTTCGCTTCCACACGGTTCTCCCGACCTATGCTTCCGATACAAAGGAAAGAGTTACCGTCAAGGTGGACAGCGCATATTCCGTTTCGGGAATCGTCAACACATTTAGCTCGGACGATACATCAGACAATCCCGAGAATGACGCAACGGTCGCTTCCGAGCTTGGAATGACGCTCCCGACGGGTCAGATTCAGATTACGGGAACAAGCCTCTCGTCAACTCTGCAAACCTATTTTGAGGGCGTTGGTCCGTGCAAGAACACGGGAACAAAGGAATACACCGTTTCCTTGAAATATCACACTCCGGCGGCATGGACGGTTGTTTATGTCGGTCAGTCATTCAGCTTCAGATTTATTACATATGATAAAGGCTCTCTGAGAACCCTTGTTGAGGAGATTCAGGGAACAGATCCGACCTCAATGACGACCGAGCTTTCCGAAGGCGAGTTCAAGGGCTACAATCCTCAGTCATGGTATTATTCATCGGGCTGGGAGGGCTTCAGAAATGCCTTTATCAACGCAAAGATGATCCTTGCAAAACCAAACGAATCCCAGTCGGATATCGATTCGGCATATAACACACTGAAATCGGCTTATGACGAGCTTCAGTTGCGCAAGGCGGACTATTCGCTTGCCGATACATATTATAAGCAGGCGATCACAAAAAATAAGGATAACTACACCCTTGCTTCATGGGCAAAGCTGCAAACGCTTCTTGACAATTATGTTGCAAACTACAGTGCCCTGTATCAGCCGGCGGTTGACAAGACGGCAACCGATATCAAGGCGGCAATGGAAGCCCTTGAATACACGACGGCGGATTATTCCGATTTCCTTGCAAATGTCAATACCGTTAACGAGATGATAACGCAAGCCCCGACGATATACGGTAAGAGCGCCGCAGAGGTCTATTCGGGCTGGGCAAAGGTAATTTCCGCCCTTGAAAGCTCCGGCTGCATATACAATGAGCTTGAGGGCTACACGCTCGGCACATATCTTGATGTAACCGAGCAGTCAACGGTTGACGGTTATACGCTTCTTCTCAGAAACGCAATAGACAATCTTAAGCTTAACGGTGCAAATTATACCGAGGCTCTGAAAGCGGAGAGCGCATACAAGGTGCTCAAGCTTTCAAATATCGTTGATGATATTGCCGAGAATCTTACCAATTCGTACAATGCGCTTGTTGCTCTTCATGATTTGGATCTTTCAAGGCAGAGCGATGTTGATACCGCAGTTGCAACGCTGAAATATTGGCTTGATAATATTGAGTATAAGCCTGCCGATACGACAGCGGCAATCAACATCATTGCGGAAGCGAATGCAATCGACAGATCTCTTTACAGCGACTTTACCGCAGTTGACAATGCGGTTGCTTCACTTGAGTCAAAGCTTGACCTTGACATCAGATATCAAAGCGAGATTGACAGAGGCGTTGCCGCCGTAAGATCCGCTATAGATAAGCTCACGAAGAACAGTGCCGATTATACCGATGTTGACGCTGCGATAGAGGAGGCAAATCAGGTTGAGGATAATGTTCTCACAACCTACGCTTCATCATACGGCTTTACCGCCGAGACTTTCTATTCAAACTGGTCGGCGGTCACAACGGCAATCAACAATGTTGTCAGAAATCTTGACAGCAGCAATCAAACAACGGTTGACGCCTATGCCGCAGCCATAAGAAAGGCGATAGCTGCGCTTACCGAGAACAAGGCGGATTACACAGCCGTCACATCGGCGCAGGAGGAGGCAGCTCCGATAATCACCGGCGGCAGCTCCCTTTACACTGCCGAAAGTCTGAACAGAGTTAAGACGGCATACATGGCTGTTGTTCCCAACCTTGACATCAGCAAGCAGGCGACAGTTGACGGTTATGCCGAGGCCATAAAGGACGCCGTAAGCAAGCTTGAATATCTTCCGGCAAGCTATACGGTTGTCAATCAAAAAATAGCCGAAGCTAATTCAAAGATTGACAGCAACGACGCATATATAGCGGCTCACCCGGGTTATTCGCTTTATACTGCCGAAACCGTGTCGGCTCTCAACCTTGCCATTGCAAGCGTTGACAGAAGCCTGAACATAACCCAGCAGTCCATCGTTGACGGCTATGCCACGGCGATTGCCGACGCAACAAGCGGCTTGACATATGCCCCGGCGGATTACACGCAGGTTGAGCTTGCAAAGGCAAATGTTCCGTCAGATCTCTCGCTTTACACGACGCTTTCGGTTGCGACCCTCAACGCCGTGCTTAAAAGAGTGGACACAACCCTCACTGCGGATCAGCAGTCCAAGATTGACGGATATGCGACGAGCATAAACAGTGCGATCAATAATTTGAAGTATAAGGATGCTGACTATTCGGCTGTTACGGCGGCGAAGGATAATGTTCCGACCGATTCATCGCTCTATACCGAGGAGAGCTGGCAGCATCTCCAGGATAAGCTGAACGAGGTTGTCGAAGGCCTTGATATCAGATATCAGGAGCAGGTCGATAAGTACGCCGAGGCTATCGAAACGGCTATAAATGTACTTAAATATAAGCCGGCGGATTATACGGATGTCAACAAGGCGATGAGCGAGATTCCGACTGATCTCTCGATTTATACGGACGATTCGGTCGAGGCTCTTAACAATACCGTCAGCTCAATCAATAAGGAGCTTGATATCAGATATCAGACGACGGTTGACGGATACGCTTCCGAAATCAGAACGAAAATCAGCGCTCTCAAGACGAGAGAAGCGGACTATACTGCGGTCATTGCGGCTGTTAAAGAGGCAAACGAAAAAATTGCAGAGGGTATTTATACTGACGAATCGGTTGCAAATCTTAACGCTGCGGTCAAGGCTGTTGTTTATAACCTCGATATAACAAAGCAGGAGCAGGTAACGGGTTACGCAACGGCGATCGAGGATGCAATATCAAAGCTTGAAATCAAGTTCGTTGCTGCCGATTACACGGAGGTTGACAGCGAGATCAGCAAGATTCCGACAGACCTTACGGTTTATACGGACGAAACGGTCAATGCTCTCAACGCTGCGGTCAATGCCGTAGACAGAACTCTTTCGGCATCTCAGCAGGCGACGGTTGACGCCTATGCCGCTGCAATCAAGGCTGCAAGAGAAGCACTCAGCTACAAGCCTGCGGATTACAGTGCGGTTGAAGCTGCCAAGAACAAAGTTCCTACTGATTCAAGCATTTACACTGCGGAAAGCTGGCAGACGCTTCAAGATGCGCTCGACGCAGTCGTTGAAGGTCTTGATATAAGATATCAGACTCAGGTAACGGGTTACGCAACGGCGATCGAACAGGCGATAATCGGCTTGGAGCATCTCACCGCGGATTATACGAGGCTCAACGAAGCTGTTAAGGCTGCGAATGCAAAGATTGAAACGGGCTTCTACACCGATGAAAGCGTTGCGGCGTTGCAGGAGATTCTCGACAATGTTCCGTTTATTTTAACAATAATCGAACAGTCGAAGGTCGATGCATATACCGAAAATATCGTCAAAGCTACCAATGATTTGGTCAAAAAATTGGCTAACTATACAGAACTTCAAAAAATTCTGGATTTACTTGACAATTCAAGCTCGGAAATTTATAATAATACATATAAGAATTTTGATGAGGTGATGTCCCTTATCAATGCTTACCGTGAAAACACCGTAAAAAATAATATGTCATTGCCGATAGATCAGCAGGCGCAGGTTGACGAAATGACAGCAACGCTGCAGGGTTATATCGATTCTCTTGAACTTGAGGAAGCTCAATCTATCTTCAAGGCCAAAGAGGGCAGCACAACGATAATCGACGGCGGCTATATCTACGGTTTGACGACGGGTATGACAAAGGCATCGTTCCAGAGCAATTTCGTTACATATGAAAATGTTACGCTCACCTATTCGGGCAACAGCGGACGATATCTCGGAACAGGCACAACGGTAACGGTAACATCGACAATCAATAACGAGGTTATCGGCACATACACGATTATCATTTACGGCGATATCAACGGCGACGGTACAATTACGGTGATCGATTCCACATTGCTTTCAAGCTCGTTGCAGAAGAATGTTGTTTTATCATCGGTACAAAAGAAAGCGGCAAACCTGAACGGCGACAGATATGTCAATGTTGTTGATAACACATTGCTCAGCAATGTTATCAAGAAAACTTCATCGATCAATCAGGCCACAGGTAAGGCTTCTTAATTCGGCTTAAGTCCATTTTGAATGGATTAGGATATTAAAAGGAGGAATATTTTATGGCAAAGAAAATACTCAGCATTGTTCTCTCTGTGATTTTTGCCTTCTCGGCGTTCGCTATTTGCAGCTTTGCAGGCGACACCATAACGGATGAGGACCGTGAGCTTTATCCGGCAGAAGAGCTTGCTATCGCAGATCCGGAAGAGAGAATTGACAGAGCACTGCTTTCCGGCAGAAAATTCTCGTACATTTTGGCGAGCACAGCAGCGAGCGAAGATATTCTTGAATACAATCTTTCTTTCTGGAAAGATGAGATTATTGACGAATATCATGCTCTCAAAGCAAAGGGCGACGCTGCAACAGACGAAGAGTGGGGTGCTCTTTATCGCAAGATGAAGACTCCGCATGACAATGATTTTGAAAACTGGGGCAACGACTGGTATGAATACCATGACGACGCTAAGGCAACGGCTGAGGCAAAGTTCGTTGCAAGCAAGACAACAGATCTTCAGCCCGGCGAGGAATTCACCGTTGATCTTTATTTGACAACCAACTTCTGGTTCTCACATATGTATGCTACAGTATTCTATGATAATTCTGTAGTTGATATCATTGGCTGTAGTGAAGGCTATATGGGTCAGCAGAAGCCCGATAGTGACATAAATGTTCACGATCTCGGCGAAGCTTTCAGCGATTACACATATTTGGAAATCAACCACTACGGTTATTATGACCTCCTTGAGGGCGTTGGCGACACCAGAAGCTTGGAGTGGCCTGACGAGATCAAGGCAGAAGAGGGCTGCTACGACAAGTATGAAGGCTACAACATCGGTATCCTTCCGAAGGCAGACGCTAAAACAGCTACTTCGATCAAGGCTGATAACACAAAGGTTATTACCTATAAGTTCAAGGTAAAGGATGACGCAACACCGGGTTCAACTTCACCGATTTTCTGCACCAACGATTCTATTTGGTCGCATTCAAAGGTTCTCGATTATGAAAAGTATTCGGAATTGTACCCGAACACTGTAGGACAGACTCCGATTTGGCAGTTCATGCGTGTTAATAAGGAATCTGATTCAACATTGATTTATGTTGCCGATCAGCATTATCAGTATGACCAGAAGCTTACAATTGAAAGCACATCGGTTACAGTTGCAGGCGCAGAAGTAGAGTATGCCGATTACACAGCTCTTGATGCAGCTATCGCAGCATTCGACAGCTCCGTTTCCGGTCTTTACACCGCTTCAACATGGAATGCATACGCTTCTGCCGTAACGGCAGGTTCGGCTGTTGCAAGAGATCTTACCAAGGATCAGCAGGCTACGGTTGACGCAGCTACAACGGCTATCACAGACGCTAAGGCAGCTCTTGCTCTCAACAAGATTGTCAGCGTTAATGTTGCAAGCTCGGCCGCTATCGGCTCAAGCGCTAATGTTCAGGTTACTGCAAACGGATCTCCGAAGGCAATTCGTCTTGTAGATGGCGACAACAATACTCTCACCTATAACCGTGAGGATGCAACCATCACAACAAGCGGCGACAACGAGATTTGGATCATCAAGGTTCCCGTAACTGCCGAGAAGTCGGAGTACGCTGTATTTACAAAGTACGGCGATGAGTTTGACGCAGAGGGTCTTCCCCTCACGATTGCTGCCATTGAGGGACTTGACCTCAGCATTCATTCAATCATCGTTCCCGATATGTATCCTTCCGGAGAATACACCGACGGCAGAATCTATGCAGGCTACCACGATGTAATCGTCAGAACAAGCAAGGATGTATTTAAGGTTCAGTTCATCGATCCCGACGGAAATACCCGTACCTTCGATAAGGTTACATGGCCTCCGGTTGAGGACGGCGACGAGCTTGTTTGGACTGTTAAGGTTAACTTCTATATGGGTAACTTCAACTTCGGTTTGAGAACCCGTGCAGTTAACACAACATTCGCTCTCACAGGCGATTATATCACAGGCAGAGCTGTATATTGATAAAAAATTTCAGACAATGTTTTTTCGCTCCGTGCTTCGGCACGGAGCTTTTTTCATATGATGGGCGCGTCAATTGTTTATCCATGAACTTGTGTTGGATAAATTAAACAGTCGGAGTTGGGTAGGAGGGAGTAGTGGTAGGCTTGAGACGGAGGGAATTGTGTAAAATGCTAAAAATCACGCTTTGTGACGCTGTTGAATATGTTAAAGTTAGGTGATTATGCACATAGCACAAAATTCATCGGGTAAAAGTGCACAAATTGAGTATAAATTATTTGTGCAAAACGCTTGACAAATAAAAAATGAGGTGCTATAATGTAGTCACAAAATAAAAGAAAGGAATGAATGACTTATGACAAACATGTACTATGTCGCAGAGGAAAAAATATTAAACGAGATCGCAAATGGAAAGAAGTTTTCATTCCGTGCTATCTTAAACCTTTTGACTGCGGGAACCATCGCAAGAAAGTTTTAAGACAACACCGGCTTTTGCGAGCCGTTAATATTGAAATCTCCTAATGCCCGATTTAACCGCCATGTGGATTGCACCCCGACAACTCAATTGTCGGTTTCGAGAAATCGGAACATCGTGACGGCAAAGGCAAAAGTTTCAGATCACCC
This sequence comes from bacterium, assembly GCA_963649715.1. Taxonomy (GTDB): domain Bacteria; phylum Bacillota; class Clostridia; order Oscillospirales; family Acutalibacteraceae; genus CAG-488. The sequence continues at coordinate 19,590 of CAVJIV010000014.1, read as the reverse complement.
GAAAAGGTTTTATCCCCCCTTCCTTTTCGGGTGATTTTTTTATTCTCCATGCCCTGTATTTTCCGGAAAAAAATTCATAAATTGTTAACAGTCAAAGGTCTTGACAATTGTTGAAGAGTAAACTATAATGTTGAATATCGTACAATTAAAAGGGAGTGAATATATGGAAAAAACAGTTCATAATGAGCTGAGGTCACTTTCGCACCATATCTACAGGTTTATCGAAAATCTGCCGAACAAGAGAAATGTCGAGTCTATGACCGGCACCAACGGCTGCATAATAGGCTACCTGGCGGAAAACGATGATCATGATGTTTTTCAAAGGGATATCGAGAAAAAATTCGGAATAACACGCTCGACCGCCTCCAAGGTAATAAATCTTATGGAGCAAAAGGAGCTTGTCAAAAGACAATCGGTAAGCTACGACGGACGGTTGAAAAAAATTGTCCTGACCGATAAATCAAGGGCGATTTCGCACCTTATTACCGAGGATATGGCACTTGTTGAGGCGGTAATTACCGAGGGCTTCAGCGATGAAGAAAAGAACGCCATGTGCGATTATATTGAAAGAATGAAGAAAAATATCAAAAACTACAAATTAAAGGAGGAATGATTATATGCATATGATAAAAAGACTGATGCAATGTATCCGTGAATACAAGCTTCCGTCGCTGCTCAGTCCGCTGTTTATCACGGGTGAAGTTATCATAGAGTGCTTTATACCTTTTATAACGGCTCAACTCGTTGACAGTATTCAGGACGGCTGTGGTATGGAGGTTATCACCCAGTTCGGAATCAAGCTGGTTGTTCTTGCAATCTGTTCGCTTGCCTGCGGTGCGTTGTCGGGTCATTTCTGCGCTATTGCGTCCTGCGGATTTGCAAAAAATCTTCGGCACGACCTGTTCTATGCGGTTCAGACCTACTCGTTCGCAAATATCGACAAATTTTCCGCTTCGAGTCTTGTAACGAGGCTCACGACGGATGTTACAAATGTTCAGAACTCTTATATGATGATAATAAGAACGGCGATCAGAAGTCCGCTGATGCTTGTTTTTTCAATTATTATGACAATCAGGCTCAGCCCGAAGCTGACAACGGCATTTATTGCGCTTATCCCTTTTCTTGCGCTCGGACTCGTGCTTATGATAAAGATGGTAATGCCGCTTTTCAAGCGCATATTCAAGCGTTACGATGCGCTGAACAATTCTGTTCAGGAGAATGTTTCCGGAATTAGAGCGGTAAAATCTTTCGTTCGTGAGGATTTTGAAAATCAAAAATTCTCCGTCGCTTCCGATAATGTATGCAGCGACTTTACCAAGGCGGAAAAGCTCATGGCTCTTACCAATCCGCTTGTCAGTGCAGCGATCTATGTTATCATGATAATCGTGTTCTATTTCGGAGCAAAGATAATCGTAACATCGGGCGGTACGGAGCTTAAGGTTGGCGGTCTTTCTTCGATTTTGACCTACGGAATGCAGATCCTTATGAGCCTTCTTATGGTTTCAATGACGCTTGTTATGATCTCCATGTCCTTCGCTTCCGCAGGCCGTATCGTTGAGGTTCTTGAAGAGAGCAGCACGATAAAAAATCCCGTAAATCCTGTTCGCAAGGTTGCGGACGGCTCGATCGACTTTGAAAATGTTCGCTTCGCTTATTCAAAAAAGCAGGAGGTCGACACGCTGCGTGACATAAGCTTCCATATTGATTCCGGCGAAACGATAGGTATAATCGGCGGAACGGGAAGCAGTAAGTCAACGCTTATCCAGCTCATTTCAAGGCTTTATGATGTTACCGGAGGATGCGTTAAGGTCGGAGGAATAGATGTCAGAAAATACGACATCAAAACCCTGCGTAACGCAGTTTCGGTTGTTCTCCAAAAAAATGTTCTTTTCTCCGGAACAATCAAGGAAAATCTCCGTTGGGGCGATAAGAATGCGACCGACGAGGAAATTATCAGAGTTTGCAAGCTTGCGTGCGCCGATGAATTTATCGAGCAAATGCCGGATAAATACGATACATTTATCGAGCGCGGCGGCGCAAATGTTTCCGGCGGACAGAAGCAACGACTTTGCATTGCAAGAGCCTTGCTCAAAAACCCGAAAATTCTTATTCTCGACGACTCCACAAGTGCAGTCGATACCAAGACCGACGCAATGATAAGAAAGGCTTTCCGTGAGGAGATTCCCGACACGACCAAGCTCATCATTGCCCAGCGTATCTCCTCGGTTCAGGACGCCGACAGGATCATTGTGCTCCACAACGGCGAGCTGAACGGAATCGGCACTCACGACGAGCTTATGGAAAACAATGATATTTACCGTGAGGTATTTGAATCTCAGACAAAGGCAGGTGATTTTGATGAGTAATCCGATGCCGAAAGGAAGAAGAGCCCCGATGATGGGAATGAAATCGGGAGCGAAAAAGGGCACATTCAAAAGAATTATCAAGATGCTTTTCAGCGAGTACAAGGTTCAGCTTATAGTGGTTGTCGTTTGCATAATCCTTTCCACACTCGCTTCAACAACATCTAACCTTTTCCTTAACAATTTTATTGTTGAGATAGGTAACGGAATCGAGACCGGCTGGGATGCGGTGTTGCCGAATATCGTCAAAATCATTGCGCTCATGGGCGGAATTTATCTTGTGGGCGTTATCGCCGCATTTTTCCATGCGAGGATAATGGCTATCGTAACGCAGGGCTTTCTCAATAGGGTCAGAAAGGCAATGTTCGGCAAGATGGAAAAGCTGCCGATAAAGTATTTCGACACCCACCCCCACGGCGATATAATGTCATATTATACCAACGATATCGACACGCTTCGTCAGCTTATTTCGCAGGCTATGCCGGCTCTTATTCAGTCGGCGTTGACGGTTATAATGCTTATTTTTTATATGCTCTATCTCAGCGTTTGGATGACGCTTATCGTTTTCGGAGCGGTCACCTTGATGATGATAGTCGTCAAAACCATCGGCGGTAATTCGGCAAAGTTTTTCGTTCGTCAGCAAAAGGCTCTCGGCAAGACCGAAGGCTTTATTGAGGAAATGATGAGCGGTCAAAAGGTTGTCAAGGTCTTTAACCATGAGCAGGAAAGCTGCAGGGATTTTGACAGGATCAACGGTGAGCTTTACAAGGAGGCTTCAAAGGCTAACAGCTTTGCGAATATCCTTATGCCCATCATGTCAAACATCGGTAACATCCTTTATGTTTGTATCGCTTTCATCGGCGGACTTCTCATTCTTGCGCCGAATGTACACAACCTTTCTCTTTCCGGTCAGGCTCTCGGTATTGCCGTTGTTGTTCCTTTCCTCAATATGACAAGACAGTTTACGAACAACATCAGCCAGATTTCACAGCATATCAACAGCATCGTTATGGCTCTTGCCGGCGCAGACAGAATTTTTGAGCTGATGGACGAGGAGCCGGAGGTTGACGACGGTTATGTTACTCTTGTAAACGCAAAAGAGGTTGACGGCGAACTCGTCGAATGCAAGGAGCGCACCGGAACATGGGCGTGGAAGCATCCCCACGAGGACGGAACAGTTACCTACACGAAGCTCATGGGCGATGTGCGCATGGAGCACATGGACTTCGGCTATGACCCGAAAAAAATCGTTCTTCATGATATTTCGCTCTTTGCGAAGCCGGGTCAAAAGGTTGCGTTTGTCGGCGCAACGGGCGCAGGTAAAACAACGATCACGAATCTTATCAACCGCTTCTATGATGTTGCCGACGGCAAGATTCGTTACGACGGAATCAACATCAACAAGATAAAGAAGGACGATCTCCGCCATTCGCTTGGCATCGTTCTTCAGGAGACAAACCTGTTCACCGGCACCGTCATGGAAAACATCCGTTACGGTAAGCTTGACGCAACCGATGAGGAGTGTATTGCTGCGGCGAAGCTCGCCAATGCGGACGAGTTTATTCACATGCTTCCCGACGGCTACAACACAATGCTGACCGCCAACGGAGGCAACCTCTCACAGGGTCAGCGACAGCTGCTTGCAATCGCAAGAGCCGCAGTTGCCAATCCGCCGGTAATGATTCTTGACGAAGCGACATCTTCGATCGATACAAGAACCGAAGCAATCGTTCAGAAGGGTATGGACGCTCTGATGAAAGGAAGAACGGTATTTGTTATCGCTCACAGGCTCTCGACAATTCGGAATGCCGATGTTATAATGGTTCTTGACCACGGATGTATAATCGAGCGTGGCAGCCATGACGAGCTTATTGCCGCTCAGGGCAGATACTATCAGCTTTACACCGGTTCGTTTGATAATTAAGGCTGTTTGGGGGAGTTATATGGCTTTGATATATGCGGTGCTGAGTGCACTTGTCGATTTTTTGATATCATATTTTTGTAAGCTTGTGGAGAGCGTCGGGGATATTTGGAAGCCGATTTTGCTATTTCCTTTAATATACGCATGCTTTTTGCTGCTTCATCTCGGCGCATTCTGCCTTTTTTCCCTCACGACGGACAAGAAATATACAAGCAATATCCACAACGCATACCGCAGCTTTATGATTTCAAGCATCAGGCTTTTTCTCAAGGTTGCAAAGATCAATGTTCATGTTGAGGGGAAAGAGCTTGTTCCGGACGACGGATTGTTTTTGCTTGTTTCCAATCATCTTTCGGTCTTTGACCCGATAATCAGCATAACCGCATTGGCGGATAAAAACATCGCATTTGTTGCGAAGCAGGAGCTTTTCGGCATCTTTGCCGCAGGAAAATATCTTGCAAAATCGGGCTGCGTCGGTCTTGACCGAGAGAACACCCGTGAGGCTGTCAAGGCGATAAACAGGGCGGCGGACAACATCAAAAACGGCGTGTGCGCAATGGGAATTTACCCCGAGGGCTATGTCAACAAAAAGCCCGGCACGCTTCTTCCGTTCAGAAACGGCGCATTCAAGATTGCGAAAAAGGCGAAAGCACCGATCGTTGTTTCTGTTGTCAAAAACACGAGAGAGGCCAATAAAAATATGTTCAAGCGTCGTTCCGATGTTTTTCTGAAAATTCTCGCCGTGATTCCGTATGAAAAAATCGCCGAGCTGAAAACAAACGAGATCGGCGATATGGTTCACAAAATGATGGCTGATGAGATATGAGGAGTGTAGATTATGTTTAAAGAGAGCGCAAAAAAGCAAATCGAGGAGGCGTATCCCTACAGGCTTGAGCTTCATGCCCACACCTCGCCCGCAAGCGGCTGCTCACAGGTCAAGCCGGAGGATGTTGTGACGATTTTCCATAACGCAGGCTACGACGGAATTGCCGTAACAAATCATTTTTACCCCAAGCCGGAAAACGAAAGCTTTCTTGAGATTTATCGCACCGATTATCTCAAGGCTTTTGAAACAGGGGAGAGACTCGGAATGAAGGTTTACCTCGGCGCAGAGCTGAGGTTTCCGAACCAAAACGACAACGACTATCTGCTCTTTGGCTTTGAGCTTTCGCAGCTTGAGGAGATGTATTCATATATGACGGGAACGCTCGAAAATTTCGTCGGTAAATTTAAAACAGACGATATGTTCCTTTTGCAGGCTCACCCATTTCGAGACGATATGCAGCTCGGATTTGAAAATTGTCTCGACGGCGTTGAGGTTTTCAATATGCACCCTCATCACAATTCGAGAGTTGCCATCGCCGAGAGATACGCAAGGGAGCACGGCAAAATTGCCACGGCAGGAACGGATTATCACCACATCGGACACGATAATCTCTGCGCAACGAGAGCGGCACGCCTCCCCGAAAACGAACATGAGCTCGTCTCTCTCCTCAAAAGCGGCGACTTCATTTTTCAAGTCGGCGAGCATATCATTGTGTAATTACTTGAATTTAGGCTTAATGAAACTTAATATGACCCAATGCTTGTCATTGTATACATAGGTCGGCTTTCTGACCGTTTTACCGTATTGGGAGGTCTTGTCATCGGAATAAACAATTCGGATATTTGTCGTGCGCTGTTGAATATGCTTGATAACAGCATTGAGGCAAGCGTGGCGTTGGACACTATCAACAGATTCGTTTTGCTGTCAATAAAGAGCATTGACGGATACCTTTATATAAAAACCGAAAACGCCTGCATTGCGCAAGCTGAAAACAACCTGATCTCCAAGCAAAAAACAAACCGTTACATCTCCATTTCGGATGGTGTAACGGTTATATTTTATGGTATTGCTTTAAATTATAGTGCCTCCGCCGACTACGATATCTCCGTCATAGAAAACCACTGCCTGACCGGGAGCGATCGCACGCTGTGGCGTTTCAAAATCGACGCTGACATTTCCGCTTTCAAGCGGAGTTATAACGGCGTCGGTTTCCTTTTGCCTGTACCTTACCTTTGCCTTGACCTTCATCGGCTCGGTGAGCTTTTCAATAGAGATAAAGTTAAGGTCGGTCGCTTCAAGATGATCCGAGAACAAATCGTCATTCGAGCCGAGCACGACACGGTTCTCCTCAAGATCCTTGCTGACAACATAGTACGGCGTCTTTGCCGCAATGCCCAGCCCCTTGCGCTGACCGATCGTGTAATTGATTATGCCCTTGTGCTTGGCGATAAAATTGCCGTCACGATCGACAAAATCTCCCTCGCTGAAGCGGAATCCGCACCAGTCCTCAATGAATCGTGCATAGTCGCCGTCGGGGACAAAGCAAATATCCTGGCTGTCGTGCTTATCGGCGTTGACAAAACCCTGCTCCTCCGCAATTTTCCTCGCCTCATGCTTGGTCATTCTGCCGAGCGGAAAAAGAATTCTGCCGAGCTGATCCTGCGTGAGCGAATACAAAACATAGCTCTGATCCTTTGTGTCGTCTGCTGCTTTGCGGAGAATCCAACGGCCTCTTTTTTCGTCATATTCATTGATGGCGTAGTGACCGGTTACTACATAATCAAATTGAAGCTCCTTAGCTCTGCGCATGAGCTGGTCGAACTTGATGTATCTGTTGCAGTCAATGCACGGGTTCGGCGTTCTGCCGTTGCGATATGCGTCAACAAACCGTTCGATGACCTGCAATTTGAAATTATCGGTATAATTGAAAACATAATATGGTATTCCGAGCCGGCTTGCAACGCTCCTTGCGTCCTCAACATCCTCGAGCGAGCAGCAGGTTTTTTCTTTCTTTATGCCGATATCCTCGTTGCAGTAAAGCTTCATCGTTACACCGATCGCTTCGTAGCCCTGCTGAGTTATCAGATAAGCAGCGACGGAGCTGTCAACTCCGCCGCTCATGGCAATAACAGCCTTTTTCATGGCTTAACCCTCGTGACCGCAGCCCTCGCAGCTTTCACAGCTGCCGCCGCAGTCGCCGCCGAATACATTGGGGTCAAGCTCAAGACCGTTCTTGGTGTAATAATCCTTGAGAGCTGCCTTGACCGCCTGCTCGGCAAGCACGGAGCAGTGAATCTTCGCCGGCGGAAGTCCGTCGAGAGCCTCAACAACAGCCTTGTTACTGAGTTTGAGAGCGTCCTCAATCTTCTGACCCTTGATCATCTCGGTTGCAATCGAGCTTGTTGCAATTGCAGAAGCGCAACCGAAGGTGTTGAACTTAACATCTTCAATTTTGCCGTCCTTGATTTTGAGGTACATTTTCATTATATCTCCGCACTTTGCATTGCCGACCTCGCCGACGCCGTCAGCGTCATCCATTTTGCCGAGGTTTCTCGGATGCTGGAAGTGATCCATTACCTTTTCACTGTACAGCATAGTAGTCCTCTCCTTTCATTATTCTCTCCCAAACGGGGGACATGTCACGGAGCATTGAAACGATTTTCGGCAGCTCCTGAATTATATAGTCAATTTCTTCCTCGGTGTTGTATTTGCAGAGAGAAAGACGGAGCGAACCGTGAGCAATCTCGTGCGGCAGGCCGAGTGCGAGCAGAACATGGCTCGGATCGAGCGAACCTGAGGTACAGGCAGAGCCGGAAGAGCCGCAGATTCCCTTGAGGTCAAGGTGAAGCAGAAGCGACTCGCCCTCGATTCCCTCGAAGCAGAAGCTTACATTGCCGGGCAGACGGGGCGCGCGGCCGCCGTTTACTCTCGAACGGGGAATGATTTCAAGAATAGTGTCAATAAGCTTGTCCCTTAATCCGCTGACATAGGCAATGTTCTTGTCCATATCCTCACAGCACTTTTTGAGTGCCGCAGCCGTTGCGACGATGGCTGGGGTGTTGGTTGTGCCGGGACGCTTGTTTCTCTCCTGAGCGCCGCCCTGCATGAATCCCATAAGAGGAATGCCCTTGCGGCAATAGAGTGCGCCGATTCCCTTGGGACCGTGAAATTTATGAGATGAGAACGAGAGCATATCGATGTTCTGTTCCTTAACATTGATCGGAAGATGTCCGACGGCCTGAACAGCGTCGGTGTGGAAATAAACGCCCTTTTCCTTGCAGATTGCGCCTATTTCCGGAATGGGCTGAACCGTTCCAACCTCATTGTTCGCATACATTATTGTAACAAGGCAGGTGTCGTCCCTGAGAGCCTTTTGAAACTCGTCAAGACGAACATAGCCGTCCTCATGAACATCGAGGTAGGTTACCTCAAAGCCCTCTTTTTCAAGCTTCATCAGCGTGTGAAGAACGGCGTGATGCTCAAAGGTTGTTGAAATAATGTGCTTTTTGCCCTTTTTTTCGCCGAGATGTGCGGCGTTGGTGATAGCCCAGTTATCGGCTTCCGTACCGCCGGAGGTGAAGTAAATCTCGTTCACATCTGCGCCGATAGCGTCGGCAATGTCACGCCTTGCCTGTAGGACTGCGGCGGCAGCCTCCTGACCCAAATGATGCAGGCTTGAAGCGTTGCCGTAGTTGTTTTTTAAACAATCTACCATAGCGTCAAGTGCTTCGGGGCAGAGAGCTGTTGTTGCAGCATTGTCTGCATAAACAGTTTTCATAAAAATCGCCTGACTTTCTTTTTGTTTTTGGATTTAAACAAAGTTGAAAGCAATGACTAAATCCTGATAATGGTATTTTAACCATTCAAACAAATTATACTATATTATTATTTTTTTTGCAACTTTTAATCAGTTAGAATAAACTAATCGCAGCAGTGCAAAAACTGTTGATTTTCACAATTGACTGTAATAAAAGCGTGAAAAGTGGGAGATAATGTCGGTGGGGAAAAATTTCTCCAAAACCATTGGCAAAGAACAAATGTTCAGTTATAATGAAATTACGGATTAGCAAAAAGGGAGGCTAAGACGGAAACTTTTGAACATTCATTTCCGTAATAATGCGGATCTTTTTTTGTTGATGCTGATCCGAGCGGCGCAAAATGCTGCTGACAATAAATATCAATATACAGTTATTTTTAACGACTTTTAAAAATATATTTTTTAAAAGGAAGTGAAGCAATGTTTATTGATATCACAGAGTCCAATTTTAATAATACAAAAGAAAATTGGAAAAACAACGCAATAAAAACATATGATGTTCCGCTTGGCACGGAAGATTGCCGTATCAGCGGAAACGACGCAATAATAACACTTCGTCTTCCTCATGAGGACGCTCTTTATACAGATTATGCTTCTATAATGTACTGGATTCAGGGCGATGACGGAAGTGCAAGGGAAGAGTCCAGAGCAGGTTTTTCTGTACCGTCATCATGCAGAATGAGTGTTCCGATTGATGATGACGATGTAAGCACACAGTTTACATCGACCGTTTCGGACAGCACAAAGGGTTTGGCTGAACTTAGGGTTCATTGTGATAATGCGCAGGCTCTTGAAGCGCTTATTGCAGCGCCGAAGGCGGTTACCTACCTCAGACCTATGTGGTATATCGGCTACGGGGTCGATAATGCGCTCAATCCCGACAGATTGACACCCGACAACACTGTTATAATGGAGGATATGCAGGACGCTCTTGAGTGCAGCAGCCTGCTTGAGGGTAGAGGTCAAATTCTAAACGGAAAGAAATATCTGTTTACTTTTGACGAAAATGTCTACACATGGGGCTACCCCTATAATGACGGCACTGAAGTGGTCGGACTTCCGCTGTCGCCTTCGTATTATGAGATCGTTCCCAAAGACGGCACGGAGGATTTAACCGGAGGAACAAACAACACAAACAGCTCTCTTTATTTCAAGGATAAGCTTGTTTATTCAATGAACGGCTGCGTTTATGTGAAAATGAAACGCATGAACTTTTCTCTCGGAGACAGCATCGGTTATGCTCCGTTTCAAATTGGTGTTTGATAAATGCGAGTTTTCTGTTTACCGAGAAACTTTTATCGGTTAGGCAGTTTATATTTTCAATACCAGTAACTATAAGCAGTCAACATATGTATTAAGAGACTGTAAAGCATATTACTTTGTTCAAAATTATAACGCACCCGAACTGTTATATAGCGGATTCTTCTTCTATAGAAAAGGAGGATCATTATCTATTGAGGGTATGTATGATATGGTTACCTCGTTTGATGCGGCAGGTAAAAAGAGTCAAAATGTGAATGATAATTTAGCATAATTATTATGAAGGAGGATTCTAATGATGAAAAAATTTTGGTTAAAAGCAATGGCGATCGTTATTATTATCAGCATGTTATTGAGTGTAAATGTTTATGCTGAAACTTTGGAGAAAATTGATGTTGTCCTCAACAGCGGAGATGTTGTTGAAGAGGAACAATATTATACCGGTCGTAGTGAAGAATTTCACCGTAATTATGATCCGGACTTTAAAGATGTAAACAAGGTTACATTTAATGCATTTGGATCCGAGCCGATTATAGTTAATGCTTTCGGATTTGCAGGATGGTCTGCACCGGTCAGCGTGAATGAGATTGTTTTCAACGGAACAGGTGATATTATACTCGGTTCAAGGGCGTTTGCTTTTACCAATATAACCGATTTGAATCTTCCCTCAAATATTAAGTTTGAAGATGGAGCCGTGGAGATTTTTTCTGAAAGCAATGTAAAAAATGTTACAATCGGTTGCTCCATGTGTGAGGGCATGTTTGACGAATGCCGATATCTTGAAAGTGTAACCTTTACAGCTGATATTACCGAAATTCCAAAATTAGCTTTTGATCTTACAGTAGGTTTGAAAGAGATTGAAATTCCTTCCTCCGTTAAGAAAATCGGCGATTCTGCCTTTGAATTGTCTGCCGTTTCGGAAATAAAGCTCAACGAGGGTCTTGAAACTATCGGCAATTCAGCTTTTAAGACTTGGGGAAATTTTGAAAAAATTACATTGCCTTCGACAGTTAAATCTATTGGCGAACAGTGCTTCAATTCAAATAAACCTTACGATATAGAGCTTAATGACGGTCTTGAACATGTCGGCAAACAAGCTTTTGTAGGCGAATTTGACAATAAATCAGTCATAATACCTGCTTCAGTAACCGAAATTGGGGAAATGGCTTTTGGCTATAAGTCATACTTTGGTGAAAAAGCCGAAAACTTCACGATCTACGGCTACAGAGGAACGGCGGCGGAAACATATGCAAACGAAAACGGATTCACATTCATTCCGCTTGACGGCGAAAGCTCGGTTAAAGATGTTGCATATACTCCGTCATGGAGCAGCGTAAATGATTACAGCTTCACAGTTGACGGTCGTGCCGACAAGGTTCAGATCATCGAAGCCACCGGAGCGACGAGAACCTTTACAAGAAATAACGGCAGCGTTGTAATCAGAGGATATGATGCCGACGGCAACGAGGTGAACTCGCTTTCGAGGGAGCTTGACCATGAGGTTTGGACGCTCAAAACAAGGCTTACGCCTGACAGCGACCTGAAAATCCATGCGAAATATAACAATGTTTGGGAAAATCAGATGTATGATTTCAGCGTTTCGACGCTTTATTCGGATACGACGCTGAAATCTGCGGAGCTTGCCGAAACGAGCGGCAAGCAAGAAGCTGTTGATTGCAAAATCGTTACAGGTGCAGGTGTAAATAAGGTTCGGATAGAGTACGAGGACGGAATGACGACCACCGTCAATTCGTCGGCAGCGGTGCTCGATGAAGCAAACATGACCTACACCTACAACCTCTTCGTAAAACCACGCCACAGCGGCGAAAATTGCTTCAAGGTATATATCAAAACCCCCTCCGACGGCTGGCTTTATGCAACAACCCTGAAATACACGGCGGAATAAATCAAAGAAAAAGCTATAATTCGCTTTGTCAACGCAGAGATTGACGGCGAATTATAGCTTTATTTTTTGGCGTTATTTATCAAACGACGGATTGAAAGCGTAGAAATTCTTGGAATTGAGCTTATCCGTTGCGATTCTCAAGCCCTCGCCGAAACGCTGGAAATGCACAATTTCACGCTCTCGCAGAAATTTGATTGCGTCACGGACATCAGCGTCGTCTACAAGCCGCAGAATGTTGTCGTAAGTAGTTCGTGCTTTCTGCTCGGCAGCCATATTCTCCGTGAGGTCGGCAATTGTGTCGCCGGTTGATTGCATTTCCGCCGCCGACCACGGAAAACCACTTGCCGCCGTCGGGTAAACTCCCGTCGTGTGATCGACAAAATAGGTGTCGAATCCGCTGCGCTTTATTTCGTCATAAGAAAGATTTCTCGTCAACTGATAAACAATCGCCCCAATCATCTCAAGATGCCCCAACTCCTCTGTACCGATATCGGTCAAAAGACCTTTGAGTTCGGGGTAGGGCATCGCAAATCGCTGACTGAGATACCTCAGTGACGCACCCAACTCACCGTCCGGCCCGCCATATTGCAAAAGAAGATAACCCTATGCGTGAAAGAAAAAGTTAAGACGATTTTTTGACTTTTCATACACAATTTTAGAAATTACGGTTCTCAAGGTTTCGTTTTTTGCTTTTTCACTTACCGACGCATCGGTGATTGTCCGTAAGACTTGACGAACTTTTTCGCTAAATTCATCAAGGTCAATTTTTTCAACTTTGCGTGAACTTTGCTCACGCTCAAGTTGTTTTATCACTTTTGTAATTCTTGCCTTATTCTCACGGTACTCATCGACGGTATCTATTTCGGCGAGAAAGGCTTCTTTTGCTCTTGCAAGCCTTGCATATTCCTTTTTAATTAAAGCGTCGTAATCAACCGTCTGAGTGATATTTTCGGCAGGTACAAAATTGAATTGCTTGTTATTGACGAGCTTTTCAAGGTTGGCTATTACGAGCTTATTTGCTTTGCTGATAGACAGACAGTGAGAAGTGACACATTTGCCCGTACCTTTGGTGTATGAATAACATTGCATTGACGGGCAAGCCGTGCCGAGCATTGTCAATGTAGCTCCGCACTCGCAGCGCATAAGCCCTTTTAACATCCATTCGACCTGCTGATCCGGTCGCTGATTCTTGCCGTACATCGTTTGTATTTTTGACAGCTTCGCCCGGGTAGCGTCCCACACTTCCTGAGAGATGATCGGCTCGTGAATACCGTCAACGATTACGGTACTCTGATTTGAAAAGTCCCTCAACGAGCTTGCACGGCCGTCGGTAGACCAGCGGATTTTACCGACATATACGGGATTATAAAGAATATATCGGACAGTCCGAGCTTCAAACGGATTTCCTCTGTGCGTTCTGAGACCTTTTGCGGCACATTTCAGCGCAATTTGACGCATTGGCAGACCGCTGAGAAAGTCATTAAATATCTCTATAATGTGCGGAGCTTCATCAGGATTGATGATGTATTTGCCGTCCTGTATGTCATAACCGTATGCAGGAGGACATAAAGCTTCACCTCGTGAGAGCTTTTCGGTCATTCCACGCTTTACCTCTGTGGAAAGATTGATGAGGTAATATTCGTCCATCCACTCAATGATACGCTCAATCAGATCGCCGAAAGGAGAATCGATAATCGGCTCGGATATGCTGATTACCTGTATGCCCTTTTTGCGGAGAATGTTTTTGTAAACAATGCTTTCCTCTTGATTTCGGGCAAATCGTGAGAACTTCCATACAAGAATAGCATTGAACGGAGGCTCTTTCTCTTTGGCAAGGGCGATCATACGGTTAAATTGTGTTCGTTTGGTAGCCGTCTTTGCGCTGATACCGTCATCAAAGAAGATAAGTTCTTCCGGCACTTCGATATTGTTTTTCTTTGCATATTCTCTGATGAGCTTCTTCTGAGAATCGGGGGAATATTCGTCCTGACGCTCGGAGGAAACTCTGATATATGCAGCTGCCGTTGTCATAAAATCACCTGCTTTTATTTTGTGGTAAATTAAACTTGCAAAAACGAAGCAGATGTGATAATATATTTACGCAATCTGCTCCTTTTTAATGTGTATGTGTGTGGATTGTATCTTTTGCCGTTCGGAGTTGCCGCTCCGGACGGCGGTTTTTTTTAAATTGGTCGAATTCGACCAATTTAAAATTGGGGTTATTTAATTCTTCCCAAAGACCAATATAATCAATTGTTGTAACTCTTCTAAGCCAGTTCTTTACTGTAAAAGAGGGGTCACTCGAATTTTGGTATTTAGCAAGATCGGTTAAACGATTTTTACCGTCTTGTGCTTTCATTTTCAACTGGTGACATTTTGTCACCGTTTCGGCACCTTCCTCTTTTAACCTTTGTTTCAATTTATTCCAATATTTTCTTGATTTTTGATATTCCGGTTGCTCAAGCACCGGACGGCGTTTTTTTATTTTAGCTTCTTTACTTCTTTTTTTGCGACCTTTTCGGTCTTTTTGATTGCCTCAAGGTATGACTGCTCAACGGGGGAGAGATTGTCTCGTTGGTATTTGCGATATTCTTTCTCAGCTTTTTCAAGAGCCTGCACATGGCTTATTCTGCCTGAATCGGTGAAAACATCTCTGTTGCCGGAAGTAAGAACGGCGTCAAGCTGTCGGATATAATCTTTCATATACATTGGTCTATGTTCAATGGCGTTGATTTCTGCTAAGTCAAAGTAACCTGAAACGAGGTTGTTCAAAACTCTTAATTCGTCCTCGGAGAGGTAATTTTTAGCAACCTTTGTATCGCTTAAAACAGGAAAATCGCCTTTAAATGAGGTTAGTCCCATAAACGGCTTTTCTGCGTCTGCACGTTCGTATATTACTTCTGCGGCGGTGTGACCGTGTGTGGCATAGTGTAATTTATTTTGAACTATTTTGAAAAATTGAACAGACTCATCACTTTTTGGGTCATAGTCAATGCTTGTTGCATACAAATCCAATACTTGCCTGTAGAGGACTTTTTCCGAAGAACGAATGTCACGGATTCTGGCAAGTAACTCTTTCCAGTAATATCCGCCTCCGAGGTCTTTTAAACGGTTATCGTCCATCGTATAACCTTTAAGTATATATTCTTTCAACCTTTCAGTTGCCCAACGGCGAAAGTGAGTTGCGATTATGGATTTAACACGATAGCCGAGAGAAATAATTATATCGAGGTTGTAGTATGGAATAGTGCGAGTGACCTGTCGGTTGCCCTCTGTGCGAACCTGTCGGAAATTCCGACAAGTTGATTTTTCGTCCAGCTCGCCGTCTTCATAGATGTGTTGTATATGCTCAACGACATTCGTACGGGAGGTTTGGAAAAGCTCAGCCATTTGGGATTGATTGAGCCAAACCGTTTCATTTTCGATTTTCACATCAATATGTGTTAATCCGTCCTCAGACTGATAGATAATGATATCGCCGTTGTTATCTGACATATTGAACACCTCTTTCCTTGTCGCCCTCACGCCGGGCGGCGGTTTTATTTACTCTGAATCGCTGCTTTTTGTATTCTTTAAATAGTCCACGTGTAAAGGATCTTTTTTGTTAAGTATTGGCGGCTTACCTGTTCTCGTTTTAAGTCCATCAATGTGCAAATTTAAACTATCTCGGATTGTATGCCACATAGGATCAAGTATAAAGTCTATACCTTCACGTCTTGCGTGTTTTGCAGCCGGAACAAAATCGCTGTCTCCGGCAATTAAAACGATTTGATCAACAAGATGTTTCTGTGCCAATGAAGCAATATCTAATCCTATTCGCATATCAACGCCTTTTTGCTGAACCTCAAACACAAGATCATCTTCTGTAAGGTCATCAACAGAGATTTTCTTCTCACAAAGTTTTTTGAACGAATCGGGTTTTATCCGATATCCGGCACTGCTTTCAAGAATTTCTCCCATTCTAAGAGCAAGTTTTCTCTTTTTTGATAATTCTGAGAAAAACTCATTTGACCAAAAATACAATTCTGATTTCTTTAAGTTAACAGATTTTTTTGTTAAAGGATTATATATGGTTTTTTCAGACGGATAACAGTCGTAATAAAAAATTCTGTATAATTCATTATGTGTTCCATATGATTCCTTTAAATGTCGATGACAATATTCTACCAATTCATACGCTCGTTGTTCGGGTGACTTTTCTCCGAATAAAAATTTAGCTTGCTTGCGATAAAAGCCACCGTCAACTAAAATTGCTGTTTTCCCCATAGATTACATCCTTTACTTTATAAAATAAAAAGCCCCAGATTTCGAAACTTCCCTCATCTTGGGGAGATCTACCGTCTGGGACTATAGTTAACATGTGTAACCGTAGTTACACTATTATAATATTCCCAAAAGGTTTTAAAGTCAAGCAAAAATTTCAGCAAACAAAATTTTTTGTGTATTTTAAACAATTTTTGAAGATAAGTACTTATATTTTTTCTTGCCGCCCTCAGCACCGGTATTTTCAGTTGGTTACATTTTGCAATCGACTTTGTTTTAGTTCACTCTGTCTCTCTTATAAGCAGCCTCGGCACGCCGATAACACGGCAGTGTTCGAGGGCTTCGTTTTCTATGGTTTCGGGTTTGTATAACGGATTGAGCGGCACAAGGCGCAGCCAATTTTCGCCGTGAACAAACTCGATCTTTTTCAGTGTAGCGCACTCATCTTCATAGATAATTGCACCGATGTCACCGCTTCGGCCAAGTGTAGTTTGTTTTAATATAAGCACTGTATCGCCGTCCTGATATAAAGGATACATCGAATCGCCGTGTACCTTTAATACCATATAATCGGATTTAGGTCTGCCTTTTAAATAGCTTCTCGGAACCTCAACCGTGTCACCGCTCCAATCTTCGTTGGCAACGCAGTTATATCCTGCGGCTATTTCTCCGATAACGGGAAAGGTTACAACATCGTCCGTAACGGTAGGGGGCATAAGCTTATATTCCTTTTCCATTGGCACATCTGCACCCATAAGCCATGCTATAGATACAT
This sequence comes from bacterium, assembly GCA_963649715.1. Lineage (GTDB taxonomy): Bacteria > Bacillota > Clostridia > Oscillospirales > Acutalibacteraceae > CAG-488. Next base: position 2,459 of record CAVJIV010000014.1, on the reverse strand, counting down.
TTAATGTTTTGGCAAGTCTATCAAGATTCTCTTGAGTAGCTTTATATGCACCTTTTTTATATTGACTTATTGCACCTTCATTCACATGCGATAATCTCGCCAACTCAGCGGCAGACATTTTTCGTATAGATAACGCTTCTTTTAATCTGTCTTTAAATTCAGCCATGCAATCACCTCTATTGTGCTTATCATATCACAAAAATACAGATATTTCAAGAAAAACTTTAAATATTTGAAAGAAATTTTTAAAAAACTATTGACTTTAGAAATCTACAGTGATATAATCTATCCATACCAAGGAGGTGAACACAATGAGTAAGCAAAAGAAAAACGGTCGCAAGTCCACCACCACCGAAAAAGTGCTTCTTGCAACCGCCATACTACAGCTTATCTCAACGGTTGTTGAAATAATCAACAAACTGTTATCGGGATAAGCGCAGGGGCGAAAGCCCCTGTATGGGTATCATATATTATTTTGCTCTCATTGTCAATATATAAAGAGGTGCTATTTATGGAAAAAGTATTGTTGTTGCTTGATATAGCTGTAATTATCGGCGATATCGCAGTTATTTTGATGATTTTAAGGAGGTGGAAAGAGTGAACTATGTTTACGACTATTCCAAGCTTCTCGGTCGGCTGCGTGAGAAAAAGGTCACGCAGTCGGAGCTTGCCGGAAGATTAGGAATAAGTGATACATCTCTTAATCTTAGTCTTAACAATAAAAGACCGTTTAAACAGTCTGAGATAAGTGGTATTTGCGACTGCCTTGCTATTCCCGATGAGTGCATTGACACTTATTTTTTTGCACGATGACTATAGATATCTATAGAACTATAAATGCAAAAACAATCCTTGCATTTTATGCAATATGCCGAAAATGTTAAATTTACGAAAAAGGTGTATCGCAAGCCGAGCTTGCCGAAAGCGTGGGCGTTTCACAGGCGATGATAAGCTACTAGGAAGGGGTGATAGCTTGAAGTTTGAAATCAAAACGGTTGAGATAGCAGATAATGCTGCACAAACTCGTATCTTCATTGACGGTATAGATGTTACCAATCGCATAAAGAAATTCACGCTGAAGAAAGACAGCTCACCGTTGGAATTGTCTTTAACCATTTTAGGCGATATTGATGTTTCAATAGACAGTTTTGAAATGGGTAACATCAAAAATATTGATTTAACACAGTCTGAATATCAATATACTGCGAAAGAAAAGACACGATCAGAGCCAAGACAGAAACGATTGCTGAGAAGATTGAAAGATAAAAGCGACCGTTGCTTTTAAATTCAGGGTGTTTGTTTTCCAAAAATTCAATGCCTTTGTAACGTACAAAGGGTTTTGTTAAAGTGAAATGAGCAGTGCCATTCATAGCTCTTCCATAAACAATTCCACCAATATATTCTCGGTCGATACATTCACAAAGAGGTTCGGGATTATCGGTATAAAACTCAGAAAACGGCTGGTTGTCAATGATTCGACGAATAATTATACGCATTGATTTTTCAAATTTTCTTGTATTTTTCTTCATTATAATCAACTTCCTTTCGGAGCGATTATAGCACAAAGCGAAGAAGAATTACAACAGAGTGAAAGAATTCACATTATTAAGGAGTGTCAATTATGAAAAAGATAAATGCACTCAGAACGGCAAGAATAGGACAATTTTACACACACATACACATTAAATACATGACGAAAGGAGCGTGTCAATCATGGCAAAAAGAGAGTTAACCTGTTACAACATCCTTGTTAAAGAGGACGGAACGGAAGTACCGTTTGACGAGCTGACGGACGAGGAAAGAGCGGATTTCGCCGAGCGTGCCGGTCAGAAAATGGCGGAAGCGTTTCAGGATTGGTTTTCAAGACACCCCGAAGAATTCTGAGGGGCAATACGGACAAGCATTGAAAGGAGGGATAACCAATGGATTTGATTTTTAAGCTTTTTGTCGTTGGCTTTATGATTGGTGTATGCGGCTTGGCTTGTGCCTATGGCGCAAAGCAGGGAGTGGAAGAAATCGTCAAGAAGATTGCAGCACCGGTCATGAAAGAAAACGAGCGATTGAAAAAAGCCCTTGACGCTGCCGGCATGAAGAACCGCCGCTATCAGGTCGAGCTTGAGCAGTTAAGACAGGCACGCTTTGAAGCCAACGCAGAGAATGTCCTGATAAAGGAAAAGAACCCGTCCAGCAGCACCTGAGCGAGTTCTGAGAGGTCGAATAAGGCTCGCTTGAGCCTTATATGAAGGCGTAGTCAAATGGTAAGACAACAGACTTTGACTCTGTGATCGTGGGTTCAAATCCCGCCGCCTTTGCCAAACCCACAGAAAATCCTCTGGATTGTTACCTCCATATATTTTTCATTCTTATGACCATTCCTTTCCGCTGTGCGGAAGGCACAAAAAGACATGAAAACCTTTTGTCGATACACAGCATTAAGATTTTGTGTTAAAATACTGATT
>CAVJIV010000013.1:0-70639 GCA_963649715.1 bacterium | reverse complement strand
ATTTCTTGCGGTCTGGTTTGCTACGCTCTTTTTCTTCTTTTGTATTTAAGTTCTGTTTTCAGACTTTCACCTCATTTGGTTTAATAAGCTCATTTTACAACATATCGGAAGCGTTTTCAACATAAAAATAAGCCGCAGAATTTATTTTCCGCAGCTTCGTAAAGGTGGATTAACGGACAAAAAAATAAAGCCGAGACAAAATCTCGACTTGGTGACCCGGACGAGAATCGAACTCGTGTTACCGCCGTGAAAGGGCGGTGTCTTAGCCGCTTGACCACCGGGCCATATGGTAGCGGCAGTGGGATTCGAACCTACGACCAATCGGGTATGAACCGAGTACTCTAGCCAACTGAGCTATGCCGCCATATGTGTGTCGCTTTTGATTCAAGCGACTTGCTAATTATATAGCATAGAGAAAGAAAAGTCAAGTATTTTTTTAATTTTTTTGGATTTTCATCAGATATTTTATTATATTCAAATTTTAAATAATAAAACTGTTAAAAAGGCCGTTAATTGTAAAAAATATGTCAATTTTCAAAAATAGCATTGAATAAAAAATGCATAGGTGCTATAATGAACGATGGTAAGATTTTGCCGAAATAAGTCATGGAGATGTGTTACGGAAATGAAAAGGGATTTTATTGGGAAAGCGATATTTTTAGTTGCGTTTGTCGCTATTCTTGTGGCTTCGGTGTACGGTATCAGCGGAAAAATCACCGAGGAAAGACACGAGTCGTTAAGCAAAACAGGCGAGACAACGGTTGAAAACAAAACCGAAGAGAAAACAGAAGACAGTAAAGAGATCACAATCAAAAAAACGACAAGAAACACAGCGGAAACGACCACGGAGAACACGACGACCGAGGAAGAGGAGACGGACGCAAAAAGAAAGCTTCCGAAATCTACCGATAAGCTTGTTTGCTTCACCTTTGACGACGGCCCGTATGCTCCGGTTACCAATAAGATTCTTGACACGCTTGAAAAATATGACGGCAGAGCAACATTCTTTGTTGTCGGAGACAGAGCCTCAACCTATTCTGCGGAGATAGAGAGAGCAGCGAAGCTCGGCTGCGAGATAGGAACTCACACCTATTCCCATGTCAATCTCAACACTCTTTCCGCAGATGAAATGCAGAGGGAAATCAACAAATCTTGCAGCGTGATAACAAAATATTCGCACAGAAAGGTCAGGGTTCTCAGACCGCCCGAAGGCGCCGCTAACGAAACTGTTCAGGCGAATGTGAATTTGCCGCTGGTGCTTTGGAGCGTTGATTCCCGTGACTGGGAATACAGAAACGCCGACAAGGACTATCAGACCGTTATGGATAATGTTTTTGACGGAAGCATCGTTCTTATGCATGATCTTTATCCGGCGACGGCGGATGCCGTTGCAAGGCTTATCCCCGAGCTTGCAAAGCAGGGATATAAATTCGTTACATTTTCCGAGCTTATGAAGATCAGGGGAGTGGAGGTCAAGGCAGGAGAGAAGTATTTCAGCGCAACTCCACAGACACCTGCCGAGGAAAGTAACGACGCCGCCGAATAAATACGGTACAAATTGCCGATATGCGCATTTTGGTATACAACATAATAAAGGTGATGCCGTTCCGATTGAGGCTTGCGGTTTTGCCTGAAAAACGGAGGACGACAGATGAAATTTTTCAACGAACTTTCTGCCTATGACAAGGAGATTTACGCAGCATGTGAAAGCGAACTTGAGCGTCAGCAGCACAACATCGAGCTTATTGCATCCGAGAACATTGTTTCAAAAGCGGTTTTGCTCGCAGCCGGCAGTGTCCTGACAAACAAGTACGCCGAGGGCTATCCTTCCAAGAGATATTACGGCGGCTGCCAATGCGTCGATGTTGTGGAAGAAATCGCACGCAACAGAGCCAAGGAGCTTTTCGGAGCGGAGCATGTCAATGTTCAGCCGCACAGCGGAGCTAACGCAAATCTTGCCGTTTTCTTCGCGCTTCTCAATCCCGGCGATACCGTAATGGGAATGAATCTTCAGCAGGGCGGACATCTTTCGCACGGCTCACCCGTTAATATTTCCGGCAAGTATTTCAATGTCGTTCCCTACGGCGTTGACGAAACGACCGAGATGATCGACTATGACGAGATGGAGCGTATTGCGCTTGAATGCAAGCCGAAGCTTATTGTCGTCGGCGCAAGCGCATATTCAAGAGTCATCGATTTCCCCCGTTGCCGTGAGATTGCCGACAAGGTCGGAGCTTATCTTATGGTCGATATGGCTCACATTGCAGGACTTGTTGCCGCAGGGGTTCATCCGTCGCCCGTGCCGTATGCCGATATAGTTACCACCACCACCCACAAGACGCTCAGAGGTCCGAGGGGCGGCATGATACTTTGCAAGGAAGAGTTTGCAAAGCAGATAGACAAGGCAGTTTTTCCCGGCACTCAGGGCGGTCCGCTCATGCATATTATTGCCGCCAAGGCGGTTGCGCTCGGCGAAGCGTTGACCGATGAATTCAAGTCATATCAGAGGCAGGTTGTCAAGAATGCTTCCGTGCTTGCCGATTCGCTGATTAAAAACGGAATAAATATTGTTTCGGGCGGAACGGACAACCATCTTATGCTGCTTGACCTTCGCAACAAGGGCATCACGGGCAAGGAGCTTGAGCACAGGCTCGATGAGGTTCGCATCACGGCGAACAAGAATACCATTCCGAATGATCCGCAAAGTCCGTTTGTTACGAGCGGACTGAGAATCGGAACGCCTGCCGTTACAACAAGAGGTTTCAAAGAGGTCGAAATGGAGCTTATCGCAGGCTGGATAAGCGATATAGTCAATGACTTTGACGGCAACAAGGACAGAGTCCTCTCCGAGGTTCAGTCCCTTTGTGAAAAGTTCCCGCTTTACCAAGATTGATTTTAGATTTTAGATTGTAGATGTTAGACCTGCGTGGAATTAAATTCTGCTTTTTATGATACGCCGGTCTAAAAATTACCGTATAGCTTTGCCGCCTGTAACAGGGCGGCTTTTTTATTTTCAATGCGTTCGTTGATAACCTCGTCGAGGAGAAATTCGAGTGTTTCACGGATTTTTGTTCTGTCAATTCCGAGAGCCATGATGTCATTGCCGTTTATTTCAAGCTCGGAGGCTTTCAGACAAGTGTGGTTTTCTCTCATGAATTTTATCTGTTCCCGTGCGATAAGAGCCGCATCGACCTCTTTGTTGAAAAACTCGGGATTTTTTCCGTGTGCGTCGGCAATTATCACCTTCATGGTGTCGTCAACGATGTCGATACCGTAGGTCGAGCAGAGCTTGGCAAGATGAAAGCGGTTGCCGTCGGGCCGCTCGTCGTGCAGTCGGATAATTGTCGTTATATGCTTGATTTCTGCATTTGAAAAACGAAGCCTGCGCAGAATTTTTTCCGCCGTTTCCGCACCCTTTTGAGGGTGTCCCTTGAAATGCCCGATGCCGTTTGCGTCGATTTTCAGCGTGGAGGGCTTTTCAATATCGTGAAGCAGGGCGGCAACTCTGAAATCCGAGGCAGCTTCGATGCTCGCCGTAACCTTGACAGTATGCGTCCACACATCGTAAATATGGTATGGCGTGTGCTGCAAAAATCCGTCCTCGGCGGCAAGCTCGGGGATGATTTCAAATATCACGCTTTTGTAATCGGTCAGAGCTTTTTCGATATTTTTTCCGCAAAGCATTTTTATCAGCTCGACTCGGATACGCTCCTTTGAAATATTTCGGAGCAGGAAGCGGTTGTTTATTATGCTTTGCGAGGTCTTTTCTTCAATGTTAAAGCCGAGAACAGAAGAAAATCTTATTGCTCTAAGAACTCTCAAGGCGTCCTCGTTGAAGCGGGTGTCAGGCTCACCGACGCAGCGAATGATTTTCTTTTTGATATCCGCTTGTCCGCCGAACGGATCGATTATACCTGTTTTCGGGTTATACGCCATGGCGTTTACGGTGAAATCACGGCGTGAAAGGTCGCTTTCTATATTTTTTGTAAACGACACGCTCTCCGGGTGGCGGTTGTCGGAATATTTTCCGTCAATCCTCATTGTTGTTATTTCAACCGGCTCCGAGCCGATCAGAACCGTTATCGTGCCGTGCTTTATGCCCGTTGCGACAGTGCGGAATTTTTTGAAAACGGCTCTTGTTTCGTCGGGCGTTGCCGAGGTGGTCATATCCCAGTCGTTCGGAGCTATTCCCATAACCGAATCACGGACGCAGCCGCCGACGGCATATGCCGAATAGCCCTTGCTCTCAAGCAGGGCGATGGCCTTTAGAATTTTTTCGGGACAATTTATACGCATTGATTTCACCTCTTTACAATTTTAACATTTTACGCTATAATTTTCAAGGTGATGAGATGAATATTCAAATTTACGGAAAGTCAAAGTGCTTCGATACAAAAAAGGCGGAGCGATATTTTAAAGAGCGCAGAATCAAGTATCAATATATCGACCTTGAAAAATACGGCATGAGTGCAGGGGAGTACCGCAACATCAAGGCGGCGATAGGCTCACTTGAAGATCTGATTGATGAAAAATCGAAGGCCTATGAAAGGTGCTTCATCAAATATCTTGCCTCAAAAGAAGCCGTTGAGGAGAAGCTCTTGGAAAATCAGACGCTTTTCAAAACGCCGATCGTCAGAAACGGCAAAAAGGCGACCGTCGGCTATAAGCCCGAAATATGGAAAGAATGGGAATAAAGCCTTGCAATAATCCGTTTAATGTGTTATTATACATTAGGTGATACCGCATAAATTGCGGCGCACGCTGTGCCGTGCCTATTGCCGCAGAGAAATTAAAAGAAGGAGTTTTTTCAATGAAAAACACTGTCATTGCTTCAATAGTTGCAGTTCTTTGCACAGCTGCAATCTGCGTTACCTACGCTGTTAAATCTCCGGTGAACAAGAAGGAGACTTCTGCCGTAGCCGCCGACACGACCTACATGACCGAGGACGAGGCAGCCGATTACATCGGTGTTACGGACGATGTTATGAAGATGATGCGTGTAAATCTCAAGAGCTTTGAGGGCGCATATGTTGCGTATTACTACACGAACGCCGAGGGCAAGGAAGTAACCGACATCGTTTACAATAAGGCTGCGCTTGACAAGGCCGTTGCCAAGATAATGAGCGATCAGGGTGCTCTCAACTTCAAGTATATTCAGGAAGTTACAACCAGCGAAGCAAAATAATCGGGCATTGATTTATGGCAATACGGCACATCATATACTATGCTGTATTGCCATAAAATACGCAGGTCAAAAATCTAAGATCTATATCGGGGATTCCGCTGAGAAAATCATGCGTCAATCCCTATTTGTTTTGATAGGAGAACAACATGATAATTCGTGATGAAGAGGGCAGACCGATTTCTGCCGAAAGGATCAGCGATGTTTCCGATGAGCTTGCAAGGATAGAAAAAAAGCTCAGATCGAACATTGCTGCAATGAGCGATGACGAAAAAAAAGAGCTTATCAACGAGCTTTCTCAGCTGAAGGATATTATCGCCCTCGCCACTCCCGAGCTTCAAAAGTCGTCAAATCCTCTTGAGCTTATGGGCTTTATGAAGCAGGTGCTTAAAATAAAAAACACTGCCGAAAAATTCAAGGAAAAGAATACTGACAATGATTGAGATATTGTTTGAAAACAGCAGCTTTCTTGTCTGTATTAAGCCTGTCGGCGTGCCGTCACAGTGCGACGGAGCAGAGGACGCGGTGAAGCTTTTGAGAGAGCAGACGGGCGGCGAAATTTATCCCGTTCACAGGCTTGATACTGCGGTCGGCGGAACGATGATCTTTGCCAAAAGCAAAAAATCCGCCGCATTTCTTTCCAAGGAAATTGCCGAAAAAAGATTTGAAAAAATCTATCTTGCCGTTGCCGAGGGAATCCCTGAGGAGAAAGAAGGATGCTTTGAGGATCTGCTTTTCAGGGATAAGCGCAAGAACAAAAGCTTCGTCGTCAAGCGTGAACGCAAGGGCGTTCGTCAGGCGAGCCTTGATTACAGAGTTCTCGGTGAGGCGGACGGCAAATCGCTTGTGTCAATCAGGCTGAATACGGGCAGAAGCCATCAGATAAGGGTTCAGTTCGCTTCAAGAAAAATGCCGCTTGTCGGCGACGGAAAATACGGCAGCAGGGACAATGGCTGCAATATTGCCCTTTGGTCGAATAAGGTCGGTTTTAATTGTGACGGTCGGGAGCTTAGGTTTGAAAGCCTGCCGGATTTCGCCGAATATCCGTGGAACTTGTTTAATTGTCTTAAAATATGAAGCAAAGCCGTCTGTTTAATGGTAATTTTTTATATTGCATAAATCATTTGAGCGTGTTATAATCGTTAGGTAGCGTGCAGCGACCGTCAGAACGCCGCAGACGCAGATTTTTTTGAGAAAGGGAAGTGACATCTTGAGCAAGGAATTCGGAAAGTATGTCCGAGGAGGCGCACCGGAAACCGAAAAATTTGATATGAATGCACCGATGATCAAGCAGAAAATGTATGCCATGCCGATCGTTTGGGGCTTTTCATATTTAAGAAAGATACTCCACTTCGGAAAGCTTAATAAGGTTAGAATGGAAGGAATCAAGCCTCCGTACATTCTTTTGTGCAACCATAACGCTTTCTTCGATTTTTATATCATGAGCGCAGCCATCAGCCCGAACAGGGGAATTTTCCCCGCTGCCGTTGACGATTATATCGGCAGGGAATGGGGCTTGAGAAGACTCGGCGCAATCCCTAAAAGAAAATACACGGCGGATATTTCACTTCTTCGCCAGTGCCGCAAGGCTTTAAAAGAAAACCAGATCTTCGGAATTTATGCCGAGGCAAGATATTCCCTTTGCGGCGTTACCGAGGTTATTCCGGACGCTGTCGGACAGCTTGTCAAGCATCAGGGTGTGCCGGTTGTGACGCTCACCTGCCGAGGACATCATATCTATGACCCGTTCTGGGGCAACCACAGAAAGCGTTGGGTGCATCCGATACAGGCGGATATGGTTCTTGCCTATACGCCCGAGGAGCTGAAAAAGGCAAGTGCAGAGGAGATCGGCGAGAAGCTTAAAAATCTGCTCTATAACGACGATTTCAGATGGCAGAGCGAAAATCATGTCAAGGTCAGCTACAAGAAGCGTGCCGAGGGGCTTCATAAGGTTCTTTATCAGTGCCCGCATTGCATGACCGAGTTTAAGATGAATTCAAAGAACGACAAGGTTTTTTGCGAGCATTGCGGAAAGTCATGGACGCTCAATTATTACGGCGAGCTTGAAGCCGATGACGGTAAGACGGAGTTTAAATTCGCTACCGATTGGTACAAGTGGGAGCGCGAGCAGGTCAAGAAGGAGGTTCTTGACGGAACCTATCGCTTTGAATGTCAGGTCGATGTAAACGATCTGCCGAATTCAAAGGGATTTGTACATATGGGCAGAGGTAATCTCGTTCACGATATGACCGGCTTCCATCTCAAGGGAGTCAGCGACTATGACGGCAAGCCTTTTGAGATGAATATCGACGCAGCCGGTCAGTATGCCGTTCATGTTGAGTATAACTACAGATTCGGCAATCGCCGTGACTGCATTGATCTTAATACATTGGAGGACACATGGTATGTCTTCCCCGAGCATTGTGATTTTTCGGTCACAAAGGTTTCGCTTGCGACCGAGGAAATATTTAACGAAATATGGCGTCAGCGCAATGAGAAGCGCAAAGCCGCTAAAGCTGAGGAGTAAAGAAACATGGATATCAGAAACGACCTTTTGAAAATGCTTAATGAGTACACCGACGGCAGGATCACCTCCGTTGAGCCGGACGATGTTCTTACCTCGGATCTCGGACTTAATTCATTCGAGCTTTTTGACCTCATCTGCATGATTGAGGAAAAGTACGAGATCACGATCCCGGACAGAATCCTCCCGACCCTCATAACGGTCAAGGATGTTGTTTATTATCTTGAGGAGAACACATAAGCAAAATTTTCATGAAAAATTAAGCCTGTCGGAATTTCCGGCAGGCTGATTTTTTAGGGAAATTATTCGATTTCGGCGGGTTCTTCGGCAGGAATATTCGTTTCTTCCTTTTCTTCTTCAGCGGTAGGCTGAACGGATTCGTCCGGTTCGGATACAACGGCGGCTGAAGCGTCATCGGAAACGATCGGCTCATCGTCGAACTCCGACGGCTTATCGCCGAGGACGAGAATGCCGGTTGTCTTTTCCCTGCCGCAGGGGAGAATTACGGGTGAAGCGAGCGAATAAACATCGGTGCACATATCCTCAAGGGCGAAAACATGGCGGCCGTAATCGTCAAGCTTGTCAAAGTCCGAAGCCTTGGTGACGATGGGCTTGCCGGCTTTCGCCTTTGCTTCTTTAAGGATTTCCTTGCCCTTATCGTTCATTGCAAGAACACGGATATACGGCGGCTCGCCCTTATAGTCGTCGGCGACGAAGCCCATGAAGGCGTGAAAAACGATCCGTCTTATTCTTGCATGGGAATAACGCTTCGTTTTTGCAAGCTGATAAAGCTCCTCAAGAGAGCTTGCCTTGAGAGCTGCGTCGTGAATCCTGTATTCGATTCCTTCGCTGACATCGGGCGAAAGACCGATATCCTCCGCACTGAGCTGACGCATACAGCAGAGAATGCCGAATTCAAGCTTTGAATTGGGGCAGGGGGCGAGATTGTTTTCCTCCTCCCGATGATAGATATCGGCTACGGATTGCGGAACATATGTCTCCCAATCCCTGCTGCCGGAAAGCATCATTTGTCGAATGTCCGATGCGCTCGCAAAATTGTCGCTCCTCATCAGCGAATCGTGGGCAGCTCCTATGCGCCTGACTGTCATCGGAATCATGCTCGAATTGAGCTTGTCCAATGCCTGAAGATATTCGATTCCGAGGGTGTTGTTCGGCTCTTCGAGAATGTCGAAAAAGCGGTTGCCGCAAACCGCCTTTAGAGCTTCCGAGCGTGCCGAGGCGAAGCTTAGACCGTATTCAAGGTTTTCCTTGAGTCGCTCGTTAACGGCTTCACTGTTGATTGCGTTTTTACATTCTATAAGCTCGTCGATGTTGCCACTCTCGCTGCCGAAGCTGAGCATATCGACGCAGCCGAGGCTGTTCAGCAGCGAAACTCCGCCGTAAGCAAAACGCTGCGCAAAGGAGGTGCTCCAAAGTGTCGGCATTTCGATAACGAGATCAACGCCGTTTTTGACGGCCATCTCGGCTCTTGCCCATTTTGAAACGAGAGCCGTCTCGCCCCGCTGAACATAGTTTGAGCTGATGACGGCGACAACATGAGTCCATTCGCCGAGCTTCTTGCTCATCTCGATTTGATAAGCGTGACCGTTGTGAAACGGATTGTATTCCGCAATAATTCCTCCGATTTTCATATAAGTCCTCCATAATCATTTTAGTATTGCTTTAAATATGCGAAAAAAATCAATCTTTGTCTTGAAAAAACAAAGCTACAGTAATATAATATAACAGAAATCTTTTTGATACAATATCTTGGAGGGAAAAATTTTGAAGATTCTTGTTGTCAACGCAGGAAGCTCGTCGCTCAAGTATCAGCTCATTGATATGGAAAACGAGACAGTTCTTGCAAAAGGAAACTGCGAGCAGATCGGAACCGAAAGCACTTTTACGCACAAGGTGCCGTCTGACGAAACCAAAAATATTAAGGCTTTGCCGATGGAAATGCAGGACCATGCCGCAGCTCTCAAGATAGTTCTTGATACTCTCGTTGATTCCGAGCACGGCGTTATCGGTTCGGTCAAGGAAATCGACGCCGTAGGTCACCGTGTGCTTCACGGCGGAGAAAAGTTCAGCGGCTCGGTTCTTGTGGACGATAAGGTTGAGGGGGCCATCAAGGAGTGCTTCGACCTCGGACCGCTTCATAATCCGGCAAATCTCACGGGAATCAAGGCTTGCCAGCAGATCATGCCCGGCGTTCCTCAGGTTGCCGTTTTCGACACCGGATTCCACCAGACAATGCCCGACTACGCATATATGTACGCTCTGCCGTATGAATATTACGAGAAGTACGGCATTCGCCGTTATGGCTTCCACGGCACATCTCACCGCTTTGTAAGCAAGAAGTGCGTTGAGCTTCTCGGCAATCCGGAGCACAGCAAGATAGTAACCTGTCATCTCGGCAACGGTTCTTCGATTTCCGCAGTTGTTGACGGCAAGTGCTTTGATACAACAATGGGTGTAACTCCTCTTGAGGGCATCATGATGGGCACACGCTGCGGCTCTATCGACCCTGCCATTGTCCCTATCATAATGAAAAAAGAGGGTCTTAGCCCCGATGAGATGGACACGGTGATGAACAAAAAGTCCGGCATGCTCGGTCTTTGCGGCACAAGCGACAACAGAACCATCGAATCCAGAGCAAGAGAGGGAGACGAGAGAGCGAAGCTTATCGAATCCATGCTCTGCCACCAGCTCACCAAATACATAGGCGGCTTTGCTGCGGCAATGGGCGGCCTTGACGCTATCGTATTTACGGGCGGCATCGGCGAGAATAATCCGCAGTACAGAGATCGTGTTTGCGATCAGCTTAAATTCATGGGCGTTGAAATCAACTATGAGATAAATGATAAACTCAAGAGAGGTCCGGAGGGCGAAATCTCGACTCCCGATTCAAAGGTAAAGGTATATGTTATCTGCACCAACGAGGAGCTTATGATTGCAAGGGATACCAAGGAGATAGTTGAAGCTCTTTAATATGAGAATATTGATAGATGCGGACGGCTGCCCCGTTGTTGACCTGACTGTGAGGCTTGCAAAAAAATACGGCGCAGAGTGCGTCATACTTTGCGACACATCGCATGAATTCAACCGTGACGGAGTGCAAACAGTTGTGGTTGAAAAGGGTGCCGACAGCGTTGATTTCAAGATAGTCAATCTTGTCTGCGAGGGCGATATAGTAATCACTCAGGACTACGGACTTGCCGCCATGTGCCTTGCGAGAAAGGCAATTCCCGTCAGTCAAAACGGAATGGTATACAACGACAAGAATATTGATCGGCTTCTGTTTACACGCTATGTTTCCAAGAAAATAAGAAATTCCGGCGGAAGAATCAAGGGTCCGTCCAAGCGCACTCCCGAGCAGGACAAGGCGTTTGAAACGGCACTCGTGAAGCTGATAGGATAATCGAAGACTGTGACAAAGCATAATTTGCCACAGTCTTTTTTGGAGATTTTTCACAAAAAAATTAAAATAACTATTGACAAACAACTGTTGAGGTACTATAATATAGAAAAATTTGAAGGTTGGAGGTAGCTCGATGTTTAACAATAAGATATACAATCGATTTTATTATTACCATCACTGCGGCCTTTCTGCCTTTGCAAAAATCGGCTAAAATGATGGCTTTTCGCCGTTGCCGAAAATTATTAAAGAGTAGAGATTCCGCATAGAAAATTCCTTGAGAATGGGCTATGCGGATTTTTTATTGTCATTATTTTCTAAGCGAGGGATATCCGAATGAACAATTTACAAAACGCAAGAAGAACGATTGAGAAAATCGATGCGGAAATGGCGGAGCTTTTTGAAAAAAGAATGAAGGCGGCTGAGGTAGTTGCCGAATATAAAAAAGAAAATGCGCTGCCCATCGAGGATAAAAAGCGTGAAGCGGAGCTGACCGCCAAGAACAGCGAGTTTGTTTCATTTGAATATCAACCCTATTACGAATGCTTCATTCGGAATGTTATGGATGTTTCAAAGAGATACCAGAAGCGTGTGCTTGAAGGAATGAGGATCGCCTACAGCGGAGTTGAGGGCGCATTTGCCCACATTGCCGCAAGGAGAATTTTCAAGTGCGGCGAGACGGTTTCCTGCCCCGATTTTGACAGCGCATACAAGGCGGTCGAGGAAGGACTGTGCGATTGCGCAGTGCTCCCGATAGAGAACAGCTATGCAGGCGATGTTGACCGTGTGCTTGACCTTGCCTTTCACGGCAACCTCACCGTTTCGGGTATATACGATATGCCGCTCGGTCAGAGCCTTCTTGCAAAGGAGGGCACGGATATTGAGAATATCACCGAGGTCAGAAGCCATCCGCAGGCGCTTTCGCAGTGTATGCCTTATCTCAAGCGTCACGGCTGGAAGCTGACCCAGGCGGTCAACACCGCCGTAGCAGCCAAGTCGGTTGCCGAGGGCGACAGGAACGATATAGCCGTTGTTGCTTCAAAGGACACGGCGGAGCTTTACGGGTTGAAAATCTTGCAGGAGGATATCAACGAGAACAAAAACAACACAACGAGGTTCGCCGTTTTTACGAGAGCCGAATGTAAGGTTTCGCCCAAGGACGAGCATTTCCTTTTAATGTTCACAACGAAGAATGAACCCGGCTCGCTCGGCGGAGCAATTGCCGTTATCGGCGAATACAGATTTAATCTCAGAAGTCTCAAGAGCAGACCGACGGGCAACGAAAACTGGGAATATTATTTCTATGCCGAGGGCGAGGGCAACATCGATTCGCTCGACGGCAGAAAAATGATTCACGATCTCAAAAAGCTTTGTGAGAATGTTAAAATAATCGGAAGCTTTTCGGACGAAAAGGTACTTAACGAAAGGAGCGCGGAATAATGAGCGTGTTGCGAATGGAGCTTGGAGCGAACAGCTACGATATAACGGTTGAGCGTGGAGCGCTCCAAAGAGCGGGCGAGCTTTTGAAGCTTGACAGAAAGGTTTTGATCGTTACCGATGACGGTGTGCCGTTTAAATATTCCGACAAAATCGCTTCCTTTTGCAAGGAGCCTTATGTTGTGACCCTGCCTCAGGGTGAGCAGAACAAGTGCATGACGGCTTATATGAGTCTGCTCGAAAAGATGGTTGAAAAGGAATTCACCCGAAGCGACTGCGTCGTTGCCGTCGGCGGTGGAGTTATGGGCGATCTTGCAGGCTTTGTCGCATCGTCATACATGAGGGGCGTGGATTTTTACAATGTTCCGACAACGCTTCTTTCTCAGATCGATTCCTCGATCGGCGGCAAGGTTGCCGTTGATTTTGCCGGATATAAAAATCTCGTAGGCGCATTTTATCAGCCGAAAGCCGTGATCATAGATCCCGATGTTTTGAGCACTCTTTCATCAAGACAGCTTGGCTGCGGCATGGCGGAGGCGGTCAAGATGTTTGCCTGCTTCAATGCTGAGATGTTCTGCGAGGTCGAGGAAAACTACGACGAAAAGATAGATAAAATTATAATCGAAGCCTTGAAGATAAAGAAAAATGTTGTTGAGCAGGACGAAAAAGAAAAGGGTCTTCGCAAGGCGTTAAATTTCGGACATACCGTAGGTCATGCAATAGAGAGTATCGAGGAGAGCAACGGTTTTCCTCTTTTCCACGGCGAGTGCGTCGGAATAGGAATGCTTTGCATGAGCAGCCCCGAGGTTGTAAAAAGATTAAGACATATTCTTCACAGAATGGATATTCCGACCTCGTGGAGAGGCTGTGAAAAGGAGCTTAAAGCGGCTATGCTTCACGATAAAAAGGCAGGCGGCGACACAATAACGGTTATAATTGTTGACAAAATCGGAACATTCCGAGAGAAAAAGCTGACCGTTGACGAGATAACTGAGAGATGCAGGGAGGTGCTTTCGCTGTCATGAAAAATTCATTCGGAAACGCCTTGACCGTAACGCTTTTCGGCGAGAGTCATGCAAGCGCAATCGGAGCGGTGATAGACGGAATTGCGCCGGGAATTAAAATTGACAAGGATTATATAGAAACAAAAATGGCGCTTCGCAGACCGAACGGTAAAATTTCCACGGCACGAAGCGAAAAGGATGAGCTGATTTTTGAAAGCGGAGCTTATGACGGACACACGACGGGCACGCCGATTTGCATTCTGATTAAAAACGCTGACACGCACAGCTCCGATTATTCCGCCCTTGCAGGCAGGGCAAGACCCGGCCACGCAGATTATCCGGCATTCTGCAAGTATCACGGCTTTGAGGACGCAAGGGGCGGCGGACATTTCAGCGGCAGAATTACGGCAGCTCTCGTTGCCGCAGGTGCAATTGTCCAGAGTGCGCTCAGGCAAAAAGGTATTATAATCGGAACGCACATCAGCCGTTTGGCAGGGATAAGCGACGAAAAAATCGATCCGGAAGCAGATGTTGAAAGGCTCGAAAATGCTGAGTTTCCGCTTGTTAATTCCGCTCTTGAGGAAAAAATGAAAGAAGCGATAATGCAGGCGAGAGCCGAGGGCGACAGCGTTGGAGGAGTTCTCGAAACGGCGGTTGTCGGAATCCCGAAGGGTGTCGGCGAGCCGTGGTTTGATACGGTTGAAGGAATGCTTTCCCATGCGCTTTTCTCCGTTCCTGCGGTTAAGGGGGTTGAGTTCGGCGACGGATTTGCCCTTGCCGATATGAGAGGCAGCGAGTCGAACGACGCCTACAGAATCGATGAAAACGGCAGGGTATACACCCTGACGAATCATAACGGCGGAATCGGCGGCGGAATCACTAACGGACAGCCGATAGTTTTTCGTTGTGCTGTGAAGCCCACACCGTCAATAGCCAAGAAGCAGGAAACGGTCGATTTTCTAAATGTCGCAAATACGGATATTGAGATCAAGGGCAGACATGACCCGTGCATAGTTCACCGTGCAAGAGCGGTGGTCGATGCGGTTACTGCGCTGACCGTGGCGGATATGCTGAGCGTCAGATACGGCACGGACTGGCTTGCGAGGTAGGATTATGGAATACGGATGCATCGGAAAAAAACTCGGACACAGCTTTTCGGCGGTTATTCACGCAAAGTTAGGCGATTACGATTATCGGCTTTGCGAGCTGACGGAAAATGAATTTGCCGAGTTTATGACAAAAAAAGAATTCAATGGTATCAATGTTACGATACCTTATAAGGAAGCGGTAATTCCGTTTCTTGATCACATAGACGAGTCGGCGAGGAGGATCGGAGCGGTCAATACGGTTGTAAACAACAGCGGTGTGCTGACCGGCTACAACACCGATTTTTACGGAATGACCGAGCTTTTAAAAAGGGGTAAGCTTGAGCTTGCGGACAGAAATGTTTTTATTCTCGGAACGGGCGGAACCTCCAAAACGGCGAGGGCTGTTGCGAAAAGCCTCGGAGCAGGCGAAATAAGCGTTGTTTCGAGGAATCCGAAAAACGATGAGATCTCATATGAAGATATGTACAAAAGGGCGGATGAGGTTGAAATTATCATCAACACAACACCTGTCGGAATGTACCCGAATCCCGACGCTTCGGCGGTAGAACCGGAAAAATTCCCGAACCTCGTCGGTGCGGCGGATGCGGTTTATAATCCGCTGACAACGGAGCTTATCGGTCGAGCGAGAGCCTGCGGAGCGAACGCCGTCAACGGGCTTTATATGCTTGTCGCCCAGGCGGCAAAGGCTGCGGAGCTGTTTTTTAACGACAAAACAATGACCGAAAAGGCGGACAGGGTCTTCGCGGAGATTTATAAAGAAAAGCTTAATATTGTTCTTATCGGAATGCCGGGAAGCGGCAAAACGACGATAGGAAAAATCGTTGCCAACGCACTCGGCAGGGAGTTTTGCGACACCGACGGAGAGTTTGTCAAAACGAACGGCGTGATAGCTGATTACTTTAAGCTCAACGGTGAAAAAGCCTTCAGGGATAAGGAAAGCGAGATTATATCGAGCCTCGGGGAGAAGAACGGACTTGTCATCGCAACGGGCGGCGGAGCGGTTCTCAGGGCAGAGAATGTGAAGCACTTGAAGCAAAACGGTATTGTGATTTTTCTTGACCGTGAGGTTGAAAACATCGTTCCGACCTCCGACAGACCACTCGGAAGCGACCGTGAAGCAATTCAAAAGCGATATAACGAGCGATATCCGATTTATTGCTCGACTGCGGATATCAAAGTTGATTCCAACAGCTCTGTCAACGCCGTCGCCGCCGATATTGAAAAGATTTTTAACGGGGAGGTACAGCTATGAAAATTCTTGTAATCAACGGACCGAATATAAATATGCTCGGCATCAGAGAGCCGAAAATTTACGGCAGGGAGACTTATGCCGACCTTCTCGAAAAAATAAAAAATCATGCCGATAAAAAATGTGTCGAGGTTGAATTTTTTCAGTCGAACCATGAGGGCGATATTGTCGATAAAATTCAGCAATCGTACCAAAGCGTTGACGGAATAGTCCTGAATCCTGCCGCCTACACGCACACAAGCATTGCCATTCCCGATGCGCTCAAGGCAGTCGGCATACCGACCGTCGAGGTTCACATCTCCGACATTGATTCCCGTGAGGAATTTCGACAAATAAGCTATGTCAGACCCTGCTGTGTGACCTGTATAAAGGGAAGGGGTACTGACGGCTACTGCGAAGCGATAGACATCTTGACGGATATTTTTCCGCAATACAGCCCCAGGCTTTCTTGATATATAAAAATATGGTCTGCAAAATCTTTGAACTGTCTTGCGAAAAAATCTCTCGTCAATATTCGTAAGATTAACTTATTGAGTTTTTTCTGTAGTACAGCCCCAGGCTTTCTTGACATATAAAAATATAGTCTGCAAAATCTTTGAACTGTCTTGCGAAAAAATCTCTTGTTAAAACATTTTCAGTCAATTTTATAAAAGGCTTGATATCATGAACATTACAATAAAAAAAGGAACGGCGTCGGGCGTTGTTTCGATTCCGTCGTCAAAGAGCGTTGCCCATCGCCTGCTTATCAATGCCGCTCTGACAGACGGCGAAACGGTGATCAACGGGCTTTCGCTCAATGAGGACATCGGTGCAACGATTGATTGCCTCAAAACGCTCGGAGCAAAAATCGAATATTCTTGCGGCAGATGCACTGTTCACGGAATGAACGGCAGGGGAGAAATTCCACGCACTCTTCATTGCAGAGAGAGCGGAAGCACTCTTCGTTTCATGCTTCCGATTTGTCTCGACTCGGTGAAAACGGAGCTTTACGGTTCGCCGAGGCTTATTGAAAGACCTCATTCCGTTTACAAAGAAATCTGTGAAAAAAACGGCTTTCTATGGCAGTCGAACGGCGAAAAGATTACCGTCTGCGGCTGCTTGAGGTCAGGGATGTACGAGCTTCCCGGCAACATCAGCAGCCAGTTTATAACGGGTCTTATGCTTGCGCTTCCGACGCTTGACGGGGACAGCTTGATTAGGCTCACGACCGAGCCGGAAAGCCTTTCTTATATCGATATGACAGCCGCTTCGCTTGCCGAATTTGGAATCAGGGTTGAAAGATGCTCCGAGAGTGAGCTGTTTATAAAAGGCTCGCAAAAGCGACGGACTCCGGGTATAATAAATGTTGAAGCGGACGAATCGGGAGCGGCATTTTTCGCTGCGCTGAATTATCTCGGCGGCGATGTGAGGCTCGATAATCTCAACGAAAATTCCTGTCAGGGCGACAGAGTGTGGCGAACGCTTTTTCCGACGCTGAAATTCGGCAGACCCGAAATTTCAATTAAGGATTGTCCCGATCTCGGGCCGATACTTATGGCTCTTGCCGCCTGCCTGAACGGCGTAACGCTCACGGACACGGCAAGGCTCAGGCTCAAGGAGAGCGACAGAGGTAACGCAATGGCAGAGGAGCTTGAAAAGCTCGGCGTCAAGGTCACGGTCGGGGAGAACACGATAACCGTTGATCCGTCCGATATTCATGAGCCGTCTGCCGCATTAGACGGTCACAACGACCACAGAATCGTAATGTCGCTTGCAATTTTGCTCACGAAATTCGGCGGCAAAATCAACGGAGCGCAGGCGGTTTCAAAGAGTATGCCGCAGTTTTTCACAATGATTAATTCCCTCGGAATAGAAACAGAAGAAGGTTAATATGAAACAGATAAACAGCAAAACAAAGGTGCTCATAGTCGGTCTCGGACTTATCGGCGGCAGCTATGCAAAGGCACTGACGAAAAAAGGCTACAGCGTCAGGGCGATAACCCTCGACAGCAGCGATATTGAATATGCCGTGGACAAAGGATTCCTTGAGGATGGCACAACGGCGGTCACAAAGGAATATCTCGGCTGGGCGGATGTGATAGTTTTCTCGCTCTATCCGCACACATTCATCGAATGGCTGGAAAAATACGGATCAATGATAAAGAAGGGCACGCTTTGCACCGATGTAACGGGTGTTAAAAGCTGCATTCTCTCTCAGGCTCAGGCGCTCATGCCTGACGGCGTTGAATTTATCGCAGCTCACCCGATGGCAGGTCGTGAGCGAAGCGGAGTAAGACATAGCGACGAAACGGTTTTCAGCGGCGCAAACTACATCGTTGTTCCGACCGAAAAAAATTCCGAGGAAGCGATAGAATGCTGCAAAAGGCTTGGCGAGGAGCTTGGATTTTTCCGTATCAGCGTGCTTGACGCAGAGTCGCACGACCGAATGATAGCCTTTCTTTCTCAGCTGACACACTGCATTGCCGTTTCGCTGATGTGCACGAACGATATGCAGGGGCTTGAGGCCTATACGGGCGACTCGTTCCGTGACCTCACGAGAATAGCCAAAATAAACGGTGAAATGTGGAGCGAGCTTTTTATAAGAAACAAGAAATTTCTGCTTGACGAGATGGACGGCTTTATAGATCGGTTCACTGCGCTTCGCAATATGCTCGAAAACGAAGATAAAGAGGGTATGTGCGAGATGATGGCAATCTCCACGCAGCGCAGAGAAAAATTCGACAAGCCGAAAACGAAATAATCAGCAAATCAAAGCAAAGGATTGATATATTATGAACATGAAATTTTACCACAAGCTGCCGATACCGCAGGATGTAAAGGCGCACTATCCCGTTACCGACAGCATGAAAGCTGTCAAAGAAAAAAGAGACAGGGAAATAAGAGATGTTTTTGAGGGCAAGAGCGAAAAATTTTTGCTTGTAATAGGACCCTGCTCGGCGGACAGGAACGATTCGGTTCTTGACTATATCGGCAGACTGAAAAAGATAAGCGAGCAGGTTGAGGATAAGCTCATCATCGTTCCGAGAATTTACACCAATAAACCGAGAACTACGGGCGACGGCTACAAGGGTATGCTTCATCAGCCCGATCCGAATTCGCACCCAGATATGCTCAAGGGCATTGTTGCGATTCGAGAGATTCATATGAGTGCGCTTAGGGATTACGGTCTTTCGCCTGCGGACGAGATGCTCTATCCCGATAACTACAGATATCTTTCCGATTTGCTTTCGTATGTTGCCGTCGGCGCAAGGTCGGTGGAAAATCAGCAGCACCGACTCACGGCGAGCGGACTTGATATCCCCGTCGGACTCAAGAACCCGACAGGCGGCGACCTTTCAATTATGATGAATGCTATCACAGCAGGTCATCACAGCCATACATTTATTTATCGAGGCTGGGAGGTCGAGAGTCAGGGCAATCCGCTTTCGCACGCAATTCTCAGGGGCTTCCAGACTACCGACGGACAGAATGTGTCGAACTATCACTATGAGGATCTTGTTAAGCTCAACGAGCTTTATTTGAAGTCGGGACTTGAAAATCCCGCGGTTGTTGTCGACACAAACCATGCGAACTCCGGCAAGAAGTTCAGAGAACAGCCGAGAATCGCACTCGATGTTATCCACAGCATGAGGGAAAATCCAGATATCAGAAGGCTTTGCAAGGGCTTGATGATTGAGAGCTATATTGAGGACGGAGCGCAGAAAACCGACGGCGGCGTTTACGGCCGGTCGATTACCGATCCGTGCCTCGGCTGGGAAAAGACCGAAAAGCTGATTTTCGAGATTGCCGATAAGCTTTGAATTTGAGCTGCACGCCTTGTTCGGTAACGCCGATTAAATCATAGCGCAATTCTCAGCGGCTGTTTTGCCGACGGAATCGACGAAAATACTCGTTAATACATTAAGGCAATATTGCACACTTCAATCGTGCGGTATTGCCTTAAATTTATAGGCGGTTAGCTATTGTATAAAATGAAAATTTGTGATATTATATAATCTAAAGCAATAGCGCACAATTGAAGCGTGCGGTATTGTCTTAAAATTTGAAAGTAGGTATCAAAATGGATAAAAAAGTTCCCTTAAGAGAAAAGCTGGGCTACGGCGTCGGCGCAGTCGGCCTTGACCTCAGCTACGGATTGTTCTATTCTTACCTTTCGCTCTATCTTACGAATGCGCTCGGTATCAGCTCTCTGTTTCTGTTGATTCTCGCTCCCATTGCAAGACTGTGGGACGGTATCAACGACCCGATGATGGGAACGATTGTTGATATTTCAAACAGCAAAATGGGCAAATACCGTCCGTGGATATTGAGGGGCGCATTTGCGAATGCCATTGTGCTATGCCTGCTTTTCAACAATCCCGGAATAAAAACCGATTCTGTTTGGATGTATGTTTATGTTGCGGTTTTCTATGTGTTCTGGGGTATGTCAAACACATTGGCGGATATCCCTTACTGGTCAATGATCCCGTCGTTTGCGACCGAGGAGAAGGACAGAAATTTCATTTCAACCGTTGCGAGAACCTTTTCGGGCTTGGGTCAGGGTATCGTGCTTATTCTTACCGCTCCCATTGTTGCGTATTTCGGCGGTTCGAGCGAGAGCAGCCTTAAGACGATGACTCCGGAGTGCCTTAGAATCGGCTTCGGAAAGTGGTCGATCATAGCCGCCGTTATGCTCGTTGTTTTTGCGAGCATAAGCGTTGCCTCAACAAAGGAAAGAAATGTTGTTCAAGGCGGCGAGAAGTTCTCGTTCAAGGCGGCGATAAATGTTGTAAAGAACAATGATCAGCTTTTGACCTTTATGCTTTTTGCGATGATTTCAAACGCAGGCTACTACATGACCTCCGGCATCAGCAGCTATTATTTCAATTCGGTTGCGGGCGACCTCAACCTCCAGTCAAAGTTCAATTTGTTCGGCGCTGTCGGCTCGGTAATCGGTATTGCCGTTATCCCGATTTGCTCAAAGCTCAATATGAACAACAGAAATATCTACAAGCTTTCGCTCGGAATGGCGGCGGTCGGATATATCGGCATGGCTATTATCGGCTATGGCTTCGGCGGCAATGTTTACGGACTCGGCGCATGCTATCTTGTTACCTCGATCGGTATCGGAAGTATGTTTGTTAATCAGACAGTTATGCTTGCCGATGTTGTTGACTACGGCGAATATAAGCTCGGCAAGAGAAATCAGAGCCTTACTTTTTCGATGAAGGGCTTTTTGCAGAAGATGGCATATACCGTTCAGTGCATTATCATGTACCTGACCTTCAGCATAACAAAGTATGAGGGAACTGCTCCCGAACAGACACAGGAGGCCAAGGACGCTATCTCTGCGCTCATGTTTATCGTTCCTCCGGTGCTTATTATTATATCATTCATCGTTTTCTCAAAAAGATATAAGATTTACGGCGATTTCAAAAAAGAGGTGCTTGCCACAGTATCGAAGAAGCATGAGGCAGTCTCCGAAAAATAACAGCCGGCAGGTGTTGACATGAAAAAAATCGTATTTTTTTCGCACGGGCTCAGCGCAAACGGAATCGAAACATTCCTTGTAAATGTGCTCGGAAAAATCGACAAAACAAAATATGATATAACGGTAATCATTGCGATTGACGAGGGCGTATATTGTCTGCATGAAAAGGCAGTTACCGATATGGGCATAAGGGTCATTCACGCAGGCGATCTTGACGCTCCGAAAAAGAAGCTTGATTATATCAAAAATATTAAAAAAATTCTTTCGGAGGAGCATTTTGACATTGCCCATTCAAACATGGATCTTCTCAACGGAATAACGCTGACAATTGCGAAAAAATGCGGAATTTCGAGGAGAATTTGCCATGCTCACAATTCCAAAAGTCAGTATGCTCCCGTCGGCAGCTTGGCGGCACTGAAAAGGCTTCTGCAAAAAATCTACAGCCGCACGATGAAAGGGCTTATTCTTCGTTCGTCAACCGAGCTCCTGGCTTGCTCGGACGTTGCTTCGGAATATTTCTACGGCAAGAGAAAGTCAACGCTTATTTATAACGGAATTGACACCGAGAGCTACAGGGAAGCGACGGATTTTGACGCACGGACATTGGGCACGGACGGAACGGAAAAGCATTTACTCGTTTCGGTCGGCAGACTTTCGGCTCAGAAAAATCCGATTTTTGCCGTTGAAATAATTGCAGAGCTTGCAAAAATAAGAGATGATTTTAAATACCTTTGGGTCGGCGCAGGAGAGCTGGAAACCGACGCAAAAAACGAAGCGACTCGGCTCGGCGTTTCGGACAGAATTATTTTCACGGGCGTCAGAACCGACGTTAAGGAAATTCTTTCCTGTTGTGACTGCTTCCTGATGCCGTCACTTTTTGAGGGGCTTCCGTTCTCTCTTATCGAGGCGCAGGCGGCAGGACTTCGCTGCATTGTTTCCGATGTTGTTACCAAGGAAGCCGATGTCGGATTGATTGAATATTTCTCACTTGAAAACGGTGCCTCAAAATGGGCGGAGTTCATAAGCGAAAAGCTTGACGAGCCGAGAAAAACGGCGGACGAAAATAAGCTTAGGCAGTTTGACATTTCAAATACCGTGCGGCAGCTCGAAGAAATTTACGACAAATAATAAAAGAAAGGGGATGCGATATGAGCAGAAAAAAATGGATAGTCAAAAGCGGCGATAAAGAAAACGCAACGAAGATTTCCGAAGCGCTGAATATCAGCCCGTACGCTGCGCTTATCGCATCGACAAGGGGAATAAACACCGTTGAAGAAGCGAAGGACTTTTTCGGAATAGGGGAGCGCAAAAGCGTTGACCCGATGGATTTTCCCGATATGTATACGGCGGTCAAGAGGATACAGAAGGCTCTTGACGATTTCGAGAGGATTGCGATTTACGGCGATTACGACGCCGACGGAGTGACCTCCACCTCGCTCTTGTATTCCTATCTTGAAATGCAGGGAGCGGATGTTGTTTATTATGTCCCCAACCGCCATACCGAGGGCTACGGACTCAGCTATGAGGCGATCGACAAGCTCAGCATGATGGGCGTTAAGCTCATTATCACCGTCGATAACGGAATAAGCGCCGTTGAAGAGGCGAAATATATCAATGAGCTTGAAATGGAGCTTATTGTGACGGATCACCATCTTCCGTCGGATACCTTGCCGCAGGCGGTTGCGGTCGTCGATCCGCACAGAGAGGACTGCAATCTTGAATTTAAAGACTATGCAGGCGTCGGAGTTGCATATAAATTGATATGCGCCCTTGAGGGCGAGGAGAACGGTGTGACGGACAGCTTTGTCGATCTTGTGACTATCGGCACGATTGCCGATGTTATGCCGCTTATAAAAGAAAACCGCGAGCTTGTGCGCAGGGGAGTGCAGCTGATTGCCGATTCGGACAGAACGGGTATTCAGGCTCTTATCGAGATAGCCGGTCTTTCCGAAAGAAAGATGACTTCGACTACGGTTGCTTTCGGCATTTGTCCCAGAATCAATGCGGCAGGCCGTATGGGTTCGGCAGACAGAGCAATCAGACTGCTTTTGAGCGATGATTATGAGGAAGCGACGCTTCTTGCGCAGGAGATAAATGACGAAAATATTTCAAGACAGCAGACGGAGCAGGTGATCCTCAATCAGGCTGTCGATCAGATAAAAAACAATCCGACTTGGCTCTATCAAAATGTGCTCGTTGTTGCCGGCGAGGGCTGGCACGACGGCGTTGTCGGAATCGTTGCGTCGAGACTTGTCGAAAAATACGGAAAGCCGACACTTGTGATAACCGTTGACGGTGACGAGGCAAAAGGCTCGGGCAGAAGCATTGACGGCTTCAATCTCTATGAAGCTCTTTCGCATTGCAGCGATTGTCTGACCCATTTCGGCGGTCACACCTTGGCTGCGGGAATCGGACTCAAAGCGGAGAATATCGACGCTTTCAGAAAGTCGGTCAATTCCTACGCCGATGAAATTGAAATGCCTTTTCCCGTTCAAAGCATTGATTTCAAGCTCAATCCGGCTTGCGTGAATGTTGAAATGCTCGAAACCGTCGAGCAGCTTGAGCCTTTCGGAGCAGGCAATTCCCAGCCTGTTTTCGGGCTTTACAATATGACCGTGACCGATATTCAGCCGATAGGCAACGGTAAGCACCTGAGGGTGATTCTTGAGCGCAACGGCGTATCGCTGCAAACGCTTAAATTCAGAACGATTCAAGCGGATTTCCCGTTTGTTAAGGGCGATGTGGTCGATGTGGCGGTCGGTCTTGAACCGAATGAATATCTCGGTCGGCTCAGAGTCAGCATAATGCTTAAAAATATAAAGCTTCACGACATGGCGGAGGAGGAGCTGTTTGCCTGCATGAGAGATTTTTCAATGCTGATGAGAGGAAAGGATCAAGGCTTTGACCCTTCGCTTTTGATTCCTCAGCGTGAAACGACCGCCAAGGTATACAGATACATTCGCTCGGTCGGAAGATGGAATTATGATACGGAAACGCTTTGCCAAAGGCTTGATCTTTGGGCAGAGGATTACGGACAGGTTGCCGTTTCCATTGAAGCGATGTTTGAAATGGGCATACTGAAAAGAGATGAAAACGGAGGACTGAGCGCACCGAAAACGAGCGAGAAGGTCAATTTGCAGGATGCGCCCGTGCTCAAAAGATTAAGGCAACACCGCACAAATTGAGGCGTACGCCTTGCTTGAATATGTTTCCGTCATGCTGCACAAGAATTTCTTGACTTGCGTCAGCGAGCCTGTAAAATTTTTGCGCAACCTGACGAAAAATCTTACTTTGCAATTCGCATAATCCAATTGTGCGGTATTGCCTAAACAGAACTTTTAAAGGGGTCGGCGTTATAAGCCGAGTGGTATAAAAATGTCAGAAGCTAACGAAAAAAATAAATTAACCGCCTCAATGGGCGAAGCGGTCGGGCAGCGTAACGAAAAGGAAGAATTTGTTCCGGAAACTCCCGATGAGCTTTACGGCAAGCTGATAAAGCTTATCAGGGAGAACATGACCGAAAACGATGTGTCTCTCGTTGAAAAGGCATATTTTATTGCGAAAAAGGCTCATGAGGGGCAGTTCCGATTTTCCGGCGAGCCTTATATAATTCACCCTATCTCCGTTGCGATAATCCTTTACAATTTGGGTATGGACGGGGAGTCTATGGCTGCGGCTTTGCTGCACGATGTTGTTGAAGATACCGACATGACCAAGGAGAATATCCAGGAGGAATTCGGCGAGGATGTTGCAAACCTTGTTGAGGGCGTAACAAAGCTCGGCAAGGTGCCTATCTTTACAAAGGAGGAGCAGCAGGCGGAGAATGTGCGCAAGATGCTGATGGCGATGTCGCAGGATATCCGTGTTATCATCATCAAGCTTGCCGACCGCATACACAATATGAGAACCTTGTCTTTTATGCGACCGGATAAAAGACGTGAAAAAGCTCAGGAAACACTTGAAATCTATGCCCCGATCGCTCACCGTCTCGGTATCAGAGGCGTTAAGGAGGAGCTTGAGGATCTTGCAATAAGCTACCTTGACCCCGTTGCCTACAAGGAAATCAGGGACAGACTTGAGCAGCAGCAGTCAAAAAGAAAGGAATATCTTGACAGTATTCAGAAAAAAATAAGCGACAGAATCAAGCTGGTTGTCCCGAACGCAAGCTTCTCCGGCAGGATAAAAAGCGTTCATGGCATTTACCGTAAGATGTATATGCAGGGCAAGAGCTTTGACGAAATCTACGATATATATGCCGTAAGAATAATCGTTGACGATGTTATCGACTGCTACAACTGTCTCGGAATAATCCACGATATGTTCAAGTCCATTCCCGGACGCTTCAAGGACTATATCTCAACTCCGAAGGCGAATATGTATCAGTCCCTGCATACGACGGTAATCGGCGACGAGGGCATACCGTTTGAGGTTCAGATAAGAACATGGGAGATGCACCGCACGGCTGAGTACGGTGTTGCCGCCCACTGGAAATATAAGCTCGGAATGAACGGCAGGCAGAAGTTTGAAGAAAAATTCTCATGGATTCGTCAGCTTCTCGAAAGCCAGAATGTTTCCGAAAATCCGCAGGATATTGTAAACACAATAAAGACCGATCTTGTGCAGGAGGAGGTTTTTGTTTTCACCCCCAAGGGAACGGTCATCAATCTTCCGGCAGGTGCAACCGTCGTTGACTTTGCCTATGCCATACACTCGGCGGTCGGCAACAGAATGGTCGGCGCAAAGGTTGACGGAAGAATCGTTCCGATAGATTATGTTGTAAAGACGGGTGAAATAGTTGAAATTATCACCTCCTCCCAGCAGAACAAGGGCCCGAGCCGTGACTGGCTTAAATTTGTCAAAACCAGCGGCGCAAGAAACAAGATCCGTTCGTGGTTTAAGAAAGAGCGCAGAGAGGAAAATATCCTTGAGGGCAAAATGGAGGTTGAGCGTGAATTTAAGCGCAACTTCATAAGGCTCAACGACCGTGAGCTTGAAAAGTTTTTGTTTGAAATTGCGCAGCGTCAGCGATTCAACAGCATTGATGATTTCTATGCGGCGATCGGCTACGGCGGAATTTCGCTGAACAAGATGATGCCGCATATCAAGGACGAGTATGTTAAGGAATTTAAACAGCCTGAGTCTGTTGAGGAGGATGTTATCAAGATAACGAAGCCCTCGCAGAAGAAGCGCACCAAGAGCAGCGAAGGCGTTGTCATTGAGGGTATAGACAACTGCCTTATCAAGCTTTCGAAGTGTTGCAGTCCTGTTCCCGGCGATAAGATAATCGGATTTATCACCAGAGGTCACGGCGTTTCTATCCACAAGCGGGATTGCACGAATGTGCCGAAGGTCATCGAGCTTGCCGATGAGCCGGACAGATGGATCCCTGCCGGCTGGGATGAATCCGTTAAGGAGGATTTCACCGCTACGGTTTCGCTTGCCTGCCTTGACCGTGTGGGCTTGATGGCGGATATTTCAAAGATGATAGCGGATATGCGTGTTATGATTTACGGAATCAATACAAAGAGCAAAAAGGACGGCAGAGCGTCGCTCGAATTGACGATCGGCGTTAACGGAATTGAGCATCTTAACGGCGTTATGGCGAAACTGAGAAAAATAAACGGCGTTCTTGATGTTGAGCGTGCAAACAGTTAAGAGGTAATTTTTATGAAAGCGGTAGTACAAAGAGTAAAATCGTCGGCGGTAGCCGTTGACGGGGAAACGATAGGAAAAATCGGCAAGGGATATAATGTGCTCTTGGGCGTATTTCCCGATGATACGAAAAAGGATGCGGAGATTCTTGCCGCAAAGATAGCCAAATTGCGTATTTTTGAGGACGAGGACGAGAAGATGAATCTCTCGATACTTGATATTGACGGCGAGGTTCTTGCAATTTCTCAGTTTACGCTCTGCGCAGATATCAAAAAGGGCAACAGACCCTCGTTTACAACGGCGGCGAAGCCCGACTATGCCAATGAGCTTTATGAGTATTTTATGGAGCAGCTGAAAATAAACGGAATTAAAAAGGTCGAGCACGGTTCATTCGGAGCGGATATGCAGGTTGAGATTCACAACGACGGTCCCGTTACGATAATCATGGACACGACCGTTTGGAACAAGAGGGATTTAAATGACGGTTGAAGCAATGGCGCTGGGTCCCGTCGGCGCAAACACATATATTGTTACGGACGACATGAGCGGTGAAACGGCGATAGTTGACTGCGGCGAATGTACGCCCGGTCTTCTTGCGGTTCTCAGCGGCAAAAGCGTTAAATATATTCTGCTGACCCACGGTCATGCCGATCATATCCTCGGAGTATACGACCTCAAGCAGGCGTTCCCGGAGGCAAGTATCGTAATTCACAAAAAGGACGCCGATTGTCTGACGAACAGCATGACGAGTCTTGCTTTCAGTATTGCGCCGAACAGACAGAAAAATATTGAACCGGATATCACGGTAGACGAGGGCGTAGTTATTCCTCTCGGAGACCTTGATTTTAAGGTTATGCACACTCCCGGTCACACTATGGGCAGCGTTTGCTATTATATCGAGAGCGAGCGCACGCTCTTCACGGGCGACACGCTTTTTTGCCTGACTACGGGCAGAACCGACCTTTACGGCGGCAATGACGACGAAATGTACGCTTCGATCAAGCGTCTTTATGAGCTGCCGGGAGAATATACGATCTATCCCGGCCACAACAGAGCAACGACAATGGAATACGAACGCAGAAGAAACAGATATATGAGGAGATTCAAATGATACTCAGGGTCGTTAATCACAAATTTCATTATGAAACGGAAAACCTGTGTCGGGTTTTCTTTCCCTATGAAACGATCCGTGTCATAAAGGACGAAACGGACGAAACGGACGAAACGGACGACATAACCGTAGTTACTTCAATGAGCGGCGAATATGTCGTCGGCGTTTCCGTCAACACAAACGGAGCGGCGGGCGCAAAGGAAAAGGCGGTTGCCGACTATGACGACTGCGAGAGGGAAATGGCAATTTTGCTTTTCTCACTTCTTTCGGAAATAACGGGCTATGTGCCGAAATGGGGCATATTGACGGGTGTCAGACCGTCGAAGCTGATGAATTTGCTTATAAAAGATTACGGAGATGACGGTGCAAGGGCATACTTTACGGATAAGCTTCTGGTTTGCGAAAAAAAGACCGAGCTTGCTTATTCCGTTGCTAAGGCGGAAGAAAAGATAATGTCGCTTTCAGACGAAAAAAGCTTCAGCCTGTATGTTTCGATCCCGTTTTGCCCGACAAGGTGCAACTATTGCTCGTTTGTTTCCCACTCGATCGCTCAGGCTAAAAAACTTCTGCCCGATTATGTCGATAATCTCTGCAAGGAGATAAAGCAGACCGCAGAGGTCGCAAACAGCCTCGGACTGAGACTTGAATCGATTTATTGGGGCGGCGGAACTCCGACCACTCTTTCGGCGGATATGCTGGAAAAAATCTGCGCCGAGATAAACGAAGATTTCGACCTTTCGCATATAAGAGAATACACGATTGAAGCCGGCAGAGCCGATACCGTAACTCCCGAAAAGCTCAGGGTGATAAAGGCGGCCGGAGTCGGTAGAATAAGCATAAATCCGCAGACCTTTAACGACGAGGTTCTAAGAGCCATAGGCAGGAGACACACCGTCGATGATGTTATCCGTGTCTTTAACGAGGCGAGAGAGCTTGGCTTTGACAACATAAATATGGATCTTATCGCAGGCTTGACCGACGATACATACGAGAGCTTTTGCAATTCGGTTGACAGTGCGATCGGAATGAGCCCTGAAAATATTACGCTCCATACGCTTGCACTGAAGCGCTCGTCAACCATTGTGACTCACGGAGTTGATGTTCAGAGCGGAGAAATTGCAAATAAAATGCTGGAATATGCTCAAAACAGGTTCTATTCCGCAGGCTATAAGCCGTATTATATGTACAGACAGTCCCGTTCGCTCGGCAATCTCGAAAATGTGGGCTGGTGCAAGGAAGGCTATGAATGCCTTTACAATATTTTTATGATGGAGGAGTGCCACACGGTGCTTGCCGTCGGAGCGGGGGCGGTCACAAAGCTTAAGGATCCCGGCAGCAGGAATATTGAAAGAATCTTCAACTATAAATATCCTTACGAATATAATTCACGGTATGAGGTCATCGCCGAGCGCAAGCAGCTGATAAAGAAATTTTATGAGGAAACGGTTGTTTAAAAAGATTCATATGCAGTGATGCATTGCGTGAGATTTTGGCCGCAAACGGCGAAAATTGTACCGTATATCAAGAAAAATGTTGATAAATAGGGAATTGTATGGTAAAATAAAACTCCTGCCGCAATTTGCGGCATCGCCTTAACAAATTTTTATTTACATAAATCAGGGAGGAAATACGATGGCTGAAGAAAAGTCGGGCATAAAGGGTCAGTCGCTTCTCAGCGGCGCATTTATACTTGTTGTCGCAACTGTTCTCGTCAAGGTTATCGGTGCGCTGTTTAAAATTCCGCTTTCCATGCTCATCGGTGAGGTTGGACGGGGATATTTCAGCACAGCCTATGAAATTTATACTCCGCTCTATTCCATTTCCATGGCAGGTCTGCCCGTTGCGGTTTCACGGCTTGTAGCCAAGGAACGCTCGCTCGGTCATTTCCGTGATGTGAGAATGATAAGGCGTGTTTCGGCTCGCCTTTTCCTAATGATGGGTATTCTCGGAACGCTTCTGCTGATGCTCATTGCTTATCCATATACAAAATTCATCGTTAAGTATGTTGAAAATGTTTATTGTGTGCTTGCCATTGCGCCGTCAATTTTCTTCTGCTGCTGTATGTCAACCTATAGGGGCTATTATGAGGGTATGCAGAATATGCTCCCGACGGCGGTTTCCGAGGTTATCGAGGTCGTCGGCAAGCTCATAGTCGGCTTGGGCGCAAGCTATATCCTGCTCAAAAAACAGCTTGCAAGGTTTGAAGCCGGTCAGCCGGTTTTCGGTGCGATTCGTGAAACGAAGGAGGACGCCCTCGCCGCCATTTATCCCTTTGCGGCGACAACTGCGGTTATCGGCGTTACCTCGGGCACGGTATTGGGTCTTATCTACCTTGTTATCAGGCATAAAATAAAGGGCGACGGAATAACGAAGGATCAGCTGCTTTCTTCGCCGAAGCCTGCGAGCAGTCAGGCTCTTGCAAAGGTAATTGTCATGACTGCGCTGCCCATTGCGGCAAGCTCTCTTGTTACGAATATTACCAATCTCATCGACGCCGCAACCATTCAGGCTCGTCTGAAATATGCGGTCGAAAAGGCTCCCGATGTTATCTATGCTCTTTACGGTGCGGAATTTGAGGAGATGAAGGTTGCCGATTCGCAGATTGTTAAATATATTTACGGTATTTACAACGAGGTTCTCGATTTTAAAAACCTCGTTCCCACAATAACCATGACGCTCGGTATAAGCGCAATTCCCGTTCTTTCGGCGGCATGGGCAAACCATCAGCGTCACGACATTAAGGTTGCCGTTGAATCGGTTATCAGAGTTACGATGCTTATCTCTCTCCCGACGGGCTTCGGTCTTGCCGCAGTTTCGTATTCGCTTCTTGATATGTTCTATCCTGCCGCCACCGCAAGCATCGGTTCAACTATTTTGGCGGTTTACGGATGCACGATATTTATTTTTGCGGTTTCGTCACCGATAACGAGTATGCTTCAAGGCCTCGGCAGAACCGATATTCCGTTGAAATCCCTTGTTGTCGGCGCAGTTATCAAGATAATTCTCAATGTTGTCTTGATAGGAAATCCGCACATCAACATCAACGGCGCACCGATCGCTTCGATTGCCTGCTACCTCGTTGTCGTTATCATCAATATGTACAGCATTGTTAAGATCACGGGCGTTAAAATTAACTTCGCTTCCGTATTCGTCAAGCCCTGCATCTGCTCGGCTATCAGTGCTTTTGTCGCTTTTCTGACCAATCTTGTGTTCGGAAAGTTTCTCGGCAATCTCGGCGACCCGGACAGCATGATAAATGGAAACACGGTCGCTTTGATAATTGCAGTTATCGCAGCGGTTATCGCTTATGTTATAACTATACTTCTTTTCAAGGGAATTTCAAGGGATGACCTTCTTATGATACCAAAAGGAGAAAAAATTGCCGAAACTCTTGAAAAACGAGGATTTTTAGGGTAAAATAGTATGGACATGAAAAATAAGTTTGAATTTAAAGAAAAATATAATGTTTATGATTTGGTCGATGTGATTCGTGTCCTTCGTTCGGAGGGCGGATGTCCGTGGGATATAAAGCAGACGCACGAAAGCATAAAGAAGAATCTCATTGAGGAAACCTACGAGGTCATCGAGGCCATAAACAAGAAAAGCCCCGAAATGCTTCGTGAGGAGCTTGGCGATGTTTTGATGCAGGTCGTTTTCCATTCTCGGATCGAGGAGGAAAAGGGAGTGTTCAACATTGACGATGTTGCCGACGAAAACTGTAAGAAGCTGATTGAACGCCATCCCCATGTTTTTGGCGAGGTAAGCGTCAACGGCGTTGACGATGTGCTGACCAACTGGGATGCGATCAAGCGCAAGACAAAGGGTCAAAAATCCACCTCGGAGGCTATCGACTCGATTCCGAGAGAGCTGCCGGCACTTATGAGAGCGACAAAGGTTCAGCATAAGGCGGCAAAGGCAGGCTTTGATTGGGACGATGTGAGCGGTGCTCTTGACAAGCTGACGGAGGAAATTGCCGAGCTTAAAACGGCAATCGCAAATAACGATAAGGCGAATATCAACGAAGAATTGGGCGATGTTCTGTTTTCGGCGGTCAATGTTTCACGCTTTGTCGATACCGACGCCGAGGAATCGCTTACCGAAGCTACGGACAAATTCGTTGCCCGCTTTAAGACGGTCGAAAGGCTTGCCGACGAACGGGGGATCGATATGAAAGAGTCCGACATAATGACTCTTGACAGACTTTGGGACGAAGCCAAGAAAAATTAAGCAAATGAAAGCTTTGAGCCGGTCGTGGTGCATCGGCTGTCTCAAGAGCTTCATAATAAAAAACTGGAGGAATTACAATGAATAAGACAGAATTTATCAACGCAGTAGCCGCTAAGGGCGAGATGGACAAGAAGGCTGCCGAGAAGGCAGTTAACGCTGTTATCGCTGCAACAACGGACGCACTCAAGAACGGTGAGAAGATCCAGCTTGTAGGCTTCGGCACATTCGAAATCAGAGAGCGCTCGGAGAAGCAGGCTCGCAATCCGAGAACAGGCGAGACAATGACTGTTCCGGCAAGCAAGGTTCCGGCTTTCAAGGCAGGCAAGGCTCTTAAGGACGCTGTTAAATAATTTCTATTTTACTTCGATTGTATCGGGCAGGACAGAGCATCTTTGTCCTGCCTTATCCAATTTTCTGACAAAGGAACGGTATTTTAATATGAGACTGGATAAATATCTCAAGGTTTCCCGAATCATCAAGCGCAGAACCATTGCAAACGAGGTCTGTGACGCAAAGCATGTTCTTGTAAACGGAAAAATCGCAAGAGCCTCTTATGATGTCAAGGAAAACGATGTGATCGAGATAACAATGGGCTCGAATGTGACAAAAATTCAGGTCACAAAGGTTGCCGAGCACGCAACCAAGGATGACGCATCGTTGATGTACAAGGTGATAAACGGTTAAGGTTGCGTCGTACGCCTTGATTGAATCTTTCAGCGTATGCTGCGCAAAGCATTTTTTGCCCGGCTGCCTCATATGTTTATATGAGGTGTTTTTTATGTCTGAAGCATTGATGCATGATATCGTTATTGAAAATCGCCGACGCCTGAGCGCAACGGGAATACAAAATGTTGACAGCTATGAGGACGACTGTATAATTGCTCAAAGTGAGTGCGGTGAAATTATCATCAAGGGGCGAGAACTGAAAATCAGCCGTCTTTCGGTCGAGACGGGGGATATGACGGTCGAGGGTGAAATTGATTCGGTCGGTTACAACGCACCGAAGACCTCCGGCAGCTTCTTTGGCAGGGTGTTCAAATGATAGAATATCTTCCGAAAGCGTCCGAGCAGCTTTTGACCGTAATTTATTCCGCAGGGATAGGTTTTGCGCTTGGGGCTTTATATGAATTTTTACGATTGATTTTCTTTCTGCTGTCAGGAAGCGATAAAAAATTCACACTGCTGCGGGATATAATATTTTTACTTTTTGTCCTGGCGGTCAGCTTTTTCTTTTTCCTTGTCCGCTGCAACGGAAGCGTGACCTTTTATTCGGTGATAGGCGAGGGAGTCGGAGGATATGCGGCTTTTAGGTCTATTGATCCTTTTATGTCGTTTCTCATCGTCAAAAGGTTGAAAAAACTGCGAAAAAAGATTCCGAAGATTGCCGATATCCGGCGCAGATTATCTTTTTTTGCTTCGGAAACAAAAAATAAGCAAAAAAATATCATAAAACACAAAAAAATTTAAAAAATGACTTGCATAATCGGCATGAAATAGTGTATAATCAATCCGTAACGGTGTGTCCGTTATGTGATGAATCATAGAATCGAGGTGACTGAAATGGCAGAAAAAAAGAAGCGTAAGCGCAGCTTTATCGTTTCGTTTTGCATAATTGCTTTGTGCGCATATTTCGCCATTTCATTGATAACCATACATAAAAATATTAAAGAGACTAAAGCTGAAATTGCCGATGTCAATGCGTCCTATAACGAGCAGGTTGCTGAAAATGACCGCATCAGAGAGCGCATTGGCGGCGGTGAAATAGATGAATACGTTGAAAAGGTTGCAAGAGATGAGCTTGGATATGTGAAGCCCGGCGAGCATGTCTATTACGATGTCTCCGTAAACGATTAACGGTTCGGAAAAAGAGGAGAACGCATTTTATGCAGTTGGAAGTTGGTTCAATAGTTGAGGGAAAAGTAACCGGTTTTACATCTTTCGGTGCCTTTGTCGACCTTGAGGGCGGCAAAAAGGGAATGGTACATATTTCCGAGGTTGCGTCGGAGTTTGTAAAAGACATTAAGGATCACCTTAAGGTCGGTCAGCAGGTAAAGGTCAAGATCCTTTCTGTTTCCGATGACGGCAAGATAAGCCTTTCCATCCGAAAAGCAGTTGAACAGCCGAAAACCCAGAAGCCGAAGTCGTCTCAGCCGAGAAGGTCTGCGGCAAATGTTTGGCAGGGAAACAAGAGCGCGGATAATCAGCCTCAGTCCTTTGAAAGCATGATGGCAAAGTTCAAGCAGGTCAGCGATGAGAAAATGTCGGATTTGAAGCGTGACTCCAAGCACGGCGGCGGATATAACCGTCGCGGCACAAATAAGCTTTAATGTACAGGAGCAGGTTTCTGCTCCTGTTTTTTATATTGGCAATCGCTAATTAGCTTGCAGCACAATTCTCAGCAGACATTTTGCCGATAATTGCACTTCAAGCTAATCAGCGGTCGCCGGAAAGAATAAGTTAATGCTGAAAATGATTGTAGCGCAACCCTCAGCGGTTGTTCTATAATCGGAATAGCGAAACATTCAGGTGATATATTTGAGAGAAATTGATGTTAAAAGCATAAGAGAAGCCGTCGCAGAGCTTTGCGTAAAGGCAAACAAGCTTCTGCCGGATGACCTTGCCGAAGCTATAGGCGTATGCCGCAAATACGAAAAAAATGCGCTTGCTTCAAGCGTTCTCGGTGATATTGAGGCAAATCTCGAAGCGGCTAAGGAGCTTGATATTCCAATATGTCAGGATACCGGAATGGCGGTCGTTTTCCTTGAAATCGGACAGGAGGTTCATTTTACGGGCGGCAGCCTCAATGACGCTGTTAACAAGGGCGTGCATGACGGCTATGTCAACGGCTATCTTCGCTGCTCGGTCGTTGAAGATCCGCTCAGACGAATCAACACAAAGGACAACACACCTGCCGTTATTCACACAAGCATCGTTGACGGCGACAGGGTGAAAATCACCGTTGCTCCGAAGGGTTTTGGTAGTGAGAATATGAGCTGTCTGAAAATGATGACCCCGGCAAAAGGCAGGGAAGACATTATCGAATATGTTCTCTCGTGCGTCAGAGCCGCAGGTGGAAATCCCTGCCCTCCTATAGTCCTCGGAATCGGGATCGGCGGAGATTTTGAACAATGCGCTTTCCTTGCCAAAAAAGCTCTTTGCAGGAGCGTTTCGGTGCACAACGCCGATGAATACTATGCGCAAATGGAAGCGGAAATTCTTGAACGCATAAACAATGAAACCGATGTCGGTCCGATGGGCTTCGGCGGCAGCACGACGGCACTTTCCGTGGCGATTGAAGCCGCACCGACCCATATTGCAGGATTACCCGTGGCGGTTAATTTCGGTTGTCATGTTACAAGACACGCGGATTGTGAAATATAAGGAGAGGGTAATATGATCACTAAAAAGGGATTCTTTTCAGGCTTTGATTCTTTCATCAGAAAGCTGATACGTTTTCTGGTTATTGCAATTTTTGTTTTTTCGATAGTTTCTGTCCCAATTTGTATGCTAACTTATATGAGAGGATATGCAGACCTGTTTTCTGTCAGGGAATTGGTTTGGGCAATTCCGGCATTGCTGTACTGTGCGTTGAGCTTTTTAGCAGGTAAGCTTTTTCAAAACAAAAAGGAAAGTTATCTTGTAATTTCTATGATTGTTTTTGAAGCGATATATTTCGTTGCTTTCCTTGTCTTTTATGACACACAGCCCTGCTCGGACTATGATGGAATATGGCGGGCTGCCGTTGAAATGAGCCGCGGCACATTTACCGACGGTGTTACACCCGGCGCATATACATACATATACAACTGGCAGTTGGGTATTGCTGTGTTGGAATCTGTCATTATCCGTATATTCGGCGAGCATTTTCTTGCTTTGAAAATATTTAATGCGATTGTTATTGCGGTTAATAATTTCCTTGTATATAAGTGTTGCTATGCAAGGTTCAACAAACGCACGGCAGTTTATGCTTACACGGGTGCGGCGATGTTTATTCCGTGGATGCTTTCTGTTCCGCAGTTTACAAATCACCATATAGGCTTCACATTTTTGCTTGTTGCAATGCTTCTACTTTATAAGGACAAGTGGTACACATACCTTTTTGCCGGACTTCTTATAGGCTGGCTCAACGTTCTGCGTCCAATGGGCTTGGTTGTAATGATTGCGGCGGTGTGTATGGCAATTTACGGAATGATAAAGGATCACACTTTCAAGGCTGTGTTCAATAATATGGGCAAGCTTCTGTCGGTCGTCCTGGCTTTTGCTGCCGTTATGTCATTGTTTAATGTGGCTTTCATAAAGCTTGGATACACGGACATAAACGTTTCTTCCGCAAGAGTTCCTTATTTTAAATTTCAAAAGGGACTGTACGGCTACGATGACATGTTTAAAGATTTTGATAAGTACGAAAACACCGAAGCGTACAATGAGGCAATGAAATCCGAGCTTACAGATACAGTTAGGGAAAATCCGAAAGGAATATGTGTTTTCGTAGCGAAGAAAATGATAAATTTCCTCGGTATGTTCGACTATCAGTTCGAAATGTCCTTTGACCATAATGACGCAGTTTGGTCAAAGTATCCGATAAAGGCTTTTTATTCAATGAGCTGGTTCCAGTATCTGTTCTTCCTTGTTCTGGCGCTGTATGCATTTTGGAAAACGCGCAAGAACCGTGAGGTTGATATTTTCAGCGTGTTCTTTATCGGAAACACACTTGTTTATCTGTTTATTGAAGCCTTTTCATCGTACAGATTTGAAAGCTATTTCTACATAATAATGTTTGCTGCGGCAGGCTTTGACTTGATAGTGCAAAAATTTTCAAAAAAGTCAGCCAATAAAGAAATCGGAGATCAAAAATAATGCACATAAGATTTGTAATACCGTGCCTTTTGGGCTTGGAATCAATAATTGCCAATGAAATGAAAACACTCGGCGCAGATGATGTTGTGTCGGAAAACGGAAGGGTTCTTTTCTCGGGTGACGAGACGATGCTCGCAAGGGCAAATATCTGCTCACGCTTTTCCGAGAGAATACAGATCCTTGTCGGTGAATTTTATGCCCGAAGCTTTGAGGAGCTGTTTCAGGGCACAAAGGCTCTCCCGTGGGAGGCTTGGATCGGCGCATACGATGCTTTCCCCGTCAAGGGATATTCGCTCAATTCAACGCTTTTCAGCGTCAGCGATTGCCAGTCGATAATCAAAAAGGCCGTTGTTGAACGAATGAAGTCGAAATACGGCATCAGCTGGTTCGATGAGACGGGACCGGTACATCAGATCCAGTTCTCAATAATGAAGGACAAGGTCAGCCTGCTGCTTGACACGACCGGCGCAGGATTACACAAGAGAGGCTACCGTCCGCAGGCGAATGCCGCTCCGATTAAGGAAACGCTTGCAGCCGCACTCTGCGATCTCGCAAGGCTTCGCCCGTATCATACGCTGTATGACCCGATGTGCGGCAGTGGCACGATTCTTATCGAGGGTGCAATGATGGTTCATAACATAGCTCCCGGCGTGAACAGATATTTTTCTGCCGAGCGTTGGGATGTTATTGACGAAAAGGTGTGGACAGACGAGCGAAACCGTGCAAGAGATCTTGTGAATTACGATACTGATTTTATCGCCTACGGCTCGGACATTGACGAGGATGCGCTTGAAATTGCAAAAATCAATGCCAAGCGTGCAGGTGTTGAGCGAAAAATCAAGTTTGAAAAGGCCGATATACGCTGTTTTGAACCGAAAAGCGAAAAGGGTACGGTTATCTGCAATCCACCCTATGGCGAAAGGCTGCTCGATATTGAGGAAGCCCAGAAGCTTTATAAAATAATGGGAGAAAAATTCATAAGAAAACACGGCTGGGCGTATTATATTATCAGCCCGTCCGAGGAGTTTGAAAAAGAATTCGGCAGAAAGGCCGATAAACGGCGTAAGCTTTATAACGGCATGATAAAATGTCAGCTGTTTATGTATTTTAAGGGAGGTTTTTGAGAATGAAGCACCTTTTTATTATAAATCCGAACGCAGGCAAGGGAAAGGCGTTTGAGACGGTCATGCCGAAGATAAAGGAAGCGACGGCAGAGAAAAACATCGAGTACAAGGTATATGTCAGCAGTTCTCCGCAGGATACGCACGATTATTGCAAAAAAATAGGCGAGAGCGGCGAAGAAACAAGAATCTATGCCTGCGGCGGCGACGGAACGATATACGATATCGTCAATGCGATCTACGGCTATGACAATGTCGAATTTGCCGCAGTCCCTCTCGGTTCGGGAAATGATTTTATTCGTCTTTTCGGAACAAAGGAGCAGTTTGCCGATATCGGAGCGCAGATAGACGGAACGGCGATAAAGATTGACGCTATCAGGTGCGGCGACAGAATTGCCGTCAATCAGTGCTCAATGGGCTTTGACGCAGAGGTTTGCTCAAAGCAGGCCGATTTCAAAAAGATTCCGTGGCTTACGGGCGAATCCGCTTACACGGCGTCGCTGCTTTATTGTTTGAAGTCGAAAACATCAAATCGCTTTACGGTAACGATTGACGACGGCGAACCGATAACGGATGATTTTGTCTTTGCTTTTTGTGGAAACAGCCGCTTCTACGGCGGAGGATATCAGGCAGGACCTTACGCCGTTCCGGATGATGGCTTGCTTGATTTTTCAATCGTTAAGGCGATGAAGATTCCGAGACTTGTTTCTCAGATAAGCAATTATAAAAAGGGCAGACATTTTAAATGGCCGGAGACTACATATATCAGAGGCAGAAAGATGACCGTTCACAGCGATACACCGGCCTCGGTCAATGTTGACGGCGAATGTGACTTTGTTACGGACAGTGTTTTCGAGGTTATTCCGTCAGCTTTCAGCTTCGTCATTCCGACAACCTCAAGCTATGTCGAGGACAGAAGATCGGGAAAAATTTCCGATGAGATAGGCGTTGAGGTGAAATAATGCGACACGGCAATTTATGCGGCGGTTGCTTGAATAAAAGAAAATACTAAGACAATATTATTTCTTGGTGATGCTATGGATATTTTTAATGCGTTAACTATGGTCGGCGGCTTGTGTCTTTTCCTTTTCGGCATGAATGTCATGGGACAAGCTCTTGAACGCCGTGCAGGAAGCAGCCTCAGGAATGTTCTTGAAAGGCTTACATCAAACAAAATCGCCGGATTTTTGACAGGATTGGGAGTTACCTCGATCATTCAAAGCTCGTCCGCAACAACGGTTATGGTGGTCGGATTTGTTAATTCGGGGCTTATGACTCTCAGGCAGGCAATAAATGTTATCATGGGTGCAAATGTCGGCACAACCGTCACAGGCTGGATACTGTCGCTCGGCGGAATAAACAGCGATAATCTATGGATACAGCTTCTCAAGCCGACCTCGTTCACTCCCGTGCTCGCGCTGGTAGGAATAGTGCTGTACCTTTTTGTTAAGGATACGAAGAAAAAGGACAGCGGAGCTATTTTGCTCGGATTTGCCGTTTTGATGTTCGGTATGGAGTCAATGTCCTCTGCCGTTTCCGGTCTTTCTGAGGTTCCCGAGTTCCGTCAGATGTTTCTCATGTTTAAAAATCCGCTTTTGGGGCTTTTGGCAGGAACGGTTTTGACGGCGATAATCCAGTCCAGCTCGGCTTCGGTCGGAATCTTACAAGCATTGACCGTTACGGGACAGGTTTCAATCGGTGCAGCGATCCCGATAGTTATGGGCGACGGCATCGGCACTTGCATAACTGCGATGATTTCCGGAGTCGGAACAAAGAGGGAGGCAAAGCGTGCCGCCACGGCGCACCTGCTTATAAATTTTATCGGCTCTGTTGTTTGGATAACTGTTTTTTGGATAATAAAGGTAGTGCTGAAGCCGGCAATTCTTGATTCCTCGGCTTCGTTTGTCAGCGTTGCAATAATAAATACGAGCTTCAAGGTTCTGAATACGATTCTGTTTTTACCTCTTTCCGAAAAGCTTGAAATGCTTGTTAGAAAGCTTATTCCGGATTCGAAAAACGACGAAAATCCCGTGGAGCTTGACGAACGCCTTATCCTCACGCCGACCCTCGCTATCGGTCAGTGCAGGACTAAGGAGATCGAAATGGCTCAAATTGCGGCTCGATCATTCAAAAACAGTGTAACGGCGGTCACATCGTACACTCAGGAGCTTGCAAAAAGCATAAGGGCGGACGAGCAAAGATGCGACAGATATGAAGATGTGCTTGCAACATATCTTGTTAAAATAGGCGCAGAACGCTTGACCGATAACGACAGTGAGGAGGCAAACATGCTTCTCAAGCTGCTCGGTGATTTTGAAAGAATTTCCGACCATGCCGTTAATGTTCTTGAGTCGGCGGAGGAAATGACAGCTAAAAAAATTAAGCTTTCTTCGGACGCCACCGCGGATTTTGAAAACATTTCCGCAGCGGTCAACGAGATAATTGAGCTTTCAATGGATGCTTTCATCAACAATGACCGCATAAAGGCCGGCGAGGTTGAACCGCTTGAACAGGTCGTTGACGATATGAAGGAGAAAATGCGAACGGCTCATGTTCGCAGATTGAGAAACGGAGAATGCAGCATCGAAACCGGGTTCATATGGTCGGATATACTGACGAACTTTGAGCGTGTTTCCGATCACTGCTCAAATATTGCCGGCTGCGTTATTGATGCCGCCGAGCACAACCTCAATCTCCATGAAACACTTGATAAATTTAAGCATAACAACGAAGAATTTGAAGCACGGTATAATTATTATGCCGGGAAATATATGGGATAAAAAGTCGCCCGTGAGGTTTTCACGGGCGATAGGCTTTTTTGAGGGATTATTTATCTGATATTTTTGCAGTTATTATTCCGTTTATTTCTTTTACATATCCGCTGTCTGGGTAGCAGGGCATGTTTTGAAATTCGCTTGTTGCTTTTATTTTTGAAACATCTTCATCATTTGCGGCTATTACATCTATTCCAAGAAAATAATGCCAAAACTTAATATAATGGTTTTGCGATGTAAGTACTGTGTCGTCATTTCCGCTTCCTCTGATATATGGAAGTGTTGTATTCCAGTTGTTTTCCATGTTTTGTCACCCCTTATTTTACAACACTGACCGTATATCCGCCATCAAAGGTTACGACTCGCTCGGCTTTTGACATATCCGCCTTCGGGGGATAGTCGGTCGAAACGATCTGTGCGCCGCTGTTGAGGGCAATATTTGATTCGGATTCATTGTATGAACCGAAGTTGTCCGACCTCGTTCTTACAATAAGCTTTTTTTCGAGAACCTCATCGGCCTGAACTTGGATATCGCTTGCCTTGTTGATCAGCAGAAACGATGCATAGTCCTTATCTCGGCTGTCGTAGCGCAGCATCGGGAACATAGCCTGAGTTTTTATTGAAGTGTCCTGCTGAATATATTTGTCCGTCACGGTCGTGTCATGAAGCAGAAGCATGACATGACCTCTTGCTTCTTTGAGCGTCATCCAGCCGTCGGCTTCACGCATTTCCTTAAACGAGGAGTATTCGCCTATCATATCGGCAGGGGTTATGAGCGTATCGCCGAGAATCTCCTTTGCCTGCTCGCCAAGCTCGTTTGCATATTTGCACTTGAAATAGCGCATATTCTTTTCGGGAATGAAGTCTTTTTTCGGTTCGATTATTATTGTTATCGGGAGATGATCGGGATTTGCATCCGACCAAAGCTTGATTTCTTTGAGCGCAAGCGCAAAGTCATAGCAATGCGTCGGCATGTCAAGAACCGGAGCGTGAGAACAGACAAAGCTAACCTTGCCGTCATCAACAACCGTTTCAACATCAAGCTCTATGCTTCTGATTCCGAGATTGAATTGATCTGTAAGATAGTCCGAGGAAAAGGTTGCTTTATCTGCCTTGACGAGTCCGAAGGTTACGATTGAAGCGTTTTGAAAGAGCTTTTGCCTCGCCGGGA
Source organism: bacterium (assembly GCA_963649715.1). Taxonomy (GTDB): domain Bacteria; phylum Bacillota; class Clostridia; order Oscillospirales; family Acutalibacteraceae; genus CAG-488. The sequence goes on along the minus strand of CAVJIV010000013.1, from coordinate 28,333 downwards.
CGCATTCCTTCTGATAGCTGTTGTGAGTGCCGAGAAACGAAACCTCGTTGAATTTAACGCCGTCGGCGCAAGCTTTGTCAAGATCAAAATCACAGAATGAGTTTTCGTCAACCTTGGTGTAATTGCCGCTCTTGTAGTCCTTTTCAAGCTGTTCAATGCGGTCAAGCTGCTCCTGAATATCAACCTGCTTTTGCTCCTGAACCTGCTTTATCATAGCTGGATATGTAAAAACAAAGCAAAATATGAGGGAAAGAAGTGCGGAAATATATTTTGCGATACATTTCATTGTCAACAGTCCTTTATTCAATAAATTTACCTGTTAAGAATAGGGCGGTTATTGAGCCGCCCTTGATTATTTATTTACCATGGTTTGCGGGATTGCCGCAGCATTTTTTATATTTCTTTCCGCTTCCGCAGGGGCAGGGATCGTTCGGGCCGGGGGCGGTCTTTTTGCGCACGGTTCTGCCTTTTTCGCTGCCGTCGGAAGCACCGCTCTCACTCGTAACCTTGGCGGTCTGCTCACGCTTCGTATCCTCCTCGCTTCTGATGCGGACGGTGAGCATCTGACGGACTGTGTTCTCACGAATCGAATTGCTCATTTCGTCGAACATATCATAGCTTTCCATTCTGTATGCGACAACGGGATCCTGGTTACCGTAAGCACGCAAGTTGATACCTCTCTTAAGCTCCTCCATTGCGTCAATGTGATCCATCCAGAAGGTGTCAACATTTCTGAGGAGGATCATGTGCTCAAGACTTCTCATGATCTCGGGAGTGAACTCCTCTTCACGGGCTTCGTAACGCTCGTGACCTCGTTCGATAAGCATTTCTCTTGCTTCGTCACGGTCAAATGCGTCAATATCGTCAAAGTCGTCCGGCTCGGTTATCCAGCCGAGGTACTTTTCTTTAAGTCCTGCAATGTTCCATTCATTCTTCGGAAGAGCCGACGCACAATAGAAGTCGATCGATTCCGTTACGGATTCGTCAAGCATCTTGAGAATAGACGCCTTGAGATCCTCGCCGTCAAGAACTCGGTTACGCTGCTCGTAAATAAGCTCTCTCTGGCGGTTCATAACATCGTCGTACTGGAGAACATTTTTACGGATTGCAAAGTTCTGAGACTCCTTCTTCTTCTGAGCGGATTCGATTGAGCGTGAAACCATCTTTGAGTCGATAGGCATATTCTCATCTGCGCCGAGAGTGCTCATAACACCCTGGAGTCTTTCGCCGCCGAAGAGACGCATAAGGTCATCCTCAAGCGAAAGATAGAAGCGGCTTTCACCGGGATCGCCCTGACGACCCGAACGGCCTCTCAACTGGTTGTCGATTCGGCGGGAATCGTGGCGTTCCGTGCCGATAATATAGAGTCCGCCGGCTTCACGAACTTTCTCCGCCTCTTCCTTAATTGAATCCTTAAAGGAGCTTTCAAGCTCTGCGTATTCTTTTCTCGCATTGATGATTTCTTCGTCGTCTGTCTCGGCGAAGCCCGTTGCTTCCACGATCATTTCATCGGAATAGCCCTTGCGACGCATAGCTGCCTTTGCAAGGAACTCGGAGTTACCGCCGAGCATGATATCGGTACCACGGCCTGCCATGTTGGTTGCGATGGTAACTGCACCGAATTTACCTGCCTGAGCAACGATTTCGGCTTCCTTGTCGTGGAACTTGGCGTTGAGAACCTCATGCTTGATTCCTCTTGATTTGAGAAGCTTGGAAAGTATCTCGGATTTTTCAATTGAAACCGTACCTACAAGCACCGGCTGACCCTTTTCGTGACATTCAAGAACCTGATTGATGAGTGCATTGTATTTTGCGGCTTCCGTTTTGTAAACAAGGTCGTGATTGTCAATACGAATCATCGGCTTGTTGGTCGGGATCTCAACAACATCAAGGGAATAGATCTCCTGGAATTCCTGACTTTCCGTCATAGCCGTACCTGTCATACCGGAAAGCTTTTTGTAAAGACGGAAATAGTTCTGGAATGTGATGGTTGCAAGAGTTTTGCTCTCGTGCTCGACCTTAACGCCTTCCTTTGCCTCGATTGCCTGATGAAGGCCTTCGTTATACCGTCTGCCGAGCATGATACGACCTGTGAACTCATCGACAATAAGCACCTGATTATCCTTAACGACATAGTCGATATCACGGCGCATAACGCCTACGGCCTTGATTGCCTGATTGATGTGATGGAGGAGAGTCATATTCTCTGCGTCCATAAGGTTTTCAACATTGAAATATGCCTCGGCCTTTGCGATACCGCTCTTGGTGAGCGATGCGCTTCTTGCCTTCTCGTCAACGATATAGTCGCCGTCGGCTACATCTTCTGCATTCTGCTTGGAGTCTATCTCCTTGACAACTGCTTTTGTAAGGGTGAGAACGAAGCTGTTGGCAAGGGTGTAAAGCTCGGTTGAACGGTCGCCTCGGCCTGAAATTATAAGCGGAGTACGAGCCTCATCGATAAGTATCGAGTCAACCTCATCGACGATCGCAAAATTGTGACCCCTCTGAACCTTGTTCTCCTTGTAGGGAACCATGTTGTCACGAAGATAGTCGAAGCCCATCTCGTTGTTTGTTCCGTATGTTATGTCTGCGGCGTAGGCAGCCTTGCGCTCGTCGTTGTCAAGTCCGTGAACGATAAGGCCGACCTTAAGACCCATGAATTTGTAAAGCTTGCCCATCCATTCGGAGTCACGGCGGGCAAGATAATCGTTGACCGTAACGATATGAACGCCGTCACCCGAAAGGGCATTGAGGTAAGCGGGGAGAGTAGCAACAAGAGTTTTACCTTCACCTGTTTTCATTTCGGCGATGCGTCCCTGATGCAGGACGATGCCGCCGATGACCTGAACCGGGAAATGCTTCATGCCGAGCACACGCCACGAAGCCTCACGGCAGGCGGCGAAAGCCTCGGGAAGAATATCGTCGAGCGTTTCTCCGTTTGCAAGCCTTTCCTTGAATTCGGGAGTTTTTGCCTGAAGCTCCTTGTCGGTGAGCTTGGAATACTCCTCCTCAAGGTCAAGCACCTTATTCTTTATCGGCATTACCCGTTTAACTTCTTTAGCGGAATAATCGCCGAAGATTTTTTTAAGAAGACCCATATTTTCATTCCTTTCAGAAATTGGATTTATATTAACCTATTAAATATATCACAAAAAAGCAAATTATACAAGGCTTTCGTCAAAGTTGATAGTAATTTCTTTGTGTTTGAGGTTTAGCTGTACATATTCCACCCCGGCGGCGTCAAACATACGCTTTGAAGCGAGATTGCCGCTTGTGCCGTTGTATTTGTCGGAAAGGTAGAAAACCTTTTTGATACCGCATTGAATTATCGCCTTGGCGCATTCGTTGCAGGGGAAAAGAGCAACATAAACGCTGCAGCCGTTCAACGGTGCGCCGGCGTTGTTGAGTATCGCATTAAGCTCGGCGTGGCAAACATACGGATATTTTGTGTCATACTCCTTGTCTGCCGCTCTGTCCCACGGAAAAGCGTCGTCGCTGCAGCCTATCGGGAAGCCGTTATAGCCTACCGACATGATTTTTTTGTTTTCGTTAACAATGCAGGCTCCGACCTGCGTGTTCGGGTCCTTACTTCTCTTGGCGGCGAGCAGAGCAACGCCCATGAAGTATTCGTCCCATGAGATATAATCCTCTCTTTTTGACATTGTATTCCCTCCGTTTATTTTGTTACTGCCTTTAATCGGCATCTGTTTTGATGATTCGGTTTATCGCAGTGCCGTCCTCGGCAAGACTCGACACAAGAACCGTTTGATTGCTGAGGAAGCAGTAGTTGCAGAATCCGCTGCTGAATATATCACTGTCGGAAATGATCCTTGCGCTGTTTTCCTCAGTGTTGTAGATTACCATAGCTTGCTTATCGCCGTCACAGAAGACGATGAAATCCTTTCCGCCGGGGGAGGCGATGAAGCCCGAAAGCGAACTGAAATTAGTCTTTTTGCCCGAAAGGGTTTCGCCGGTAAACATATCGGTGAATTCTGTTTCGGCCGGGTCGAAGATAAAATGATCGCTGACAAGATAATCGGTGAACTTGCCACTGAATTCTTTGAGCGGTTCGTTCTTGTTGCCGTTTTTGACAAGGCTGAAGCCATCGTCCGTGCTTGCGAAGCAGTAATATGCGCCGTCCTTTTCACGGAATTGATAGGAGGGGGAATTGACGAATTCCGTCGATTCCGCTTTTCTGATGCTTCTTGAGCTTTCGACTGACATGAAGTCGTAAAGAACCGTTTCGGCGTTGGTGTCATGATATCTCGTTGAGGCGAACCAGTCGTATTTGCTCATGCAGTTTACCGAGCTGTCGGTGAATACCGTCCAATTTTCGTTTTGCGTTGCGTCCTCCTGAACCGTTCTGTCTCTTGAGGAAACGATAAGCGTCGCAGTTCCCGAAGCGAGGTCGAACGAGTAAATGTCCGAATAGGTTTTGTCAACCTTGTATGCGTCCTCGGCGTCCATATCGAGAAAGAGAACATAATCGGTTCGAGCCGAGCTTTCATAGGAGGCGGGGCAATCGACAAGACGGGCAAAGATGTAGGAGAAGGTCTTTACGCCGCTGTCCTGCTTGGAATTAAAAAGGCCGTAGCCGATCGTGCCGACATCGGTATCCTCAAGATAATAGAGGGTCATTGGGATTTTCTGATAGCTGCAGGTTATGCTGATTTCCTTCGTTCTTATATTTGTAATTTCTACGATTTCCTTGTCGGCATATTTATAATATTTAAAAGTTCCGTCGGGAAAGGCTTCGTAAAAAATATTTTCCTGCTGAGTTTGAACGAGCGGATAGTCGGATTTGAATTCCGTGCTCACTACCGATGAAAGAGGCTCGCCGTGGTCGGTGCCCATTCCGCCGAAAAGCTTACCTGTGAAGCTTTTGCTGAAGGTAAGCCCGGTAAAGACAAGGCAAACGGCAAGCACAGCCGAAAGAATTATGATGATTTTTTTGTTTTTCTTTGTCATTGAAAGCCCCTCTTATTTTAAAACAAGTTCGACCGGACAGTGATCCGAGCCGTAAATTTCGGAGTGTATTTTTACGCTCTCAAGCCTCGGTTCAAGAGCCTTTGAAACGCAGAAATAGTCTATACGCCAGCCGGCGTTCTTTTCCCTCGCCTTGAAGCGATATGACCACCAGCTGTAGGCACTTTCGAGGTCGGGATAAAAATAGCGGAAGGTATCGATGAAGCCTGCGCCGAGCAGCTCGTTGAATTTTCCTCTTTCCTCGTCGGAGAAGCCTGCGTTACCTCGGTTCGATTTCGGATTTTTTAGGTCGATTTCATTGTGAGCAACATTGAGGTCGCCGCAGAAAACGACGGGCTTTTTCTTTTGAAGCTCCGAGACATAGGCTCTGAAAGCGTCCTCCCATTTTATACGGTGATCGATTCTTTTCAGTCCGTCCTGAGCGTTTGGAACATATTCCGTAATAAAATATATATCGTCAAATTCAAGCGTGATGAGCCTGCCCTCGGTGTCGAGCTCCTCAATGCCCAGCCCATAGCTGACGCTCAGAGGCTCGTCCTTGGTGAAGATTGCAGTGCCGGAATAGCCCTTTTTTTCGGCATAGCTCCAGTATTGATGATAGCCGTCAAGCTTCAGAACGAGCTGACCCTCCTGCATTTTGGTTTCCTGAAGGCAGAAAATATCTGCGTCAAGCGCATTGAAAGCGTCCATAAAGCCTTTTGTCATGCAGGCTCTTATGCCGTTAACGTTCCATGAAATGAATTTTTTACTCAAATGAACACCACCAAGAAAGATTTTGGATTTCAGATGCCGATGGCAGATGATTACATGGCATTATTTTGCAAACAAAATGTATTATAACATATATATAAGTAAAAATCTATGAAAAAGATATGAATTTTAAAGGATAGATAAAAATTTTTAAAAAAATGTATAAATATACTGGATTTTATTTTAATCATGTGATATAATGCGTATGTCTTTTGACAGAAATTGAAGAATTTGAAAGATTGGGGTAAGTAACTTATGAAGAAAACAGTTATCCAATGCGTGACTGCGCTGCTTTGCGTTATTGCAGTGTCGGTTACATCGGTAATCAGTATCGGCAAGATCAGCACGGCCAAGGTGGACGCAGCTAAGGCTTATGCGGCTAATTCTTCCGCAAACGGCAGCGTTGATCCTTCGGAAGATCCCTCGGTAGATCCGTCGGCAGATCCTTCGGTTGATCCTGCGGCAGATCCGTCGGCAGACGCTTCCGTAACAGATGTTTCAAATGCCGATGCGGGCGCAACTACAGACGCCGGCGCAAGCACAAACGCAAGCTCAGGCTCATCAAGCAGCTCGTCTTCAAGCAGCTCTTCATCGAGCAGCACTGCTTCCAAGGTTCCTTCGTCGGCAGCCGACATCGTTGCATATTACAATGCAGCTGTTAACAAGGCGGTTAACTCCAAGGCAGGCTTCTCAAAGAAGAGAGTAACATCTCTGAGCAACCTTGAGGGCGGCGCACTCCTTAAGATGTCGATCGTTGTCGAAACAGTTAACGATTTCCTCGGAGTAGGCACAACCGAATATAAGAACACAAAGGGCAAGGTCGGTGAGATCTCAAAGGCTTCTCTTACAGCTGCCGATGTCAGCTCAGCAACCTGCAAGCAGAGCGGCGACAACTATGTCATCACAATGACTCTCAAGAACGGCACCAGCACGGCAAGCGCATCAAGCAAGAGCGACACTACGGCTCTCGGCAGAACAGGTCTTTATTCCGGCACAGGCGATAAGACCGCTTTTGACTACAAGAACGCTGCCAATATCCATGCAGGTATCAACAATGCCGACGGCGCATCGGTTGAGAGCGTAACAGAGAACAACAAGAACATCAAGATTACCGCTACGGTAAACTCCAAGACAGGTAACATTGTTTCTCTCAATGTATCCTACGACTGGGATGTTTCAATGACAAATGTTAAGTATGTTGTTACAATCAAGTCCGCATCGGGCGTCGCTAAGACCTCTGTTGAGTTCTCCGGCTTCTCATTTTAATTAAGAAATTTACCGCACAAATTGCGCAAACCGATTTGTGCGGTATTGCTTTAATTGCCTTTCTCTTGAAAAAAGGGGAGGGCATTTGTTTGCTATACAATATCAATTTTTTTGTTAAAATTCAATATTTTATATTGCAAGAAACGGTAATATATGTTAAAATGGCAAGGATAGATTAAGGCAAACATCGCACAAATGATGTGCAGCCTTAGGATAATCTGTCAAATTGATATCAAGGAGTTTTAATATGGCAAGCAAATCAAAAAAATCTGCGGCAAAAGCCGGTCGCAGCGATGTGATGCAGGAAAAATTTGTCGAAACAAAAGAGTTTCGTATGTTCTGTCTCGCAGGTCTTGGACAGGGTATGATTTACAGCGTAATGTCCTCGTACATTTCGGATTTCTATACCAATGTTATGAAGCTTCCCCTTATTTTCGTTCTTTTGCTTATGCTTTTGGCGAGAGTTTGGGATGCGATCAACGATCCGCTTATGGGCATGATCGTTGACCGTCACACAACACGCTGGGGCAAAATGAAGCCCTATGTTGTTTTTATGGCGGTTCCCATCGCTTTGCTTACCTTCCTTATGTTCTATTGTCCCAATCTTGACAAAACAGGGCTTATGGTTTATGCCGGCTTTGTTTATGTCATGTGGGGTATGATATATACCGCTGCCGATGTTCCGTTCTGGAGTCTGCCGAATGTTATGACTCCGAACCCGAACGAGCGAGGCAACCTCATTTCTGTTGCCCGTACCTTTAACGGCGTCGGCTCGGCGATCCCTATGGCTCTTTATCTTATTGCAGGCTTTGCGCTTCCGGCTATGTGCGCAAAGATGGAGGTTTCCAAAAACTCGGTCGTTCAGTCATTTTTTAACAAATTTACCGAGGTTGATTCGGCTACCGGCGCACTCAACTATGACAAGATGAAGTACATACTCATCGCATTTTTCGCTGCTGTTATCGGCATTATCCTCTTTGTAAATTCCTATCCCCATGTCAAAGAGCGTGTCGTTATTCCCGACAAGAAGCATGTTAAGGGCGAGCCTTCTCAGCTTTCGAGAATCTTTAAGTGCAAGCCGCTTATGCTTGTTATCATCATGGGTATCCTTTCTTCAGGCAGATATATGCTTCAGGCGGCTTCGGTTCATGTTGCTCGTTACGCCGTTTATATCGGTGGCGATCTCAGCACGATGAACGCAGCGGAGAGGTCAAAGGCGATTTCCGGCAGCATTTCTACCGTCAGCACAATTCTTTCGGTCTGCTCGGCTGTCGGAATGTTCGGCGCAATGCTCTTTATGCCGGCTCTTATCAAAAAGTTCAATTATAAGCAGATAGTTGTCACTACCAGCATTTTCGGTTTCGGCGCAAGCATTCTTACCTCGCTCATCGGTTACTTTGTAATCACAGGTAAGCTCAGCTTCTTCATCTGCATTCCTCTTCTTATCATCTCGGCTGTACCTCTCGGCGTTCTCAATGTCGTATCCTATGCGATGGTTGCCGACAGCCTTGACTACATGGAGTGGGAAACAGGCTTCAGAGAGACGGGACTCGGCTCGGCTTGCCAGGGCTTTGTCAACAAGCTCGGCAACGCTATCGCAACGGCAGGCATCATCGTTATGTACCTTGCAATCGGCCTTGACCCGGCGCAGATGCTCGAAAAAACCGCAGTTGTTGCCGCAACGGATCTTTCAACGACAATGAGATACGCTATGTTCTCGCTCATTTCGATCGTTCCGGGCATCAGCCTTATGCTCAGCATCATTCCTCTCAAGTCCTATGACCTTGTCGGCGAAAAGATGGAAAAAATTACCGTTGAGCTTGCCGAAAAGAGAGAAAAACGAGGAATTCACATCGGTTAATTATTTATTGATATAGCGGAGGTTTCAATATGAAATACATTGATTTTGACGAGTCAAGGGAGCTTGACCTCATTCCGATCGGCAGAATCGCGATAGATTTCAACCCGACGGATTACTACAACACGCTCGATAAGTGCGAAAATTACAAGAAATATGTCGGCGGCTCTCCCGCAAACATCGCAGTTGGTCTTGCCCGTCTGGGCAAAAAGGTCGGCTTTATCGGCAAGGTTTCCGACGACCAGTTCGGAACCTATGTTGAGAATTTCTTTGCCGATGAGGGAATCGACATTTCGCATGTAGTACGCACAAAGGGCGGCGAAAAGCTCGGTCTTACTTTTACCGAAATAAAATCCGAGCATGAGAGCAGCATTCTCATGTACCGCGACGGAATAGCCGACCTTATGCTTCACCCCGACGATGTTGACGAGGACTATATAAAGAGCGCAAAGGCTATCCTTATCAGCGGCACGGCTCTTTCGCAGAGTCCGTCAAGAGAGGCTTGCCTCAAGGCCATGTACCTTGCGAAAAAGGTAGGAACAAAGATCATTTTCGATATTGACTATCGCCCGTACAACTGGAAGAATGCGGACGAGATTGCAATATATTATTCTATCGTCGCTTCAAACAGCGACATGGTAATGGGCTCTCGTGAGGAATTTGATCTTACAGAGGCTATCTCCGCCCCCGGCAGAACCGACAGGGAAACCGCCGAGCACTGGATGAAGATGGGAAACAAAATCGTCATCATCAAGCACGGCAAGCAAGGCTCGACGGCTCACACTGCCGACGGCGAGTATTCGATCAAGCCGTTCCCGGTCAAGGCGTTCAAGTCCTTCGGCGGCGGCGACGGCTACGGCTCGGCATTCATTTACGGACTGCTGGAGGATCTCGACATTATGGATTGTCTTGAGCTTGGTAGTGCCTCGGCTTCAATGCTTGTTGCCGCTCACGGCTGCTCGCTCTTCATGCCGACGGTTGATGAGGTTAAAGAGTTTATCAAGGACGAAAAGGATAAATACGGCGAAATGGTAGCAAGAGCCTGATAATGGAAAAGCAACAAAAAATCCAATATCTACAATCCAACATCTAATATCTATATTTTCACATCCTCAAAGAAAGGATAACAAGACATGAAAACAATAAGATTGACTGCCGGTGAGGCGATCGTCAGATACCTTGACAATCAGTTTGTTGCCATTGAGCAGGACGGAAAGCTCGTTGAAAGCAAATTTGTAGAGCTTTTCTATGCTATTTTCGGTCACGGCTGTGTTCTCGGAGTCGGCGAGGCTCTCTCTCAGGCTCAGCATTCAATAAAGGTTATGCAGGGCAGGAATGAGCAGGGTATGGCTCAGGCTGCAACGGCATACGCCAAGATGAACAACAGACTTAAAATCATACCCTGTATGTCGTCGATAGGTCCCGGTGCGGCGAATATGGTTACGGCGGCGGCTACTGCCACGGTCAACAATATTCCGCTTCTCCTTTTCATGGGCGACACATTCGCAAGCCGTCAGCCCGACCCCGTTCTTCAGCAGGTCGAGCAGCTTCACGACAGTACTTGCACAACTAACGACGCTTTCAGGGCGGTCACCCGTTATTTTGACCGTATTACCCGTCCCGAAATGGTCATGACGGCACTCACCAACGCTATGAGAGTTCTCACCGATCCGGCGCACACAGGCGCAGCGGCGATTGCTCTTTGTCAGGATGTTCAGGGTGAAAGCTTTGACTATCCCGTTGAATTTTTCAGAAAAAGAGTTCATTTTATTCCAAGGCAGATTCCGTGCGACTATGAGGTCAAGGCGGTTGCAGAGGAAATCAAAAAGAGCAAAAAGCCCCTTGTTATTGTCGGCGGCGGCGTAAGATACTCGTTTGCCGGCGAGCAGGTAAAGGCTTTCTGCGAGAAGCATAACATTCCGTTTTCCGAGACGCAGGCAGGTAAAAGCGCTATCGAATCGAGCCATTACCTCAATGTCGGCGGTATTGGCGTAACGGGCAATTCAAGCGCAAATGTGCTTGCCGCAGACGCTGATTTGATAATCGGTATCGGAACGAAATTTTCAGACTTCACGACCTCGTCAAAGTGGCTCTATGCCGATACTCAGGTTGTAACGATAAACGCCAGCGCATTCCACGGCGGCAAGCTTGACAGTATAAAGATGGTAGCCGACGCAAAGGAGGGCGTGTCAGCTCTTGAAAAATATCTTGACGGCTACAAGTCGGCTTATACGACCGAGATTGCAGACGCAAAGGCGGATTGGGACAGGGAAATGGCTCGTCTTGCGGCAACGCATTACGGCGAGGGCTACACTCCCGAAATCCCGAACCGTATGCCCGATGCGGTTGAGGGCTTCGTAAAGGCAACGGGCGGAGTTATCACTCAGACTGCTGCACTTGCGCTTATTCGTAAGCTTATCCCGACTGACGCAGTTGCGGTCGGTGCGGCAGGCTCTCTTCCCGGCTGTATGCAGAGGATGTGGACAACCGATAAGCTCTATTCCTATAACATGGAGTACGGTTATTCCTGCATGGGCTATGAGATTGCAGGCGCATTCGGCTCAAAGCTTGCTTGCCCCGATCAGGAGGTATATGCCTTTACGGGTGACGGCAGCTACAATATGCTCCATTCCGAGATGATAACCGCATTGCAGGAGGGCAAGAAGATAAACATCATGCTCTTTGACAATGCTTCATTCGGCTGCATCAACAACCTTCAAATGGGACAGGGCGTCGATTCGCTCTGCACCGAGGTTCGCTATCGTGACGGCGACAAGCCGATCAGAGACGGCGAATTCATGAATATCGACTATGCCGCATGTGCAAGAGGCTACGGCTATGTCGCATACACCGCAAGGACTATGGATGAGCTTGAGGCGGCGGTGCTTGATTCGCTCAAGCAGACAAAACCCGTGCTCATTGATATAAAGGTTCTTCCGAAATCCATGACGGACGGCTACGGCGGCTGGTGGAATGTCGGCTGCTCGGATATACCCCGTACTGAAAAGGGTAGGGAGGCTCTTGCCGAAAGGACGCAGAAGCTTTCTGAGGCGAAAAAGTATTAAGTCAACACCTAACGGAAAAATCTTACTATGCAATTCGTTAACTAAGGAGAGGTAACATGGACGCAAAAAAAATTAAGCTCGGCATTGCTCCGATCGGTTGGACAAACGACGATATGCCCGATCTCGGCAGCGAAAACACCTTTGAACAGTGTGTAAGCGAAATGGCACTTGCCGGTTTTGAGGGCTGTGAGATCGGCAACAAGTATCCCAAGACCGTTGAGAAAATGCACGAGTATCTTGATATCAGGGGACTTCAGATCGCTAACCGTTGGTTCTCTTCATTCATTCTTACAAAGCCCTTTGAAGAGGTTGAGAAGGATTTCAGAGAGAATTGCGAGTTTCTTAAGGGCTGCGGAGCAAAAAGAATAGGAGCTTCGGAGCAGAGCTACAGCATTCAGGGACAGATGGATACGCCTGTTTTTGAAAATAAATATGTCATGAATGACGAGGAGTGGAAGAAGTTCACCGACGGACTTTCAAAGCTCGGTAACATCGCCAAGGAATACGGCATTACGCTTGTTTATCACCACCATATGGGTACGGTTGTTCAGACCGCCGAGGAAATCGACAAGATGATGGATATGTGCGATCCCGACGCCGTGTATCTTCTTTTCGATTCCGGTCACCTCGCATATTGCGGCGAGGATTACATGGCAGTTCTCAAAAAGTATGCCAAGAGGATCAAGCATGTTCACCTCAAGGATATCCGCCCGGAGATCGTTAAGCAGGTCAAGGATGAGCACAAGTCATTCCTTCAGGGCGTTCGCATGGGTGCTTTTACCGTTCCCGGTGACGGAGCTATCGATTTCAAGCCGATTTTCGATGTTCTTGACGAAACGGGCTACGAGGGCTGGATGCTCGTTGAAGCGGAGCAAGATCCCGCAATCGCAAACCCGTTCAAGTATGCAAAGATGGCAAGAGCCTACATTGCAGAAAAGGCAGGACTTTGATTATAATAGATATCCCTGTAGGAAAGGCTTGGACAGATAGACTGATTAAAGGTCAGCAGAAACCGACCGAGTTTTTCCTCAAAGGAAAGACAGTAAAATAAGTTAAAATTAGAATAACATACAAGGAGATGTAACAATGTCCGCAGAAAAACTCAAATACTTTGTCAACGGCGAATATGTTGAATCAAAGACAGACAAATACTACACTCTTGTCAATCCCAGCACGGGTGAGACAACAGGCTATGCTCCGTGCTGCACCAACGACGAGGTTCTCGGTGCAATTGCGGCGGCTAAGGCAGCTTTCCCGGGTTGGAGCGCAACTCCGGCTATAAAAAGAGCGCAGATTCTTTATAACATCCGTGATCTTCTCATCAAGCATATGGATGAGCTTACAATGCTCGTTGCCGAGGAAAACGGTAAGGTATGGGCTGAGGCCGAGGGAGATGTTCTCAAGGCTAAGGAGGGTACGGAGCTTGCAACTCAGGTTCCCTCGCTCATGATGGGCGAGAGCGTTATGGACGCTTCAAGAGGCTACGACACAGTTAAGTACCGTGAGTCGATGGGTGTTTTCGCAGGCATCGTTCCCGTCAATTTTCCGGCTATGATTCCATTTGGCTGGATGGCTCCGACCTGTATTGCGTGCGGCAACACAATGGTTCTCAAGGCGGCAAGTCTTACTCCGAGAACCGCTCTCAGAATTGCCGAGCTTTATAAGGAAGCCGGCGTTCCCGACGGCGTTATCAATGTTGTAACCTGCTCAAGAAACGAGATCAATACGATTCTCGAAAGCCCCGATGTCAGAGGTATTACATTTGTCGGATCAACTCCCGTTGGCAAGCTTATATATGAAAAGGCCGCAAGCGCAGGCAAGAGGGTTCAGTGCCTTTGTCAGGCTAAGAATCATGCGCTTGTGCTTGCCGATACTCCGATCGAGAGGACGGCGGCAGGAGTTATGAACTCCGCATTCGGCTGCGCAGGTCAAAGATGCATGGCTTTGAGCTGCTGCGTCGTTGAGGAGAGCATTGCGGACAAGTTTGTTGCAGAGCTTGTAAAGCAGGCTAAGGGAATCAAGATAGGTCCTGCATATGACAAGACCTCAAAGCTCGGCCCAATCACATATGAAAAGCACTTCAAGGAGGTTCTTGCGGATATCGACAAGGGCGTTGCAGAGGGCGCAGAGCTTTTACTTGACGGCAGAAACTGTGTCGTTGAGGGCTACGAAAACGGCTTCTATGTCGGTCCGACTATCTTTGACCATGTTACGGAGGATATGACTATCGGCCGCGACGAGGTGTTCGGTCCGGTGCTTTGCATCAAGAGAGTTAAGAATTTTGAAGAGGGTCTTGCCGTTATGAACGCTAACCCGTATGCCAACGGCTCGGTTATCTTCACTCAGAACGGTTACTATGCCCGTGAGTTCGTCCGTCACACCGACGGCGGCATGGTCGGCGTAAATGTCGGCATTCCCGTTCCCATCGGATTTTTCCCGTTCGCAGGTCATAAGGATTCATTCTTCGGCGATCTTCACTGCCTCGGCAAGGACGCATACCGCTTCTTCACCGAGAGCAAGTGCGTAACTACACGCTGGTTCGACGAGGAAGAGATGAAGAAAACAGAAGTTTCCACATGGGACGGCACAATATAATCAGGAGGGCGTAAAGCTATGTTAAATGTTGGTATTATCGGCGCAGGTCGTATCGGTAAGGTGCACTGCGAATCAATTATGAGATATGTCAAGTCGGCTACGGTCAAGGCCATTGCCGATCCGTTTCTCAATGACGAGACAAAGGAATGGGCAAAGGGTCTGGGAGTAAACGAGTTTTACACCGATTATCACAAGATTCTTGAGGATAAGGACATTCAGGCGGTTCTTATCTGCTCATCAACCGACACACATTCGACGATTTCTTTGGAGGCTATTGCCGCCGGAAAGCACATTTTCTGCGAGAAGCCGATCGACCATGATGTAAATAAGATTCTTGAGGTTAAAAAGGCTCTTGAAAACAGCAATGTTAAGTATCAGGTTGGCTTCAACCGCCGCTTTGACCATAACTTCAAGGCTGCAAGAAAGGCAGTTGAGGGCGGTCAGATAGGTGACCTTAATATCCTCAAGGTTTGCTCCCGTGACCCGGGTGCACCGCCGGTAAGCTACATCAAGGTTTCGGGCGGAATTTTCCTTGATATGACTATTCATGATTTCGATATGGTACGCTTTATGTCCGGCTCTGAGGTCGAGGAGGTATTCGCATACGGCGCAGTTCTTGTTGACCCGGCAATCGGCGAGGCGGGCGACATTGATACGGCCGTTATCTCCATGAAGCTCGCTAACGGCGCAATCGCAGTTATTGATAACTGCCGCCGTGCAAGCTACGGCTACGACCAGAGAGTTGAGGCGTTCGGCTCGCTCGGTCAGGTTGCAATTTCAAACGACTCCGAATCAACGGCGGTTGTTTCCGACGCTAACGGCGTTCACGGCGAGGTTCCGCTCAACTTCTTCCTTGAGAGATACATGGGAGCATATGTTGAGGAGGTTTCTCAGTTCGTTGACTGTGTTGTTAACGACAAGCCGATCGCTGTAGGTCTTGAATGCGGACTTCAGCCCGTGCTTATCGGTATCGCCGCCAAGAAGTCTCTTGAGACGGGTATGCCTGTCAAAATCGCAGATGTTGCGGCAGAATACGATCTTTAATAATAATTTATAAAATTAAGCCCCGGATCACTAAGCGTGAAAATCCGGGGCTTTTGCTTTATGCTTTTTTGTTATTTTACCGTCTTGATCATTGATTCTCCGGTCATTTCTTTAGGCTGGGGAAGCTCCATGATCTGAAGCATTGTAGGAGCAAGGTCGCAGAGCTTGCCTGTTTCCTTAAGCTCACAGTCATAGCCCACAACACAGAGAGGAACGGGATTGGTTGAGTGCGGCGTAAAGGGCTTGCCGTCCTCGCCGATCATCTTGTCTGCGTTGCCGTGGTCGGCGGTGATAAGCACTGCGCCGCCCATGCCGAGAGCTGCGTCGCAAACTCTGCCTACGCACTCGTCAACGGCTTCAACTGCCTTAACGGCTGCCTCAAAGATGCCTGTGTGACCAACCATGTCGCAGTTGGCAAAGTTGAGAATAACAACATCGTATTTGCCGGAATTGATCTGCTCGCAGACTGCGTCGCAAACCTCATATGCGCTCATTTCGGGCTTGAGGTCAAAGGTCGGAACATCGGGGGAGGGAATAAGAATTCTGTCCTCACCCTTAAAGGTTTTTTCTTCTCCTCCGTTAAAGAAGAATGTAACATGAGCATATTTCTGCGTTTCGGCGATTCTGAGCTGAGTTTTTCCCTGAGAAGCAAGGTACTCGCCCATAGTCATTTTAAGCTCCTCCGGTGGGAAAGCAACGCTTACATTCGGCATTGTTTCGTCGTACTGAGTCATGCAGACATATGTCAGCGGGAAGAAGCCGTTCTTTCTTTCGAAGCCGTCAAACTTCTCGTCAACAAAGGTTCTTGTGATCTGTCTTGCACGGTCGGGGCGGAAGTTGAAGAATACAACGCTGTCGTTCGCCTTGATCAAGCCGTTTTTGTTGATAACTGTCGGAACGATGAACTCGTCGGTGACGCCGTTTGCGTAGGATTCGTTCATGCTGTCAACTGCGCAGTCCGCCTGAATTCCCTCGCCGTAAACCATTGCTGCATAAGCCTTTTCAACTCTGTCCCATGCGAAGTCACGATCCATAGCGTAGTAGCGACCCATTACCGTAGCAATCTCGCCGACGCCAAGCTCCTTCGTCTTAGCGTAAACATCCTTGATAAAGCCGACGCCCGATGTTACGGAAACATCACGACCGTCCATGATACAATGAACATAAACCTTGTCAAGACCCTCACGCTTTGCCATTTCAAGCAAGCCGTAAAGATGTTCGATGTGGCTGTGAACGCCGCCGTCGGAAAGCAGTCCTACAAGATGGAGAGCCGTTCCGTTTTTCTTGCAGTTTTCACAGGCGTTGAGGAGAGCCTCGTTTTTGAAGAAATCGCCGTCCTGAATTGACTTTGAAATCTTAACCAGCATCTGGTAAACAACACGGCCTGCGCCGATATTGGTATGACCGACCTCGCTGTTGCCCATTTGACCGTCCGGAAGACCTACATCAAGTCCCGAAGCACCGATCCGGGTGCAGGGATTTTCCTTAAAAAGCTTTGTAAGATTGGGAGTATTAGCGGCCTCAATGGCATTTCCCTTTGCGCCCGGATTGATTCCGAAGCCGTCCATGATACATAATACAACCGGTCTTTTCATGTTAAATCACCACTTTCAGAAATATTGCAAAAATCAGGGGACGCATTGAAGCGTCCCCGTTAAATAAGCTTATTTACTTGCTGCCTTAACAATAGCCGCAAAGTCGGGAGCTTTGAGAGATGCGCCGCCGATAAGACCGCCGTCAACATCCTCCTTGCCGAGAAGCTCGTCTGCGTTCTTGGCGTTCATCGATCCGCCGTACTGAACAACAAATTTGTCGGCAGCTTCCTTGTCATAAAGCTCGGCGATGAGCTCACGGATAGCCTTGCAGACCTCCTCAGCCTGATCGGCTGTTGCAGTCTTGCCTGTTCCGATAGCCCAAACCGGCTCGTATGCGATGATGATTCTGTCAAGTTCTTCCTTGCTTACACCTGCAAGAGCGATCTTGACCTGAGAGGAAACAACCTCCATTGTGATGTTCTGCTCGCGCTGCTCAAGATATTCGCCTACGCAGAGGATAACAGTCATGCCGTTGTCAAGAGCTGCTCTTGTGCGGTCGTGAACCGTAACATCTGTGTCGCCGAAGTATGTTCTTCTCTCGCTGTGGCCTGTGATAACGATATCAACGCCGCAAGCCTTGAGCATCTCTGCGGAAACCTCGCCGGTGAATGCACCGCTTGCTGCCCAGTGGCAGTTCTCTGCGCCGATTTTGACATTTGAGCCCTTAGCTGCTTCAATAGCCGCGAAAAGGTCAACATAGGGAACGCAGCAAACTACATCGCAATCTGCGTCTGCAACGAGAGGCTTGATCTCATTGATGAGAGCCGTTGTCTCGGCAGGGGTCTTATTCATTTTCCAGTTACCGGCGATAACCGCTTTACGAAGTGACTTATTCATTTTAACTACCTCCGATTATTTGTCATTGAGAGCTGCGATGCCCGGAAGCTCCTTGCCCTCAAGGAACTCAAGTGATGCGCCGCCGCCGGTTGAGATGTGAGACATCTTGTCGGCAAAGCCGAGCTTCTGAACGGCTGCGGCCGAGTCGCCGCCGCCGATGATCGAGATAGCGCCGGACTCTGCAACGGCGGTTGCAACAGCGATTGTACCTGCTGCAAAGTTATCCCACTCGGAAACGCCCATAGGTCCGTTCCAGATTACCGTTCCGCTGCCCTTGATAGCGTCTGCAAAAAGAGCCTGCGTCTTGGGACCGATGTCAAGACCCATCCAGCCGTCGGGAATAATATCGCTGTCGATAATCATAGCCTCAGTATTCGGATCATATTCCTTGCCGACCTTGTTGTCAACCGGAATAAGGAACTTAACGCCCTTTTCCTTGGCTGCGTTCATCATGCTCATAGCGTCGTCGATTCTGTCCTCTTCAAGAAGAGAATTACCGATGCTGTAGCCGAGAGCCTTCATGAAGGTATATGCCATACCGCCACCGACAATGATTGTATCGCACTTGTCGAGGAGGTTTGTGATAACGCCGATCTTGTCGGAAACCTTAGCACCGCCGAGGATAGCAACAAGCGGACGCTTCGGATTAGCAAGAGCACCGCCGATGAACTCGATCTCTTTCTGAATGAGGTAGCCGCAAGCTGCCGGGAGATAATCTGCAACGCCTGTTGTTGAGCTGTGCGCTCTGTGAGCCGAACCAAAAGCGTCGTTTACATAAAGGTCTGCAAGAGAAGCAAGCTTCTTTGAAAACTCGGGATCGTTCTTTGTCTCTTCCTTGTGGAAACGAACATTTTCGAGGAGCATTACATCGCCGTTATTGAGAGAAGCGGCGAGGGACTGTGCGCTTTCGCCGACAACATCCTTTGCCATCTTGACTTCCTTGCCGAGCAGCTCGGAAAGGCGAACGGCAACGGGAGCGAGAGAAAACTCGGGCTTGAATTCACCCTTGGGTCTGCCGAGATGTGAGCAAAGGATAACCTTTGCGTTGTGGTCAATGAGGTATTTGATCGTCGGGAGTGAAGCAACAATACGCTTGTCGCTTGTGATAACGCCGTCCTTGAGAGGAACATTGAAGTCGCAGCGAACAAGAACCTTCTTGCCGTTTACATCAAGATCCTCAACGGTCTTTTTGTTAAGAGCTTCCATTATTGATCTTCCTTTCAGAATTTTATATTTTTTCCTATCCGTCTTATTCTATAACAAATCCGGAAATTTTTCAAGTACCCATAGCCCAAAAATTAACAATATCCGTCGAATATATCGCTATATACATAAATTTAGCATATTTTTTTCGTTTATTCACCATTTTGTTCAAAGAGGGGAGTAAACAATTTTAAAATATGCAAATAAAACATAGTTGACAAAGAATTAACATAAAGGTATAATAAATCAGTAAAATATTAATTCTATCGGAGGTTTTATTATGGGTAGAGTATATAACTTTTCAGCAGGTCCGTCCATGCTTCCCGAGTCGGTATTGAACAAGGCTGCCGCAGAGATGCTGGACTATGACGGCACAGGCACATCGGTTATGGAGATGTCGCACCGTTCAAAGGCTTTTCAGGGAATCATCGATTCCGCAGAGGCTCTTGTTCGTGAGATCTACAATGTTCCCGACAACTACAAGGTTCTGTTCCTCCAGGGCGGCGCATCAACTCAGTTTGCAGCCATTCCGCTCAACTTTATGAACGGTACAGGCAAGGCTGATTATATCATCACAGGCCGTTGGGCAAATCAGGCTTTCAAAGAGGCTAAGAAATACGGCGATGTTGTTGCCGCAGCTTCGTCGGAGGATGAAATCTATACTTACATTCCCAAGACAACCCGTGAGAGCTTCCGTGATGATATCGACTATGTTTACTATTGCATGAACAATACTATTTACGGAACGACCTTCAAGTATATTCCGGATACAGGCGATATTCCTCTTATTGCCGATGTTTCGTCCTGCTTTTTCTCGGAGCCGCTTGATATTTCAAAGTTCGCAATGGTTTACGGCGGTGCTCAGAAGAATGTTGCACCGGCAGGTCTTGTAATCGCCATTATTCGTGAGGATATGCTTGGCCATGCCCGTGATTATACGCCGACAATGCTCGACTATAAGATTCATGCCGACAACGGCTCGATGTACAATACCCCGCCGTGCTATACCATCTATATGTGCAAGCTTGTTCTTGAGTGGATCAAGAGCATCGGCGGACTTGACGCCATGAAGGCGAGAAACGAGGCTAAGGCTAAGATTCTTTACGACTACCTTGATTCAAGCAAGCTCTTCAGGGGCACGGTTGTCAAGGAGGATCGTTCGCTGATGAATGTTCCGTTTGTTATCGGCGATAAGGATATGGAAGCAAAGTTCATCGCCGAGGCAACCGAGGCAGGCTTTATCAACCTCAAGGGTCACAAGACTGTCGGTGGTATGAGAGCTTCTATATATAACGCAATGCCGATCGAGGGCGTCGAAAAGCTCGTTGAGTTCATGAAGAAGTTTGAAGAAGCTAATTCATAAGAGAAAAATTTAGGATTATATACCAAGCCTCCCCTTGGTTGAATCAAGGGGAGGTGTCGCCTTTAGCGACGGAGGGGATAAAGACTGCTTATCTTTTCGTTGCTGATGTTCTCTTAAAATAAGAGAAAGATTTAATCAGAAACAAACAATAAAAGGAGATAATTTTATGTATAAAATTCTTACTCTCAATAAAATTGCCGCCTGCGGCACCGATCGTTTCGACGGAAAGTACGCTTGCTCGGACAGCTGTGAGAATCCGACCGCCGTTATGGTTCGTTCGGCTTCGATGCACGAGACTGTGTTTTCCTCCGAAACTGTTGCGATAGCCCGTGCCGGCGCAGGAACGAATAACATTCCCGTTGACAAGTGCGCAGAGCAGGGTATCGTTGTTTTCAATACCCCCGGTGCAAACGCAAATGCCGTTAAAGAGCTTGTTATCTGCGGTCTTCTTCTCGCTTCAAGAAAGGTTACTGCAGCATATGACTGGTGCAAAGGGCTTAAGGGTGAGGGCGACAATGTCGGCAAGCTTGTTGAAAAAGGCAAGTCGCAGTTTGCAGGTCCCGAAATCATGGGTAAAACCCTCGGTGTTATCGGCTTGGGAGCTATCGGCTTCAAGGTTGCTCAGGCTGCCGAAGCTCTCGGTATGAAGATTGTCGGATACGATCCGTTCCTTTCCGAGGGCGTTAAGGCTGCTCTTTCGGCTGAAACAGAGGTTGTTGAGGACATCAACGAAATCTTCAAAAAAAGCGATTATATCACCGTTCATGTTCCTCTTAATGACGGAACAAAGGATACGGTTAATAAGGATACGCTTGCGCTTTGCAAGGACGGAGTAAGAATCCTCAACTTTGCTCGTGGCGGACTTGTAAACAGTGCCGATATGATTGCCGCACTTGAAAGCGGTAAGGCTGCGGCTTATGTTACCGATTTTCCGTCAGACGAGGTTATCGGTGTTGACGGCGTTATTGCTATTCCGCACCTCGGCGCATCAACTCCCGAGAGCGAGGACAACTGCGCTGTTATGGCTGCCGACGAGCTTATCGCTTATATCGAAAAAGGCGAGATCGTCAATTCGGTAAATATGCCGAGAATGCCGCTCGACAGGATTGACGGTGCAAGAACCTGCGTTATCCATAAGGCTGACGCAGTCGACTCGGTCAAAGCCGTTCTCGGCGCAGACGCAAAGAGCGCAATAAGAGGAGCATACGGCTACTCGGTTGTTGATGCCGAGGCAGATATTGCCGCTCTTGAAGCAATCGACGGCGTTATCAGAGTAAGAGTTATAAAATAAATACCGCAAAGCCGATTGCGAGGTATTGCATATACAGTGAATAAATAACAGCTGACCGTTCATGCTAATTCCGGAGGGGATTATATGATAACGGTCAGCTTTTATGATACCAAGCCATATGACAGAAGGTTTTTTGATTTGATTAACGAGCAGTACGGTTTTACGATAAACTATTTTGAAACCAAGCTCAATTCACGAACTGCGAAGCTCTCGGAAGGCTCGGACGCCGTTTGCGCCTTCGTCAATGATGAAGTTAATGCACCGGCTGTCGATGCTTTGAATAAGCTCGGAGTTCGTCTTATCGCAATGCGCTGCGCAGGCTATAACAATGTGGATATCCGATATGCGAACGGAAAAATTCCCGTCGTCAGAGTTCCGGCTTATTCGCCTCATGCAGTCGCCGAGCACGCCATGGCTCTGCTCTTGACCCTGAACAGACGAACTCACAAGGCTTTTTTGCGAACGCGAGATTTTAATTTCAGTCTGAACGGGTTGACGGGCTTCGATCTTTACGGAAAAACGGTCGGCGTTATCGGCACGGGAAAAATCGGAACTGCATTCATTGAAATCTGCCGTGGCTTTGGAATGAGGATACTTGCATATGATATGTTTCCGTCCGTCGAATGGGTGGAATATGTTGATCTTGACAGGCTTTTCAGGGAATCCGATATAATTTCCCTGCACTGTCCGCTGAATCCGTCAACAAGGCACATGATAAATGCCAAGAGCATCGACGGAATGAAAAAGGGCGTGTTTATTGTGAACACATCAAGAGGTGCGCTTGTTGACAGCGAGGCTTTGCTTTACGGCTTGCTCAATGAAAAAATCGGCGGTGCGTGTCTCGATGTTTATGAGGAGGAATCGGAGCTTTTTTATGAGGATAATTCAACCTCGATCGTTAAGGACGATATTCTCACAAGGCTCATTTGTCTGCCGAATGTGATAGTGACCTCGCATCAGGGCTTTCTGACGGGCGAGGCTTTGACCAATATTGCGGCAACAACGCTTGAAAATATCAGTGAATTTTTTGCCGACGGTTCTCTGGATAATCAAATTTTAGCCGAAAACTCAAAAAATCTAATATAGAGTCCGCAAAACAGGACTGAAAAACCTAAAATAATCGAACAAATGTGTTGACAAACGGAAAAAATATGCTATAATATGACTTGTAAAGAACAAATGTTCACAAAATGTTCGGTTAAATTTAGGAGGTTTTCAATTATGACAACAGCATTTGCAATAAGGACTTTGATTGAGATAGCGGCGGTTTTGTTTGTAATATTCGGCGTTCTGCGTGAGCAGAAATTCATCGAGTTTGAGGATAAGCTTATTCGCTTTATCGCCAAGAGGATTTATTTGCGTAAGCGCAAAAAGGCTATCGCAAGAAAGCGTGCGGCTTTGCAGGCTCGTCGCCGTCGTGAAGCCGAAAGACAGAAGCGTGCCAAAATTTACCGCTATGTCGCATGATTCTTAGCATAAAAAAGAACCGTCGGGAATGAATCCTAACGGTTCTTTTTTTTATGTGTTTTAAGCCTCCGGCTGAGGTTCGGGTTGAAGCTGTGCTGTGCCGCTATTGATTTCTTTGGCAACAGCCCTTCTTCTTTCGGCAAGCTCACGATACATTCTGTCTCGTGTCTTTGTATCAATGGGATAGAAGAATTTCGGGAAAAGACCCAAAATGCCGGTAACAACGGGAATGATCGTACACATTGCAAACAGCATATACTCCGTATGAGTTGACTGGTTGCCGTAGCCTGCACCCTCCTTGTAGCCTATGCGGCTGAGGATGAACGACTTAACCGTGCCGCCGAGTGTGACGACAAGTTTCTGAGCAAGACCCTTTGCAACGCCCGTCATACCCTCGGTTCTGACGCCTGTTTTCCATTCGCCGTAGTCGATGCATTCGTTGCGCATCTCTTCGGGAATAACCTTTGATATTCCGTAAACGCCCATCCAGATGGTTTCACGGATCATGAAAGCGGGAATCATTGCCGATCTCTTTTTGAAGTTGTTGTTGATAGAGCCGACTCCGAATACGCCGAGCATAAGCACATCGGGAAGCAAGGAGCTGAATATCCAAAGAGTTTTGGTTGAGAAATGCTCTCTTGCCTTTGTAACATAGGAATAGCTGATCGGCGAAACAACTGCGCCGGGGATACCTACGATGGTGGACATTGAAGCCAGACCGAGAACATTTATGTAGTAATAGTTAGTTCCCGAACTGATGCTGAATGCGCTGAGGAATTCAGCCAATGTCAAAACAAGCAGCGGCTTGTTCGTAATGATGGATTTTACACCCTGGAAAACGCTGGGCTTCTCGTTCTTCTGCAAAACTCTTTCCTTTGCTACGATCGAGAAATAAAGAGCCATAATGCCCGACGCCAGCGAGGTGATAAGACCTGCGCTGACAAAGAGGGTAGGCAGCTTTTTGCCCATGCCCGAATTGTTGAAAATATCAATGAGCAAGCCCATCAATATTTCCGGTCCTTTCTCAACAAAGCCCGAAAAGAGGTTAGCCTGAGTAATAAGCCTTGTTCGGTCAACAACATTCGGCGTAATTGTCGAAAGCATACCGGTTCTGGCGATGGCGTTCATGGAGCCTGCCAAATTGTTGAAAATGGCGAAGATCATATACGATGTTAGCTTCGTAACATTATATGATCCCATTCCGGCAAAGAACACGGGCATCATCCAGTAGAAAAAGCTCAAAAGCAAGCCGGGTCCTGCATACAGAATAAGGTATGGCTTGAATTTTCCGAAGCGGGTTCGAGTCCTGTCGATGATGGCAGCAAGAAAAATGTCGTTAATGATGTCCCAAATTCCGATAACGAAGGTAACGACCGTTTGGAATCGCAAACCAATTTGAACGATATCGGTGAGGAAAATGTCATCATACTTTGTGATGTTGAAGCTGGCGGAAATATCGTAGATGATATAGGCGAGAGATTCTTTTGTTCCAACATAACGACGGTTCTTGTTGAGATTTCTGTCGGCAGCGATTTTCTCCTGCACTTGTTCAATCTCAAGGTTCTCCGCTTCGTTTGCGGTTGCAGTTGACATGTTCACACTCCTTTTTATGCAATGCCGCACAAATTGAAGTGTGCGAATTGCGCAGTAAAATTTTCCGTCAGGGTGTGCAATAATTTTAGCGACTTGCCAATGCAGGTCAAAAAATTGTGCAGCATGACGGAAACAGATTCAAGCAAGGCGTGCACAACAGTCTGTGCAATATCGCCTTAAATCTAATGTTATGTATTATATCACACAACGGTACAACATTTCAATATATTTACGGCAAATTTTACTCAGTTTTTATATATTTTATTCAATGTGTCTATATAGAAAATTTTAAGGCAGCAGTTCAATTGTGAATCGCCGCCTTAAAAAATATAAAAGAATGATACAAGAACCGCCGAAACACGACGGTTCTTGTAAATTATAATAGCCGTATTCAGGCAATTCGCACACCGCAGTGAGGTATTGCGTTAAGCTTCCGGTTGAGGCTCGATCTGAATCTGATCGTCCTTGCGGTTGATTTCCTCGGCAACGGCCTTTCTTCTTTCGGCAAGCTCACGATACATTCTGTCTCGTGTCTTTGCGTCGATGGGATAGAAGAACTTGGGCAAAAGACCCAGCATTCCGGTAACAACGGGAATGATCGTACACATTGCAAACAGCATATACTCTGTGTGAGTTGACTGGTTGCCGTAGCCTGCGCCCTCCTTGTAGCCTATGCGGCTGAGAATGAACGACTTGACCGTGCCGCCGAGTGTGCCGACAAGCTTCGATGCAAGACCCTTTGCGACGCCTGTCATACCCTCTGTTCTGACGCCTGTTTTCCATTCGCCGTAGTCGATGCATTCGTTGCGCATCTCTTCGGGAATAACCTTTGATATTCCGTAAACGCCCATCCAGATGGTTTCACGGATCATGAAAGCGGGAATCATTGCCGATCTCTTTTTGAAGTTGTTGTTGATAGAGCCGACTCCGAATACGCCGAGCATAAGCACATCGGGAAGCAAGGAGCTGAATATCCAAAGAGTTTTGGTTGAGAAATGCTCTCTTGCCTTTGTAACATAGGAATAGCTGATCGGCGAAACAACTGCGCCGGGGATACCTACGATGGTGGACATTGAAGCCAGACCGAGAACATTTATGTAGTAATAGTTAGTTCCCGAACTGATGCTGAATGCGCTGAGGAATTCAGCCAATGTCAAAACAAGCAGCGGCTTGTTCGTAATGATGGATTTTACACCCTGGAAAACGCTGGGCTTCTCGTTCTTCTGCAAAACTCTTTCCTTTGCTACGATCGAGAAATAAAGAGCCATAATGCCCGACGCCAGCGAGGTGATAAGACCTGCGCTGACAAAGAGGGTAGGCAGCTTTTTGCCCATGCCCGAATTGTTGAAAATATCAATGAGCAAGCCCATCAGTATTTCCGGTCCTTTCTCAACAAAGCCCGAGAAGAGGTTTGCCTGAGTGATAAGCCGCGTTCGTTCAACAACATTCGGGGTTATGGTGGATAGCATTCCCGTTTTTGCAATGGAGTTGATTGTTCCGGCAAGCTCATTGAGAATCTGGAAGATGAAATAGGACACCAGCTTGGTGGTGTTGTAAGGCCCCATTCCGGCATAGAAAATTGGCATCATCCAGTAGAAAAAGCTGAATAAAAGACCCGGACCGGCATACAGAACAAGGTAGGGCTTGAATTTGCCGAATCTGGTTCTGGTTTTGTCGATAAAGGCTGCGACGAAAACATCGTTGACAATATCCCATATGCCGTTTACAAAGGTAAGCAGGGTTTGAAATCGCAGTCCGATCTGAACAATGTCTGTAACAAAAACATCATTGTATTTGGTGATGTTGAAGCTTGCCGAGATATCGTAAATAACATAGGCAAGCGTTTCCTTCGTTCCGACATAACGACGGTTCTTGTTGAGATTCCTGTCGGCAGCGATTCTCTCCTGCACCTGTTCAATCTCAAGGTTTTCCGTTTCGTTTGCGGTTGCAGTAGACATACTCACACTCCTTTTTAATTTGGTATAAAATATTATAACACATAAGCTCAGGATATTTCAAGATGTTTACAAAAATTTTAACAAGGTATGTTTAATTTTTATTCATTTTTGTTGCATTGGCAAAAAAACAAGACATCTTGCGACATGGGATGAAGATAATAAAACACGACCTTATATCAAGACAGATTGTTTTGAGCTAATATTTTGTTTGCTTTCGGCAATCATATTATCGGTGATGTATATGCTTGTAACATTGGTTCGTGCGCTGATTTTATATGTTCTCATAATCATCTGTATGCGCATTATGGGCAAAAGGCAGCTCGGTGAATTGCAGCCGACCGAGCTTGTGATAACGATTCTTCTTTCCGAGATTGCGGCAATTCCGATGCAGGACAATGCTTTGCCTCTCGGAAATTCGATTGCAGCGGTTCTGCTCCTTGTTGCGATGGAGATAATCAATTCCGTAATTGTGCTCAAAAGCACAAGCTTTCGCAGCTTTTTGCAGGGCAATTCACTCGTTGTGATTCGTGACGGGGTGATCGACCAAAAGCAGCTGAAAAGGCTTCGCTTTACCGTGGACGATTTGCTCGACCGGCTCAGGCAAAAGGATGTTTTTGACATCTCCGATGTGCGCTATGCAATCGTGGAAACCAACGGGCAGCTCAGCGTCATGCTCAAGCCCGAAAAGGAGACGGTTACGGCGGAAATGGCGAGGTTGCAAAACAAAACAAAGGGACTGCTTTGCATGGTTATCAACGACGGCAGAATTCTGAAACGCTCGTTTAAAGAATGCGACATGGACGAGGAAAAGCTTTGCTCGATATTGAAAAAAGAAAACACGGAAATGGACGAGGTGCTCTTTATGGTGGCGGACAAGTACGGCAACTATACAATAGTAAAAAAGGAAGAATGCCGATGAGAAAAATAATAGCAGCGCTTGCAATTTTAGTTATCGTTTTCGGCTCGGCGGTATCCGTGTATTTAAAGCTGATTTCGAGTGTTGACCGATTGACCCGTATATCATGCGAAATAAGAGACTCCGTAACTCAAAAAAAAGAAACGGATTTTCGAGAAACAAAGCGGCTTGAGGACGAATGGGACAGAACGGAAGCGTTCATGGGTGCTTTTCTTAACCATTCCGAGCTTGACGATATAGAAATCGGGATAAAAAATATATCCGATTATCATGGTCAGGGGCTGACGGACGAATATCTTGAGGAGCTTAATAATGTTATAAATCGACTTGAGCATTTAAAAGAAAGCGAAAAACCGACCTTGAGAAATATTTTTTAAACAAGCCGAAAATAAATCCAAAAAACTATTGACAAATTGCTCATGATATGGTAAAGTATTGAATGTCGCTGCGGTACTGAGCAACGACAGTTAGGAAACATGGCGAATGGGAGCATAGCTCAGCTGGGAGAGCATCTGCCTTACAAGCAGAGGGTCACAGGTTCGAGCC
>CAVJIV010000012.1:0-78786 GCA_963649715.1 bacterium | reverse complement strand
AAAGGCATGAAAACCTTTTGTCGATACACAGCATTAAGATTTTGTGTTAAAATATAGCTTTTTGACTGCATTTCTTGCGGTCTGTTTTGCTGCGCTCTTATTTCCTCTTTTGTATTTAAGTTTTGTTTTCAGACTTCTACCTCTTATTTATAAAGTTTCTCAACAGCACTGTTGATGTCAAAATAAATCCTTTCCTTGTCGAGTGTCTTGTACTCGCCGTTTTCATAAAGAATTTTTCCGTCAACCATCGTCATTGATACATCGCTGCTCTGTGCGGAATAGGTCAGCAGTGCCTTTTTATCAAGGGCAGGCGTCATGTGCGGTGCGTCAAGCGAAACGGCGATGATATCCGCCTTGTTGCCGACCTTAAGTTCGCCGCAATTCTCTCTGCGTTGAACCCTTGCGCCGTTGACGGTTGCCGTTTTGAGAACCGTATCGGCGTTCATAACCGTTGCGTCAAGCGTGTATCCGTTATGAATTATCGAAGCGATGTGCATTTCCTCGAACATATCAAGATTATTGTTGCTCGATGCGCCGTCCGTGCCAAGAGCAACATTGATTCCCATATCGAGCATCTTCCGAATCGGCGCAAAGCCGCTTGCCAGCTTCATATTGCTGGTCGGGTTATGAACAACGCTCACTCCCTTGCGACGGAACATCTCCATGTCACTTTCCGTCAGCCATACGCAATGAGCAGCAAAAGCCGAGGAGTCAAATCCTCCGAGATCGTCAAACCACTCGGCGGGCGTTTTACCATACTTTTCAACGCACTCGTCATGCTCCTTTTTCGTCTCTGAAAGATGAATATGCAGATTGCCGCTGCGCTCATTCACCTTTTCGATAAAAGCCCTTGCGATCGCCTCGGTGCAGGTGTATTCGGCATGAATACAAAAATCGATCAAAACCCTGCCGTCAAAGGTGTTGTTGTTTTTTTCGTAAAGCTCGATTGCTTCCTTCATTCGATAGGATTGATCGGGCGTTTCGTTCGGGTCGAAGGCCTGAACAGGTCGGGTGATATTCGCTTTCATGCCCGACTCGGCGACGGCTTGAATCGTCATTTCAGGCTCAAAGTACATATCGGAAAAGCTGACCGTACCGCCCGATATCATTTCAAGCAGCGCAAGCTCGCTTCCCGCCTTTATCTCCTCGGCGGTGAGCTTGTCCTCAATAGGAAATACCGTATCAAACAGCCACTGCTGAAGCGGCAAATCGCTGCCTATTCCACGCAAAAGCACCATCGGGCAATGATTGTGGCAATTGATCAGTCCGGGCATGAGTATTTTGCCGCTCATGTCCTTTGTTTCATCGAATTTTTCGGTCGGCTCATTCGTGCCGATATAGCTTATTTTGTCACCGTCAACGGCAAGATAAGCGTTTGAAAGCACGCCGAAATTTTCGTCTTTTACAAGTATATCTGCGTTTTTAAAAAGAATCTTCATGTGTTCGCCCCATTAAAAAATATAATACTTTTTGTCTCTCGGCTGAGAGTCAATCATCTTGAAAAGCGTATCGTAGAAATTGTGAGTTTCCTCTGCGCCGACATTCATGCCGATGACCGTTCCGTGGTCACCTGGCAGGGTCGGCATAACATTCCATTTGCCCTTGACAATATTCTCGGCGTCGTACTCCTGATGTTCGTCGCCGATCGGATATCTCGCCGAAACAACATTGACCAGTCCGTCATTCGGAAGCCATGTTTCGTCGATTTTGAAATCGGTTTTGGTATTTGTCGAGTATCTGCCCATGAGCGTTGCCGGAAGAATCAAAACGGGAAGCGTTGAGCTTTTCGGGATTTGCTTGCCCGTCAATGCGCTCGTTTCGGTC
The DNA here is from genome assembly GCA_963649715.1 of bacterium. Lineage (GTDB taxonomy): Bacteria > Bacillota > Clostridia > Oscillospirales > Acutalibacteraceae > CAG-488. The sequence goes on along the minus strand of CAVJIV010000012.1, from coordinate 76,962 downwards.
GTGAGATATGAATATGAGTAATAATAAACATCGTCAACAAGCTTTATCTTTTCGTTCAGCTCCTGCGCTCCGTCGGGCGAAAGGTCATATGCGGCATTGTCTGTTCCCTCGCTGAAAATCGTGTTTATAATCGACTCCGCCTGACTTTCAGTCGAAGCTGTGCTCATGCCGAACTGCTCAAGGCGAAAATCATAGAAATCTCCGATCTGCGCCGTCTTTGCAACTCCGCTTGCGGCATAAACAAGACCGAGAACCATATTGACAAGCTTACCCTGATCCACAACATAGAAAAGCGTTGAACCGTTATGCGGAGAGCAAAGCGTTGTAACGCTGTTTATCCAATCCGCCTTACCGCCCGTGAAAAGCTCGGAGGTTTCCTCACCGGTGGCAGTCTTTTCCGCCTCATCGCCGTATGCCATGAGCGAAGCGAGAAGTCTTACCGTTTCACCGCCGAAGCTGTGACCGATAACATTGATTTTAATGCGCTGTCCCCTCTTTGTCTCGCCGCCCCAGTTCTGAACGAGGGCATTCTCGGCAGTATATTCTCTGCCGTATCTCTCGTGACCGTGCTCCTTGCTGTGAGCCTCGCCATAGTCAACCCTTGTGCCTGTCAGCTCGGCATAAAGCTCGCAGGTTCTGTCCCATGTGCTTGAGAAAGGACCGACCGAGGCAACGCTGACGCTGTAGCCCTCGGAGTTGAGGTACTCTGCAAGGCTGCCGGTCGAGCTGCCCCAATAGGGCGAGGCTTGATCGATCTGAGACTCCGGTCCCCAACCGCCGAGTCCATGCACAAGAACATAAGGATACTGCACGGGATCCTCGCTTATCTTTTCAAGAAAAGCCGAATATCCTCCGAAGAAAAACGGAGTTATTGCCGCAATGACAATACAAGCGGCAACAACGATTGCAACAAGCTTTTTGCCGGATAGCTTATGCTTTTTCTTTTCGTCGTTCTCAATCGGAGCGTCATCCTGCTGAATTTCCGTCTGCTCCTCTTGCTCATCATCGACAAAAACAGGCTCCTGCTCATCCATTAAAAGGAAATCGGTGGAAACATCGAAGAGCTTTGCCATAGCAAGAATTTTTTCCGAATCGGGCAGAGCCTTGCCCGACTCCCACTTTGAAACCGACTGACGGGAAACGCCGAGCTTCTCCGCCAGCTCGTCCTGCGACCACTCCTTATCATGACGCAATATTTGAATTTTATCCGATATATTCATCGTCCTACCCCTTTCGGCTTTTTCGGTTACCTTACATCAAGCATTATACCAACTTTTTCTGTCATTGTCTATCAACTTGGATTGTCTTTTTTAAAAAAGCTGCTTAACATTCTCAAAAAATCGTGTAAACCTGAGTTTACATCGCTGTTTGTTTGGTTCATTTCCTCAAAATCGCAACAAACAGCCCCCGAAGCTTTGCGCTCCGAGGGCTTTGAAGTCATCTATGCTTGTCCGAAAACAAGATTTATTAAGCTGTGTTCGGAATTACTCGCTGAGTGCAGCCTGAGCAGCAGCAAGACGAGCGATAGGAACACGGAACGGTGAGCAAGATACATAGTCAAGACCGATCTTGTGGCAGAACTCTACCGAAGAAGGATCTCCGCCGTGCTCGCCGCAGATACCGCAGTGGAGAGTCGGGCGAACTGCCTTACCCATCTTAACTGCCATATCCATAAGCTTACCAACGCCAACCTGATCGAGCTTTGCGAACGGATCGAACTCATAGATCTTGTTGTCATAGTAAGAGCTGAGGAACTTACCTGCGTCATCACGGCTGAAACCGAATGTCATCTGAGTAAGGTCGTTAGTACCGAAGCAGAAGAACTCAGCTTCCTTAGCGATCTCGTCAGCTGTAAGAGCAGCACGCGGGATCTCGATCATTGTACCAACCTCATACTTAAGGTCAATGCCTGCTGCTGCGATCTCAGCGTCAGCTGTTGCAACAACTACGTCCTTAACGAACTTAAGCTCCTTAACCTCACCGGTAAGCGGAATCATGATTTCGGGAACGAGTGCCCAATCCGGATGAGCCTTCTTAACATTGATAGCTGCACGGATAACAGCCTTTGTCTGCATCTTAGCGATCTCGGGATATGTGACCGTAAGACGGCATCCACGGTGACCCATCATCGGGTTGAACTCATGGAGAGAGCTGATAAGAGCCTTGATGTCCTCAACGGTCTTGCCCTGTGCGTCTGCAAGAGCCTTGATGTCAGCCTCCTCGGTCGGAACGAACTCATGAAGCGGCGGATCAAGGAAACGGATTGTAACCGGGTTGCCCTCAAGAGCCTCATAGAGCTTCTCAAAGTCGCCCTGCTGATACGGGAGAATCTTCTCAAGAGCAGCCTCTCTCTCCTCGAGAGTATCTGCACAAATCATCTCACGGAAAGCAGCGATTCTGTCTGCCTCAAAGAACATATGCTCTGTACGGCAAAGGCCGATACCCTCTGCGCCAAGCTCTCTTGCCTTCTTTGCGTCTGTCGGTGTGTCGGCATTTGTACGAACCTTAAGTCTTCTGTACTTGTCTGCCCACTCCATAACTCTGCCGAACTCGCCTGCGATCTGAGCGTCAACCGTCGGAATGATACCGTCGTAGATGTTACCTGTTGAACCGTCGATTGAGATGTAGTCGCCCTCAACGAAGGTCTTTCCTGCAAGCTCGAACTTCTTGTTTTCTTCGTCCATCTTAATGTCACCGCAGCCCGATACACAGCAAGTACCCATACCACGCGCAACAACCGCTGCGTGAGATGTCATACCGCCACGAACCGTAAGAATACCCTGAGCGGACTTCATTCCCGTGATATCCTCCGGAGAAGTTTCAAGACGAACAAGAACAACCTTCTCGCCTCTCTCAGCCCACTCTACAGCGTCCTCGGCTGAGAATACAACCTTACCGCAAGCAGCACCCGGAGATGCGCCGAGACCCTTGCCCATCGGTGTAGCGGCCTTAAGAGCCTTTGCGTCGAACTGGGGATGAAGAAGTGTGTCAAGGTTTCTCGGGTCGATCATCTTAACAGCCTGCTTCTCGTCGATCATGCCCTCGTCAACGAGGTCACAAGCGATCTTGAGGGCAGCCTGAGCCGTTCTCTTACCGTTTCTTGTCTGAAGCATGAAGAGCTTGCCGTGCTCAACGGTGAACTCCATGTCCTGCATATCTCTGTAATGATCCTCAAGAGTATGGCAAACATCCTGGAACTGCTTGAAAGCCTCGGGGAACTTGTTAGCCATCTCGGAAATTTTCATCGGTGTACGAACACCTGCAACAACATCCTCGCCCTGTGCGTTTGTAAGGAACTCGCCGAAAAGACCCTTTGCGCCCGTAGCCGGGTCACGGGTAAAGGCAACGCCTGTACCGCAATCGTCGCCCATGTTACCGAATGCCATTGACTGAACATTAACGGCTGTACCCCATGAATACGGGATATCGTTGTCACGACGGTAAACATTTGCACGGGGGTTGTCCCATGAACGGAAAACAGCCTCAACAGCTCCCATGAGCTGCTCCTTCGGGTCTGACGGGAAGTCAGCACCGATCTTTGACTTATACTCATCCTTAAACTGACCTGCGAGAACCTTGAGATCCTCGGCTGTAAGCTCAACATCCTGAGTAACGCCCTTCTCGGCCTTCATCTTATCGATAAGCTCCTCGAAGTACTTCTTGCCGACTTCCATAACAACATCGGAGTACATCTGGATAAATCTTCTGTAGCAGTCCCAAGCCCAACGGGGGTTGCCTGACATCTCGGAAATTGTCTCAACAACATCCTCATTGAGGCCGAGGTTAAGGATTGTGTCCATCATGCCGGGCATTGATGCACGAGCACCCGAACGAACGGAAACGAGAAGAGGATTCTTCTTATCGCCGAACTTCTTGCCTGTGATTTCTTCCATCTTAACGATGTAATCCATGATCTGTCCCTGAATCTCATCGTTGATCTTCTTGCCGTCTTCATAATACTTTGTGCAAGCTTCTGTTGTGATCGTAAATCCCTGGGGAACAGGAAGACCGATGTTGGTCATCTCTGCAAGGTTTGCACCTTTACCGCCGAGGAGATTACGCATGTCCTTGTTACCTTCGGAAAAAAGGTAAGTATACTTGGTTGCCATGGGTATTACCTCCATTTTAAAATTATTACCTAAATTGTTGACAGCGATTGGGCAGAATTATCCCAATAACACTTTTCGTTATATTATAACACACGGTACAAACTAATGCCATACATTTTTGAGATAAATAAGTACAAATATAATCCGAAACTTTTGTGAATTTTGTCGTAAAAATTTTGGCTTTTCCTATTGTAATTCTTCGACTTTTCTGTAATAATATAGTATAGGTTTTTAGCACAAATACAATGCTGCCGACTGTGGCTGCCCTCAGTCCCTCAAGACGGCATCATTGTCATAAAAGAGGGAGGTAGCAAAATGAGTTCAAATTGCGCAGTTATTCTGGCGGCAGGACAAGGCACAAGAATGAAATCGACAAAGCCGAAGGTGCTTGCCGAGGTTTTGTTCAAGCCGATGATCGATTGGGTCACCGATGCGGCGATTCATGCGGGAATCGACGACATCTGTCTCGTAACGGGCTTTAAGCGCGAGATGATCGACGAGCATTTCGACGGAAGGTTTGAAACGGTCGAGCAGACGGAGCTTCTCGGAACGGGTCATGCGGTTATGACCGCCGGAGATTTCATCAAGGCTCATATTCCGGGCAATGTGCTCGTAATCAACGGCGACGCTCCTCTTATACCTGCGGAAACACTAAAGGCTGCTCTTGATTTTCACATTGCGGCAAACAACGCCGCAACCGTTATCACCGCCAAGGTCGAAAATCCTTTCGGCTACGGCAGAATAATACGCTCAAGAGACGGCAAACTTAAAAAAATAGTTGAGGAAAAGGAAGCCTCGCAGCCCGAAAAAATAGTCAACGAGGTCAACTCCGGTGCATATTGGTTCACAAGCTCGGTTCTGCTTGAATCGCTTGAGGGCATTATCGAAAAGCACGACAAGAAGAACGACAGAGCGATCGAATATCACATCACCGACGCAGTTGAGGTCATTATTGAAAAGGGACTCAACGCCGTCGCTTATGACGCCGGCTCTCCGGATATTGTTCTCGGCGCAAACGACAGAGCGCAACTCTGGCAGCTCAACGAGATCGCCCGCCGTCATATTCTTAAAAAGCATATGCTCAACGGCGTTTCGATTCCCTGCGCAGACGGAGTTATCATTGCCCCCGATGTTAAGATCAAGGCGGACACTCAGATCCTCCCCGGAACGATAATCAAAGGCAGCACCGTTATAGGCGAGGGCTGCGAGATTGGACCGAACAGCTTTATTGAAGACAGCGTTGTCGGCGACAATGTTTCGCTCAACAATGTCCAGTGCTACAGCTCGGAGATAAAGAGCAACGCCCATATAGGACCGTTCGTTCGTGTAAGACCCGGCTCGGTTGTCGGCGAGGGAGTCAAGGTCGGCAACTTTGTCGAGCTCAAGAACTCGGTCATAGGCGACCGCACCAGTATCGCTCATCTGACCTATATAGGCGATTCCGATGTCGGAAGCGGCGTAAACTTTGGCTGCGGCTGCGCAACGGCAAACTACGACGGCAAATCCAAGGCGAGAACAAAAATCGGCGACAATGCGTTCATAGGCTGCGACACTTGCCTTGTTGCCCCGGTTCAGGTCGGTGACAATGCGTACACGGCGGCAGGCTCGGTCATCACCGAGGATGTTCCGGATAACGCACTTGCAATCGCAAGAGCCAAGGAATCCGTCAAAAAGGATTGGGTAAAGAAGAAAAAGCCATACAGATGGCAGAAGTAAGAGGTTAGCATTATGAACAACAAGCTTTTAACAAGAATTATTTCACTCATCATGGCGGCAAGCGTCGTTTTCGCCGTCGGCGGCTGCGGAAAGAAGGATGCAACTGGAACGAGCAGCGAAGCCGACGCTTCAAACAGCTCCTCCGAGGCAAGCGTTCAGGAGGCTATTGACGGAAAGGGCTCTCCGGTTCAGCCGAGTGTTGACGAAAAGGCAAGCACTGCCGTAATCAAATACACAAAGGTCAATTCCGACGGTAAAAAAGAGGACGCCACAACCGTTTTGAATGTAAAAAGCCCCATTGTTAACGAGATTACAATGAGCGCCAAGCTGAGCGACCAGTATAAAACGGACGCACAAAAGACCAATTTTGTCAACAGTGTTACAAAGAACAACGACATTGAAAAAAGCAAGGCAGAGGAAATTATAAACAAAGCCGAGGAATGGGTGGAATTCGGTTACACGGCATACATCGCCAACACCAGCTCGCAAAGACTCATCACAGCCTTCCTTGATATCGGCGGCAGCAACGACAACTTAATCGTAAGAAAAAATCTTGACTGTGAATACAGTATAAAATCCGGCATGGCAACCACGGTCTATATTTCCGGCTATGTAAATGTCGAAAAATTCCCCGACGAGGAGTCAATTATCAAGGAGCTTAACGATATGAAGATAAAGCTCGTCTATACTCTCGCCGACGACAGCATAACTGATGTCGACAACTGGGACGAGGTCACGCAAAAGACAATGGATGTAAAATTCGGTTAATAAAAACATATTTGTCGTATTCGGCAACCGCTGAATACGACAATTTTCTGAGGTGCAAAATGTTCTTTAAAAAAAGCAAAGGTATTTCACCGGGACCTATTGAATTTCTCATAGTCGGCCTCGGCAATCCGGGTAAAAATTATGAATTCACTCGCCATAATGCAGGTTTTTTGACCCTTGACCATATTGCAAGCGAGCTGGACACGGAAATAAAAAATCTCAAAAACAATGCCCTTGTCGCCGATGTTGATATCAACGGTCACAGATGTCTGCTTGTAAAGCCGCAGACCTTCATGAACAACAGCGGAACGGCGGTCAGAGATATTGCAAAATTCTATAAAATCCCGCCCGAAAAAATAATCGTTATTTTTGACGATATATCTCTCCCCTGCGGCAAGCTGAGAATCAGGCGCAAGGGCACGGACGGCGGTCACAACGGAATCAAGAGCATAATCTATCATCTCAATTCCGATCAGTTCCCGAGAATCAAAGTCGGCGTAGGCGCAAAGCCGAACCCCGAATACGATCTTGCCGATTGGGTGCTCTCAAAATTCGGCAAGGACGAGCTGGAGCAGCTCAAATCCGCTATAACCAAGGCAACCGAGGTTCTACCTTTCATGCTCGACGGCGATATCGACAAGGCCATGAACAATGCAAACTAACCAAAAGCCCCTTCACTCAACACAATTCCGGTGTTTTGTGAAAGGGCTTTATTTATTACAAGTTGTGCGCTTCGATTTTAAAGCAAATTTATTCCGTTAGACTTGCAGTCATCGATCATTTTATCCGGCCAAAGAGAAACCTGAACCTCGCCGATGTGAGCCTTTTCGAGAATGAGCATACTCAGTCTTGACTGACCGATGCCGCCGCCTATTGTCAGCGGCAGCGTGCCGTCGGCAATACCCTTGTGATAGTCATACCTCATTCTGTCCTCAGCGTCAGCCTCCTTGAGCTGATAAGCAAGGCTCTCGGAATCGACACGGATACCCATTGAAGAAACCTCGAATGCGTGCTGAAGCGTTTCGTTCCAGAAAAGCAGATCACCGTTGAGCTTCCAATCGTCGTAGTCGGGTGCTCTGCCGTCATGCTTGATACCGCTTTTAAGCAATCCGCCTATCTGCATTACAAAAACAACGCCCTTTTCCTTTGCAATAATGTCCTCACGCTCCTTCGTAGCTTTGTCGGGATACATATCCTCCAGCTCCTGAGTTGTGATGAAGAAAACATCATTTGCAAGCTCGTTTTTAAGCTGCGGAAAAGCCTTGTGAACTATCTTTTGCGTATTGTCGATTGCTGCAACTATCTTTTTTACGATCTCCTTGAGAAATTCAACATTTCTTTCTTCCTTTGAGATAACACGCTCCCAGTCCCACTGGTCAACAAAGATAGAATGAATGTTATCGCAGTCGTCATCACGGCGGATAGCGTTCATGTTTGTGTAAAGTCCCTCATCGACGCCGTAGCCGTAAGCCTTAAGCGCCGTTCTTTTCCATTTTGCGAGCGACTGGACGATTTCAGCCGTGCCCTCGATCTCCTTGATGTCGAACTCGACCTTTCTCTCAACGCCGTTGAGGTCGTCGTTGATTCCGCTGCCTTTTTTTACTATAAACGGTGCGCTGACACGCTCAAGATTAAGTGCGGCGGCAAGCTCGTTTGCGAAGGTATCCTTGCAAAGCTTGATTGCTTTCTGCGTTTCTCTGAGTGTAAGGGCGGAGCTGTATCCGTCCACAATCTGTAATCCTCTCATATATATCATCCTTTCGGCAGTCAATTTACCTGATGTTTCCTACGGTTCTCGGATAAAGCTGAACATCACGAATGTTCGCCATTCCCGTCATGTACATAACGATTCTGTCAAAGCCAAGACCGAAGCCGCCATGAGGAACCGAGCCGAATTTTCTCAGGTCGATATAATCCTTGTATTCGTCACGAGTCATGCCTCTCTCCTCCATTGCGGCAAGGAGCTTGTCGAGATTTTCCTCACGCTGACTGCCACCGATGATCTCGCCGACGCCCGGAACGAGCAGATCTGTCGCCGCAACCGTCTTTCCGTCGGGATTCTGCTTCATGTAGAACGACTTGATCTCCTTCGGGTAATCCGTAACGAATACCGGTTTGTTGTAAACCTGCTCCGTGATATATCTCTCATGCTCCGTCGCAAGGTCGCAGCCCCACTCAACGGGATACTGGAAATCGACATCCGCTTCCTTGAGAAGCTCGATGGCCTTTGTATATGTGATTCTCTCAAAATCGCCGTCTACGATTTTTTGAAGCTTCTCGCGAAGTCCTTTTTCAAAGAACTTTTCAAAAAACGCAAGCTCATCGGAGCATTTTTCAATAACATCCTTGAGCACAAATTTTATCATTGCCTCGGCAACCTCGATAATATCGTCAAGCTCGGCAAAAGCGATTTCCGGCTCAACATGCCAAAACTCGGCAACATGCCGCTGCGTGTTGCTCTTTTCGGCACGGAACGATGGGCCGAAGGTGTAGATCTTGCCCATTGCCATTGCGGCAACCTCACCCTCAAGCTGACCCGAAACCGAAAGTCCGGCCTTTCTGCCGAAGAAATCGTCGGCATAGTATTCTTCCTCGTTCTTGTACTTGTCGGAATAGCCGATCGTTGTTACCTTAAAGACCTCACCCGCTCCCTCGCAGTCCGAAGCGGTGAGCAGAGGTGTATGAATATAAACATAGTTGTTCTGCTGGAAAAAGCTGTGGATGGCCGCAGCCGCAACCGAACGAACCCTGAGAACGGCATTGAAGGTGTTTGTTCTGACACGAAGATGAGGAATCGTTCTGAGAAATTCAAGTGAGCAGCGTTTTTTCTGAAGCGGATAATCACTCGGGCACTCGCCGAGAAGCGTAATCTCATCGGCATTGACCTCAACGGCATTATTCACCGCACCCTTAACGACCGTGCCGACAACCTTAACAGCCGTTCCGCCGGGCATGAATGCCGAGATTTCGGAAAGCTTCGATTTGTCGATAACGATTTGAAGATGGCTGAGCGATGTGCCGTCGTTAAGCTCGATAAAAGCCATATTCTTGGAATCTCTTGAGGTTCTGACCCAGCCGCAAACGGTGACCTGAGTGTCGATATACGCCGAGTCGGTGAGAATTGCTTTGATGTCGGTGTGTTTCATAATAAATCATTCTCCTTTGTTGGAAAAATCGTAATTGACGAATTAAAAAGGCTATTCGCCCCTTAGCATAGGACGAATAGCCTTGTATCCGCGGTACCACCTAAATTACTCATTTCTGAGTCCCTTTACGGCTCTAATAAGCCATACGCATTAACGCTGCGTCAGCGTCGCACCTACTGAGCTGCCCGTTCGGCTTGAAGCTCCGAAGTGTTATTCACGCAGGTTCTTTTACGGCGTTCACACTCTCCGCCGCTCACTGAAAACGAGCTCTTGCGCTACTTCTCTTCATCATTGCTTTTCGATATGAACGAATTATACCACTGCTTTTTTATCTTGTCAACAGTTTAAAAAAGTTTTTTCTTTCTGAAAACAATAATACACGATATGACCGTTATAACGCTGACGACGATAACAGCCGGATAGCCGTAAGGCGACGAAAGCTCCGGCATATTGATAAAATTCATTCCGTACCAACCGGTGATGAGCGTCAGCGGAAGAAAGATGACCGTTATGACCGTCAAAAGCTTCATTGTGGCATTCATCTTTAAATCAAGCCTTGCCTGATATGCCTCCCTGAGACGGACAAGATTTTCACGAAAAAGATTTATCTCCGAGCATAGACGGTTCGCCCTGTCGCCGACGGCTTTAAAATAATATGTTTTCCCGTTGTCGAATATTCCGTTTTCGTTCTCATAAAGCCGCTCGGCTATCCCGACAAGCTGTTCGTAATAATTTCTCAGCGAAACAAGCTTTTTGTTGCAGACAAGTATCTGTTCGTTAACATTTTTATATCTGCCCTTTTCAATAACCGTTTCTTCAAGCGCATTTATAGCGATCTCGGTCTTTTCGTTCTTTCGTCCGTCGTCCTCAATCAGCCTGCGAAAGAATTGACCGGTGAATTTTTCAACAGAAGCGTCGTTCGGGTCGGTATCGTCGAGCGCAGAGTAAACCGCGTTATAAATAAGCTTCTCATCGTCCCTTACCGTGACGAAAAGGGCAAGATTTTTTCTTAAATAAATACATGCCGAGCTTTCCGAACCGCTATCAAGGCTCGGGTCAACGACCTTGACGGAGAAAACAAAGCTCTCCGAGTTAACCGTCACCGAGCTGCGAAAGCCCGAATCGCTGAGGTCAAACCCGACAAATTCCCTTGTTGTTATGCCAAGCCGAGCATATTGATTTTTAAATTCATCGACCGAGATTAGCCCGACCGCAAACGGCGAGCCCACAACCTCGTCAAAGCCGATTTTATTTATTTTTTTGTCGAATGACAAAATCATAAGATCACCGATGATAGACTTTAGACTTTAGATTTTAGATTTTAGTGTGTCGGTCTAAAATCTACCATCTAAAATCTAACATCTAAAAAGACCGAGGCCGAAGCCTCAGTCTTAGTATACCCGATTATTTCTTCTTTTTCGCTTTTGAAGCCTTATTTACCGCAACAGCCGCCGCAGTAACAGCCGCAACCGTTCCGACGGCAGTACCGTATACCTTGAGCTTCATATCCTGCCTGTCGGTAATGTGTCTCATATACGGGTCAAGGCTCTTGCTCTTGAGTCCGAAATCCTTGAAGTGATACATCTTTGTCTGAATATTTTCAATATTGTTCTCGTCAAGCGTAATCATTCTTACGCCCGGACGGCAACCGTCGGTATAAACACGGAAGCTTGCCGTCTTGTTCTGACCGAGCATGATTCCGTCAACAAAGCCGACAAAGTCGTTCATATGGTCATGACCGAAGAATGCGCCGAGAACATCGCCCGTTTCCTTCCATGCGGCAAATTCTCCGCCGTTTATGTCGGGAACCGCAGGACCCTCTCCGAGGTAGCCCTCAACCTCAGGTTTGAGCACATAATATTTGTCGCCGTATGTTCTGTGACCCCGAACACTGTCGAGCCGCTCGTGGGGCTTCGCTTCCCTGAGAAGGTCATATTCCTCGGGAACGGGAATATGCTGAAAAACAAGAGACGGAATAAGCTTTCCGCCGTTTTTCTCCGCAAGCTCTTTAGCCGTCCTTTTATACCATTCAAGCTGATCCTCATGAACAATATCATAGTAGGACACCGAGCGATCCTCGTAAAGATCGTTGCTGTCAATGAACCAGAGGTTAAACATATCCCTTTCGCCGTCATGCGATTTGATGACAACATTGTGATTGCCGCAGCCAGAGATGCTGTCGTCAGCATTGGAGATATAACAATTTTCGTACTCACGGTAAAGCTTGAGCTGTGTTTCAAGAGAAACGCCGCACTCACGGTCATGGTTACCGAAAACAAGGTCAAACGGTGTGTCATTGACAGCCACGGGATAGGTTATGCGGCTGATAACGGATCTCATCTGACTTTCGGTTTCCGCACTCGCATTGTCGCCGAGATAGATAACAAAATCCGGCTTAAGCTCGTTGATCGCCTTCGTTATAAGATTAAGAGTGTCGTCCAGCTTTTCTGCGGCATTATCCATCATTTTATAGTTATCATGAATATCGCCGAGAAGCATAATTTTGAATTTTCCATCATTATTAAAACGCAAGGGTTCTTTTTGCACAGTAAAAACACCACCTCATGTATTTTTTTAATTATACAACCAAGAATAGCTTTTTGTCAATAAACAGAGGTGATTATTTTGTATAAAAAGTACAATAAAAACATAATTGTTGAAAAAGTTTTGTTTAACCATCATCTAAAATTTCCCGTCCATCGTTGCTCACCATAGTTGTTTTTTGCTGAATTTTAAACTATACCCATAAAATCGGACAGTAGTATTTTAGTGTTTTGTCTGAGCGTCCCCGAAAATAGGACAAAAAAGAAGGACAGAACCCTTAAAAACGGACAGTAGAAAAAGGGATAGTTTATTAATTTAACGCAAATCTAAAATCTACAATCTAAAATCTAATGTCTATCATTCGACCGTCACACTTTTGGCGAGATTTCTCGGTTTGTCGATCGGGCAGCCCCTTTTGAGCGCCGTATAGTACGCCAAAAGCTGCATCGGAACGACCTCAAGCATCGGCATGAAAAGGTCGGGCGCATCCGGTAAGGTTATGTCTCCGTCCTCCGGGGAAACAGTTATTACCATGCCGTTTCTTGCCTTGACCTCGTTAATGTTCGACACCGTTTTGCTTTTCAGCTCATCGACGCAGCAAAGCGCAACGGTCAGGCTATCCCTATCTATTAAAGATATTGTTCCGTGCTTCAGCTCGCCTGCTGCATAGGCTTCGCAGGGAATATAGGAAATCTCCTTGAGCTTCAGCGATGCCTCCATTGCCGCACAATAGTCAACTCCCCTGCCGATGAAGCAGACATAGCCCGAACGGTCGGCAATATCGGCAAACGGTTTGATTTTTTCGGAATCGGAGAGTATCGCCTCAATTTTGTCGGGTATCGCTTTCAGCTCGTCAACCAGTTTGGAGGCTTCTCGGCGGCTCATTTCGTCCGAAGCCTCGGCAAGGCGAATTGCAAGCGCATACACAACGGCAAGCTGAGCGGAATACGCCTTCGTCGTTGCAACGGCAATCTCTCTGCCGGCCTTGGTCAGGACAACATTTTTGCACTCCTGCGCAATAGTGCTGTTTTCGACATTGACAATACCGATAACCCTCGCTCCCCTCTCCTGAGCAATCCTCATGGCTGCCAGCGTATCGGCCGTTTCTCCGCTCTGGCTGATGATTATAACAAGTGTTTTTTCGTCAAGCCGAGGGTGCATATAGCGGAATTCGGACGCAACAATCGCCTGAGAATGCCGCTTAAAAAGCCGTTCGCAGGCATATGCACCCACCGTCCCGACATGATATGCCGAGCCGCAGGCAACGAAAACTACATGGTCAAGCGTATTGATCTCCGCTTTTGTCAGGTGAAGTCCCTTGAATTTCAATCTGCCCGTTTCGCATATAATTTCCGAAAGGGTTCGTCTTACGGCGGCAGGCTGCTCCATAATTTCCTTGAGCATATAGTGGCTGTAGCCGAGCTTATCGGCACTTCGCTCCGTGCTTTTGAGCTTGATCTCGCTCTTCCTGATACGGCAGCCGTCAAGGTCAAAAATCTTCAAGCCTTCTTTTTTCAAAACGCCGATCTCGCCGTCGTTCACCCTGAAAATTCGGTCGCTTTTAGCCGCAATGGCGGAAACATCACTTGCGAGATAAACGCAGCCGCTTGAAACACCGGCAAAAAGCGGACTTGACAGCTTGGCGCACACTATGCAGTCCGGATAATCCCGACACATTATCGCAAGGGCATACGAGCCTTTGAAGCGTGAAAGCGCCGAGCCTACCGTTCCCTTGAGGTCGCCGTTGTAGAGGTACTCAAGCATTTGAGCGATTACCTCAGTGTCGGTATCGCTTTTGAATTGAAAGCCCTTTTCGACAAGCTCCTTTTTAAGCTCCGCATAGTTCTCGATTATTCCGTTGTGAGCAACAGTGAAAAGACCGCTTTGGCTCGTATGCGGATGCGCATTTTGAACTGTCGGCGCACCGTGAGTTGCCCAGCGAGTGTGCCCGATGCCGATTTTACCCTTTATCTCTGCCGCCTCATCTCTTAAGCCCGACGGGCTGCCGACAACCTTTGCGGTCTTGAATTGTTTTCCGTCGCAAACGGCAAGACCTGCCGAGTCGTAGCCCCTGTATTCAAGCTCCTCAAGACCCGTAATAATTATATCCGCTGCGTTTTCATCGCCAATGTATCCCATAATTCCGCACATAACAAAACCCTCTGCATAATAATAGATTTATTTCTATTCTATGCAAAGGGTAGCTTTTTATCCTGTTTTTAACGCAATATACAAATCAATTATTCGGCGTCTTGAGGTTGCTTTCCGGCGTTATGCTTTCGTTGACATAATCATCGACTATTTTTCCGTCGCTGATTCTTATAACACGGTGAGCTGTCTCGGCAATGGAATCGTCATGAGTGATGAGAATTATCGTTCTTCCCTCTGCCCAAAGCTCGTTGATTATCCGCATAACCTCCTTGCCGGAATTTGAATCGAGGTTACCCGTCGGCTCGTCTGCGAGAATAACCGGCGGCCTTGCGGCAACGGCACGGGCAATTGCAACCCTCTGCTGCTGTCCGCCGGACATCTGGTTCGGCAGATGATCCATTCTTTTTTCAAGACCGACCCTTTTCAAAGCGGACTCGGAAAGCTTGTGCCTTTCCTCCGCCTTCATTCCCCTGTAGATAAGCGGCAGTTCAACATTCCCCTGCGCCGTGAGGCTCGGAATGAGGTTAAAGCCCTGAAAAATAAAGCCTATCTCAAGATTTCGTATTCTGCTCAGCTCGTCGTCGTCCATATCGGAAACATCCTTACCGTTAAGAATATATGTTCCGCTCGTTACAACATCGAGCAAGCCGAGCATATTCATCAGCGTCGATTTGCCCGAACCGGAATGACCGACAATGGCGACAAAATCACCCGTGTCGATTTCCAGATCCACGCCGTCAAGCGCACGAACCTCATTTTCGCCCGGATTATAGATTTTGTATGCATTTTTCAGTTCAATTAAATGTGACATATTTTTACCTCAAATACATTTATATATATGTATTTTACCACAGAGGCGGATTTAATGCAATAAATATGACGCTCACGGAATGTAAAAAATATATGAATAAAATTTTAATAAAATTATTGTTGATTATACACAAAAAGCGAGCCGATAGGAGAAAAATGATTTGTTGTCGTATACTGTTGACAAATGTTAATATTATGTTAAAATATAGTTGTTATCGGGAAACCGACGACACAAACAACATATTGCCGATATATTGCCGGATAATTGGCCCGGCAGTCTCTACGACAGTGCCTTAACTGTTACTATTGGTTGACGATCAACAGCATTATCTCTATACATGCTGCGAATCGCTATTCCGGCAGTAGGGATTTTACCTGCTGCTTATTTTATTACGGAGGGCTTTGAAATGCAGCTTCTTGAAGAAAGAATTCTTAAAGACGGAAAAGTATTTCCGGGCAATGTTCTTAAGGTTGACCGCTTTCTTAACCATCAGGTAGATGTAGAGCTTATTAACGAAATCGGCAAGGAATTTTACAGACTTTTTAAGGACTGCGGAGTGAATAAGATCTTCACGATCGAGGCGTCCGGTATCGGAATCGCCTGCATCACTGCGCAGTATTTTCATGTTCCTGTTGTGTTTGCCAAGAAAACTTTGAGTAAAAACATCGCCGGCGATATCTATTCGACTCCGATCAAATCCTTTACCCATGGCAAAACATACGATGTTATCGTTTCGCAGGAATTCCTTACTAAGGACGACAAAATTCTTATCATTGACGATTTTCTTGCGCAGGGCCGCGCGCTCAACGGTCTTATTGAGCTTATCAAATCGGCCGGTGCGGAGATTGTCGGAGCGGGAATAGTTATCGAAAAGGCGTTCCAGCGGGGCGGAGCTTTGATCCGCAGCGAAGGGATTCGTGTTGAGTCGCTGGCAAGAATCGAGTCCATGACGGACGACGGCAAGATAACTTTCTGCAAATAACCTCGGTAGCAAAGCTTGCTATATATTAAAAATTTTGGAGGAAGAACACATGAAAAAGATTCTCGCAATTCTCATGGCAATCGCAATGGTCTTTTCGTTCGCTGCTTGCGGCACAAAGAATGACAGCGGCGATGACACCGAAAAGAAGCTCAAGGTAGGATTCATTTTCCTGCATGATGAGAACTCAACCTACGACAACAACTTTATGACGGCGGCTGAGGAAGCTTGCAAGAAGATGGATGTTGAAATCATCAAAAAGACAAATATTCCCGAGCAGAACGCTTGCTATGACGCAGCAGCCGACCTTGTTGACAAGGGATGCTCAGTCATCTTCGCCGACAGCTTCGGTCATGAGGATTACATGATAAAGGCAGCTAAGGAATTCACAGATGTTCAGTTCTGCCACGCTACCGGCACAAAGGCTCACACCGAGAAGCTCGCTAACTATCACAACGCTTTCGCTTCGATCTATGAGGGTCGTTACCTTGCAGGCGTTGCAGCAGGTCTTAAGCTCAATGAAATGATCGCAGCCGGCGAGTTCGAGGCTAAGGACGCTAAGATGGGTTATGTCGGCGCATTCACCTATGCAGAGGTTATCTCCGGCTACACTTCATTCTATCTCGGCGCAAAGTCGGTTTGCCCGACCGTAACAATGGATGTTTCCTTCACAGGTTCATGGTATGACGAGGCTCTTGAAAAGGAAGCCGCAACAAAGCTCATCAACGGCGGTTGCAAGCTCATCAGCCAGCACGCCGATTCAATGGGTGCTCCGACAGCTTGTGAAACAGCAGGAGTTCCGAATGTTTCCTACAACGGAAGCACACTTTCCGCTTGCCCGAACACCTTCATCGTTTCTTCCAGAATCAACTGGGAGCCGTACATGGAATACATGATCAAGTGCGTTCAGGACGGAACTGCAATCGACACAGACTGGACAGGTACTCTTAAGACAAAATCCGTTGTTCTTACAGATGTAAACGACAAGGCTGCTGCCAAGGATACACAGGCTAAGATTGATGAAGTTAAGGCTCAGCTTGACGCAGGCACACT
The DNA here is from genome assembly GCA_963649715.1 of bacterium. Lineage (GTDB taxonomy): Bacteria > Bacillota > Clostridia > Oscillospirales > Acutalibacteraceae > CAG-488. The sequence continues at coordinate 59,685 of CAVJIV010000012.1, read as the reverse complement.
TCACGTATTTGATACAAGCACATTCACGGTAACTGTTACAGACAGCAAGAATGTCAACGCCAAGGTTGACGCTGACAAGCACCTTACAAGCTACATGGCAGATATCGACACAGACGCTAACTACACAGCCGACACTGAGGTTGTTAAGGACGGTTATTTCCACGAGTCAGAGTTCCGCTCTGCTCCGTGCTTCGATGTACAGATCGACGGTATCAACCTTCTTGATACAAACTTCGGCAGCTGATCAGCTTAATTTTTCAAGGCGGAGTATTAACGCTCCGCCTTAATTTGATTTTATATTTTGCTGTTTTTATTTTGAAAAATGCGGTAAACGCTTCACAAAGCAGGTTATGTCTTCCCCTTGAAGAAAAGGCTCGGTTAGCCTTTATCAAGTTTTTTTGATAAAAGAAAACAAAACCCAAAACCGCTTTACCACATTTTTCAAAATAAAAAAATTGGAGGGCATAAGGTGAGTACACAGGTTGCAATCGAACTAAGAAACATCACAAAAACCTTCGGCTCAATTGTTGCCAACAAGGATGTCAATCTTACCGTAAACAAGGGCGAAATTCTTTCGATCCTCGGTGAGAACGGAAGCGGAAAAACAACGCTTATGAACATGATTTCGGGTATTTATTTCCCCGATCACGGTCAGATTTTTGTTGACGGCAAAGAGGTGGTTATCAAATCGCCGAAGGATGCTTTTGATCTGAAAATCGGTATGATCCATCAGCATTTCAAGCTTGTTGATGTTTTCTCTGCGACGGAGAATATCGTTCTCGGCTTTGATGACGGAAAGTACAATCTTAAAAAATCAAAATCAAAGATTCAGGCCATTCTCGACAAATACGGCTTTGAGCTTGATCTTAACAAAAAAATCTATCAGATGTCAGTTTCCGAAAAGCAGACGGTCGAAATCGTCAAGGTGCTTTACAGGGGCGCAGATATCCTCATTCTCGATGAGCCGACGGCTGTTCTTACCCCGCAGGAGACAAGGAAGCTTTTTGATGTTATAAGAAACATGAAAAAGGACAACAAGTCGATCATCATAATCACTCATAAGCTCAACGAGGTTATGGAGATTTCCGACAAGGTTTCCGTTCTCAGAAAGGGTCAGTATATCGGCACGGTCATGACCTGTGAAACAAACGAATCCGCTCTTACGGAGATGATGGTCGGCAAGAAGATCGACCTCAATATCGAAAGAACAGAGGTTGAGAACAAGGAGGACAGACTCCTCATCAACAATATGTGCTATGTCAACCGTGAGGGCGTCAAGGTGCTCAACCATGTTTCATTCACCGCAAAATCAGGCGAAATTCTCGGCATTGCCGGCATTGCCGGAAGCGGTCAGCGTGAGCTGCTTGAGTCGATTGCAGGACTTCGTCACCTCGCTCACGGCTCGATTATTTACAATAACGCGAAAACGGGCAAGCAGGACAACCTGCGTGACAAAACCCCCGTTCAGATAAGAGAGCTTGGCATCAGGCTTTCGTTCGTTCCCGAGGACAGACTCGGCATGGGACTTGTCGGCAACATGGACATAGTTGACAACATGATGCTCCGAAGCTACAAGAAAGGCAAGACTGCCTTCCTTGAAAAGAAAGAGCCGAGAGATCTTGCCGAAAAAATCATTGATGAGCTTGAGGTCGTCACTCCGAGCGCCAACACTCCGGTTCGCAAGCTTTCGGGCGGTAATGTTCAAAAGGTTCTTGTCGGCCGTGAAATTGCCGCTTCCCCGACCGTTCTCATGGCGGCTTATCCCGTCCGCGGACTTGACATCAACTCGTCCTACCTTATCTACAATCTTCTTAACGAGCAGAAAGAAAAGGGCGTTGCGGTTATTTTTGTCGGCGAGGATCTTGATGTTCTTTTGGAGCTTTGCGACAGAATCGTTGTAATCAGCTCCGGCCAGATTTCCGATATCGTTGACGCAAGAACCGCTACCAAGGAGCAGCTCGGTATGCTTATGACTAAATCAAACGGAGGTAAAGGCGATGAGTAATAATCCCTCAAAGGTGCATGAGCCTTTGTTTCATATAATCAAACGCTCGGCAATGCCGAAATGGCAGAGCTGGCTTGTAAGGATCGGCTCGGTCGTTGCTGCGCTTATTGTTTGCGGAATCGTTACGGTTCTCCTGACAGGCGAAGACCCGATACAGGTTTATGTAAAAATGGTTGACGGCGCAGTCGGCACGGAGAGAAGACTTTGGATGCTTGCGCAGAACACAGCAATGCTTCTTTGCGTTGCGCTTGCGGTTACACCGGCTTTCAAGATGAAATTCTGGAACATCGGCGCAGAGGGTCAGGTGCTTGCGGGCGGACTTGCCACGGCAGCGTGTATGATCTTCCTCGGCGATAAGCTCTCCCCTGCCGTGCTCATGATCGTCATGGTCGTTGTCAGCATCCTTGCCGGTGCGGTTTGGGGCGTCATTCCCGCATTTTTCAAAGCAAACTGGAACACCAATGAAACGCTTTTTACTCTCATGATGAACTACATCGCAATGTGCATCGTTTCCTATTTCTCCTACGAATGGTCTGTTCCGAAGGGCTCAGGTCACATCGGCGTTATCAATGATGTAACTGAAGCGGGCTGGCTTCCGTCAATCGGCGGCAAGGCATATCTTTGCAACATCATAATCGTTGTTGTTCTCACCGCAGTTATGTATATTTATCTCAGATACAGTAAGCACGGCTATGAGATAACCGTTGTAGGCGAGAGTGAAAACACCGCAAAATACATCGGAATCAATGTTAAAAAGGTTATCATCAGAACAATGATCCTCTCCGGTGCACTCTGCGGCATTGCAGGATTTCTGCTTGTCAGCGGCACGGATCACACCGTCAACCGTGACACGGCAGGCGGCAGAGGCTTCACGGCAATCATGGTTTCATGGCTTGCCCATTTTGATCCGCTTTACATGATCATCACATCGCTGCTTCTTGTTTTCCTTGAAAGAGGCGCAGGTGAAATTTCAACGAGCTTCGGACTTAACGAGTCTTTCTCCGAGATCATCACCGGAATCATCATTTTCTTTATCATCGGCAGCGAGTTTTTCCTCAATTATCAGTTAAAATTCCGTGAGAAGGAGGAGTCTGTGAAATGATAGTGGCTTTTATTCAGCGTGCGGTTATTCAGGGCATTCCGCTTCTTTTCGGCTCAACGGGTGAAATTCTCACCGAAAAGAGCGGCAACCTTAACCTCGGTACGGCAGGCGTTATGTATGTCGGCGGCATTACGGGCGTTATCGGTGCATTCCTCTATGAGCAGAACGCAGCTCAGATGAACACTTTTCTTTCGATAATTATCCCGATCCTATCATCAATGTTCGGCTCGCTCGTAATGGGACTTATCTATTCGTTCCTCACCGTTACGCTGCGTGCAAATCAGAATGTTACCGGTCTTGCGCTTACAACCTTCGGCGTAGGCTTCGGCAACTTCTTCGGCGGCTCGCTTATCAAGCTTACAAACAGCGATGTTCCGTCCGTTGCGCTTACGGCAACGAGCCTTGCTTTTAAGAAATCGCTTCCCTTTGCGTCAAAGCTCGGTTGGTTCGGAGAGATTTTTCTCTCATACAGCTTTCTTGCCTATGTTGCGATCGCAATTGCAATTATAATTTCGATCTATTTCAACCGCACCCGTTCGGGACTCAATCTCCGTGCGGTGGGTGAAAATCCGGCAACCGCCGACGCAGCCGGTATCAATGTCGGCAGATACAAGTATATTTCGATCTGCCTCGGCAGCATCATTGCCGGCTTTGGCGGACTCTACTATGTTATGGACTACGCCTACGGCGTATGGTCAAACAATGCATTCGGCGACAGAGGCTGGCTTGCGATTGCGCTTGTTATCTTTGCTATCTGGCGTCCGAACCTCAGCATCTTCGGCTCGATTCTGTTCGGCGGACTTTTCATCATCTACAACTACATTCCGAACCTCAGCATGAGCGACCAGGAGCTTTTCAAGATGACGCCGTATGTTGTTACGATCATCGTTCTCATAGTAATCAGTATGCTCAAGAAGAGAGAATTCCAGCCGCCTCAGAGCTTGGGACTCTCATATTTCAGAGAAGACCGATAAACAAAATAACTGAGCTTATGCATAAATGTGTAAGCTCTTTATTTTTTTGTGAAAAATATGTTCGTTCACAGTTTATTTGCTCTTGAATTCTTGACTTTATAACATATAATATAGTATAATAATCTGAAAATATATTGGTGGTGAAGCAATGAATTCTTATATCAATCCCTTAACTAATCAAACAACCCAGTCTTTGGTTGAAGAGCTTAACAAAAGCTATAAAATAAATCCCGACTATTTCAATCGCTTCAATGTTAAAAGAGGCCTGCGCAATGCTGACGGAACAGGCGTAATGGCAGGCATTACAAAAATCAGCTCGGTTGACGGCTACTACATAGACGACGGTGAAAAGGTTCCCAAAGAGGGTCATCTTTATTTCCGCGGCTTCGACATGCAGGAAATCGTAAAGCACTGCCAGGATGAGAACCGTTTCGGCTTTGAAGAGGTTGCGTGGCTGCTTATTTTCGGCTCGTTGCCGACCGTTGAGCAGCTTACACGATTCCGTGATATTCTTGCGGTGAGCCGTAATCTTCCCGAGGATTTCATTGAAGACACAATGATGAAAGCGCCCTCGCCGAACATCATGAACAAAATTACAAGAACGATACTCGCTCTTTATTCATACGACGAATCGCCCGACGACACATCGCTCGAAAATGTTGTCCGTCAGTCGGTTCAGCTCGTCGGTCAGCTCCCCGTTATCATGGCATACGCCTATCAGGTAAAAAGACGCCATTATCTCAAAAAGAGTATGTATATCCACCCGGCGAAGCCTGACCAGTCAACGGCGGAGACAATTCTTCGCTCGATTCGCTCGGACAAGACCTTTACGGACGACGAGGCGAAGCTTCTTGACCTTTGTCTTATGGTTCATGCCGAGCATGGCGGCGGCAACAACTCGACCTTTGCAACAAGAGTGCTGACATCCAGCGGAACGGACACCTATGCAGCCATTGCCGCAGGTATGGGCTCGCTCAAAGGACCGAAGCACGGTGGTGCAAACATCAAGGCTGCCGAAATGATCCGATTCATTCAGGAAAATGTTACCGACCCCAGCGACGACGGTCAGGTTGCCGATTATCTTTCAAAAATCATCAAAAAAGAGGCAGGCGACCGTTCGGGACTTATCTACGGAATGGGTCACGCCGTTTACACTCTCTCCGATCCCCGTGCGGTTATCCTCAAGAATGAGGCTCGCAAATATGCCGAAAAAACCGACAACATGGAAAAATTCATGCTCATTGACAGGGTGGAGCGTCTGACTCCGGAAATTTTTCTCAAGGAAAAGGGCAACAAAAAGCCTATTTGTGCAAATGTCGATCTTTATTCGGGCTTCATTTACGAAATGCTCAACATTCCGGAGGATCTTTACACTCCGCTCTTCACAACGGCAAGAATCGCAGGCTGGACGGCTCACCGTCTCGAGGAGCTTGCTACCGGCGGCAGAATTATCCGCCCTGCCTACAAGAGCGTGATGGCAAGAAGAAAATATATCTCCATTGATCAAAGGATCGCAAAATATGTTCCCGATCAGGGATATGTGCCTTATGAGGAAAGAACAATTCAGGGGGAATAAATGATGAAAAACAAAAGTGATGTTATCTATAAGCTTCCGCTTTTAACCTCTCTTTGTGCGCTGCTCGTTGCCGTGCCGCTGAGAATTTATCAGTATTTCAAGGTTCTTGAGCCGGAAACGGGCTTCTATTCAAAAACGGATTTCTCGGTCTATGCAATCTATGCCCTGCTCGGCATTGCATTGGTCGTTTCGATCGTCGTTCCGCTTATCAACAAAAACCGCATGATAACCGTTACCTCGGTCAAAAAATCACCCGTTTTTCTTATTCTTTCGCTGATACTTGCCGTTACGGTGATCATTGATTCGGCCGGTCAGCTCATGGACTATTTTGATCTTTACGACGCTGCGAACACCTCCGGCACGGTGATTTCGGAATATGTCAAGAAGCAGGGCGGCACGCTTCTTCTGCTTCAGGCTGTTTCCGGCGCGGTTGCCGCCGTTTACTTCTTCGTTTCCGGACTTTCGGTCAGCCTCGGCAATTCCGACGGTTCAAAACTTAAAATTTTAGGCCTTACTCCCGTTTTGTGGTGCATTTTCAAGCTTCTTTACAGATTCAAGAGAACAATAAGCTTCGTCAATGTTTCCGACCTCATGCTTGAGCTTTTCGAGATAGTGTTCCTCATGCTGTTTTTCCTTGTTCTGGCTCAAACGGTTGCAAAAATCGACGCCAAGGCGGTTTTCTGGAAGGTTTACGGCTACGGAATCCCTGCCGCAATGTTCGCATTGATCTGCTTCCTGCCGAGATTTATCGTCATGATAACAGGCAACAAGGATCTGCTCAACTCCCACTACGGCGTTTCATACAGCGACTTCGGCGTTGCGGCTTATATAATCTACAATCTTCTTTCGAGAGCAAAAGCTCAAACGAACGAGCCGGAGGAATGATCGGGGTAGTTTATGTTTCTTGACAATTTTTTTATTGCGGCTCGTCAGGTCGGCATACTCTATATAATGGTGCTCGTCGGTGTTATCTGTGACAGGATAGGCTGGTTCACCGAAAAAACCGGCAAGGCCTGTACCGACCTGCTATTCTACATAATTACGCCGTGCGTTATCATCAATTCGTTTTTCACCCGTGAGTTTACAAGCGACAGCGGAAAGAAGCTGCTTATAGCCGTTGGCTTGGGATTTCTTATGCATTTTATAGCTATAGCGATAAATTTTCTTCTCTTTTGCAAGGGCGACCGTGACGAAAGCTGCGTTTACAAATATGGAGCGATCTACGGCAATGTCGGCTATATGACTCTGCCGCTGACCGAAGCTCTGCTGGGCAGCGAGGGCGTTTTCTATTGCTCGGCAGTCGTTATGGCATTCAATGTCGTATGCTTCACCCACGGTGTTTTTCTGATGGATAAGAAAAGCGGCTTTAACGCCAAAAAGCTTATTCTTAACCCCGGTGTGATTGCAATGCTTATCGGTCTGCCCTTCTTTCTGTTCGCAATTCCCCTTCCTCAGCTTGTGACAAAGCCCGTTGAGTTCATAGCAAATACTCAAACTCCGGTTGCGATGATAATTTTCGGCACATTCCTTTCACACACACATCTCAAAAGCCTTTTCAAGCACAAGAAGATCTTTCTTGTTGCGTTTTCAAAGCTGATAGCCTTGCCGGCGGTCATGATCGCAATATACAAGCTTCTCGGACTGAGCGGAACGCTGCTGACTGCGCTTGCGATTTCCTCGTGCGCACCGTCTGCTAACAACACCGTCCTCTTTTCCGCCAAATACGGCAAAGACACGGGTCTTGCCTCTCAGCTCGTTGCGGCAGTCAGCTTCATGTCGATAATAACAATGCCTTTAATAATTGCAGCGGTTGAAACCATCGCATAGGATTTGATAAAATGATAAACGAAATCGTTTCGGAGATCTCCCCTGTCTACGGCTTCTGCGATTTTGAACCGTTTAAGGACAAGCTTATCCCCTGCCGAGCCAAAAGCAGACTTCCGCAAAACGCAAAGAGCATCATCGTTATGCTCTTTCCCTATTACCTCGGCGAGGACGAATACAAGAATATCAATATTTCACGCTATGCCGTCGTCAGGGACTATCACCTCGCCATAAATTCGGCTGTCGAAATTGCGCTCGGAAAACTTCGTGAAGCTTATCCCGACGAACAATTTGTCTTTTTCACGGATAATTCGCCGATTCCCGAGGTCAAGGCAGCTATGAATGCAGGCTTGGGCGTTATAGGAAAAAACCGACTGCTCATCAATAAAGAATACGGCTCATGGTTTTTTATTTCCGAAATAGTTACGACGATGCAGCTTCCGCCGGCCGAGATTAAAAAAACGGAATGTCTCAACTGCGGCAAATGCATCTCGGCATGTCCGAGTCATGCGTTGAGCGAAAACGGATTTCAAAAGCAGCTGTGTCTCTCGGATATAACTCAGAGAAAGGGCGAGCTTGCTCCGGAGCAGGAGGAGCTTATCAAAAAAAGCGGCTGCGCTTGGGGCTGCGATATCTGCCAAACGGTATGTCCCATGAATATAAACGCTAAAATCAAGCCGTCTGAAATTTTCCTTGACGGAATAGAAGCAACGGCAAGAACAGATAATATTTTTGACAGAGCCTACGCTTGGCGAGGCGAAAAGGTCATTAAACGAAACCTTGAAATAATAGGAGGTAAACCATGAAACTTTTAATTGCAGTCATCAACAGCGACGATTCTCATGTTGTTCTTGATGAAATAACAAAGGCGGGCTTTTATGCGACAAAGCTTTCCACCACGGGCGGATTTCTCCGTGCCGGCAACCTCACCCTCCTCATGGGCGTTGAGGACGACAAGGTGGACGAGCTGCTTGAGATTCTCAGAACAAACTGCCGCAAGCGTGAGGAGCTTACTCCTGTCGTTCCGACTTATTCCTCGGGTCTTGTAAACGCAATTCCGGTCAAGATCACCGTCGGCGGAGCAACGGTTTTCGTCCTTGATGTTGACCAGTTCCATAAAATGTGATGCTTAGTCTTAACGATATCGGAATCAAAAACAGTCTTGCCGAAAATCTTGACGGGCTGATAAAAAACCATCGTCTGCCCCATGCGATAATGCTCAGGGGCGGAAGCGATGCCTTGCGTCAAAGGCTTTCGCTCTTTCTTGCCGAAGCCTTTGTGTGTAAAAGCGACGAAAAGCCGTGCGGTAAATGCTCCCACTGTCTAAAGGCTCAGAGCGGCAACCACCCGGATGTGATAACCGCCAACCCCTCGATTCAGGGTGAAAAAATATTCAAAATTGCCCTTGTTCGCGAAGTCAAGGACGACGCTTATATAATCCCGAACGAAGCAGACAGCAAGGTATATATTCTTCGCTCGGCGGATAAAATGAACATACAGGCGCAGAACGCCCTTTTGAAACTCATTGAGGAGCCGCCGCCTTACGCAAGGTTTATTCTTGAATGTGACTCGTCGGCAGCCATGCTCGAAACCATCATGTCGAGAGTGACCCTTTTCGACCTCGGTGCAGATACAGATGAAATTTCCGATGAGCTGAGGAAAAAGGCCGACGATACCGCCGCTCGGTTAGCCGCCGCTATTCTTGAGCCGACCGAGTATGAATTTATGAAAATTACGGCAGAATTTGAAAAGGACAAAAATCTTTTCGAGCCGACCCTCCCCGCCTTGCAGCTCATTTTTCGTGACGCCATAGCCGTAAAGGCAGGCAGCGATATTACCCTTTCCGCCCATGCCGATATCAGCCGTCAGATAGCTTCAAAGCTGACAATGACTGCGCTGATCAAAATGACGGGCGAAATTGATAATTTCAAGGAAAGCATAAGCAGAAACGCAAATAAGAATTTAATGATTACCAGATTCTCCGCAGTTTTGCGCAGCTCGGCGTATCTGAAGCAAAGCCTCGCAAATTGAGGTGTTTGCCATAAAACAAAATCACTCTACATAAGGAGGTTAAATATGTCAGAGGTTGTAGGAATCCGATTCAAAGAAGTCGGCAAAATATATTATTTCGATCCTATCGGCTATGAGCTTAATAAAGGCGACAAGGTTATCGTCGAAACCGTCAGAGGCATTGAATGCGGCGAGGTCGCTCAAGCCAACAAGGAGGTCAATGATGACGAAATCATTAAGCCGCTCAAGCCCATTGTCCGTGTTGCAACTGCGGAGGATCGCAAGGTTATTGAAAGAAACAAAAAGAAAGAAAAGGAAGCTTTCAATATTTGCCTGAAAAAAATTGCGGCGCATCGGCTTGATATGAAGCTGATCGATGTTGAATATACATTCGATTCAAGCAAGGTGATTTTTTATTTTACCTCGGACGGACGAGTTGATTTTCGTGAGTTGGTAAAGGATCTCGCAAGCGTGTTCAGAATCAGAATCGAGCTTCGCCAGATCGGCGTCAGAGACGAATCGAAGATGAAAGGCGGACTCGGAATGTGCGGCAGACCCTTCTGCTGCAACAGCTTCCTCGGCGACTTCCAGCCCGTTTCGATAAAAATGGCAAAGGAACAGGGTCTTTCGCTCAATCCGGTCAAAATCAGCGGAACCTGCGGCAGGCTTATGTGCTGCCTTAAATACGAGCAGGAGGCATATGAGCACCTCTTGAGAGTCACGCCCAAGGTCGGCGCAATCGTCGATACAAGCTCAGGCAGAGGCACGGTCGTTGAATCCGATATGCTCAAGGGTATGCTAAAGGTTCGCCTTGACCGCAATCCCGAAGCTGCGCCGGCGGTTTTCAGCCGACGGGATGTCAAGCTTATTAAGGACAAAAAAATCACTGTTAACAAATCCGAACTGGCTGCTTTAAAGGAGATCGAAGGTTAAACCCATGAAAAGGATCAATTTAAAAATCGGCGGAATGAGCTGCAGTGCTTGTTCAAACGGACTCGAAAAATATCTTAACAAACAAACCGGGGTTATTTCTGCAAGCGTTAACCTCGTTATGGCTAACGCTCTCATCGAATATGATGAGAGCGTTCTCAATAGAAAAAGAATTGAAAAATTCGTAAAGGAAGCCGGCTTTGAAAGCCTCGGACTATACGATGAATTTGAAAAATCGGACTCCGCAAAAATATCAAAGCTTCGTTTTGCCGTCATGACGGCTCTTGCGGTTATCCTCATGTATATCTCAATGGGCTCGATGATAGGCTTGCCGGAAATTCCTTTTCTTGCAATGCATACACATGATAAGGCTTTCGCATCGTCCCTGCTTATTTTGACTGTACCGTTCCTCGTTTACGGCTTCGATATAATCAAAAGCGGCTTTAAAAATCTCTTTCACCGCACGCCGAATATGGACACCCTCGTTACGCTCGGCGTTCTGACAAGCCTAATTTACAGCATTTTCTCAGTCGTGATGATATTCATGGGGCATCACCACTATATTCACAAGCTCTATTTTGAGTCGGCAGCAATTGTTATCTACTTCATAAAGCTCGGACGATACATCGACTCCGTAAGCAAGGATAAGACCAAGGAAGCCGTTCAAAGCCTTGTTCAGATCACACCGAAGGACGCAGTTATTAAAACTGCCGAGGGCGAAAAAAAGGTAACGATTGACGAAATCCAAAAGGGCGATACCGTAATTTGCAAGCCGGGTGAAAGAGTCGCCGTTGACGGTACTATAACCTTCGGCAAGGCTCACCTTGACGAATCCTTTATCACGGGCGAAAGCAAGCCAGCTGCAAAAGAGGTCGGTGCAAGGGTCATTGCGGGCAGCATCAGCTACGACGGCTACATTGAATATTCCGCCGAACGAATAGGCAGAGAATCGACAATTTCCGAGATAGTTCACATAGTCACGGAGGCTTCGTCGGCAAAAATTCCGCTCGCTCGAATTGCGGACAGGATAAGCTCCTACTTTGTCCCGACAATTATCGGAATTGCAATCCTGAGCTTCATCGGATACCTTGTTGCCGGTCAGGGCTTTAACGCTGCGCTGAACACCTTTGTTACGGTTCTTGTTGTTGCCTGCCCGTGCAGTCTGGGTCTTGCCACTCCGCTGGCTATCGTCGTTTCCGAGGGTCGCTGCGCAAAGAACGGCATTCTCATCAAAAAAGGCGATGTGCTCGAAACGGCGTCAAAAATCAACAAGGTTGTCTTTGACAAAACAGGAACTCTAACATACGGCAATCTCAAGATTTCACGAATCATTGACTGCGGCAAAATGCCCGAAAAGGATATGATGAGCCTTGTCTGCTCGGCGGAGGCGAAGTCGAACCACCCGATATCGAAGGCTTTTGCCGAATACGCAAAGGAAAACGCCCTCAAACTCAGCGAACCGGAGCAGTTTGAAAGCATTGACGGAATGGGAATCCGCACCGTTATCGGCGGAAAACCATACTGCTTCGGCAACGCAAAGCTGCTTGCAAAGCTCGGTATTGAGAACGACCGTCTTGACGACGCAAACGCTCTTGCCGACGAGGGCAACACTCTTGTTTATGTTGCCGACGAAAAGCAGATACTTTCGATCATCGGAATTAACGATGTTATAAGAGATAATGTTGACGATCTTATAAAGAAGCTTCGCAGTGCCCGTGTCGAGCCGATAATGCTCACCGGCGATAATGAACAGACGGCAAAAAAAATCGCCGCACAGGCCGGCATGGAGCATGTCATTTCGGGGGTTCTTCCTGCCGAAAAGGGCAATGTTATAAAAGAGCTTAAAGCCAACGGAGATTTGGTCATGATGATCGGCGACGGAATCAACGATTCCCCTGCCCTTGCGCTGAGCGATATCGGAGTCAGCGTCAACAGCGGATCGGACATTGCGATGAACTCCGCCGATGTCATACTGATGAACGACGATCTGATGAAAATTCCGGAGCTTATCTCCACGAGCAAGGCGACGGTCAGGAACATTAAGCAAAACCTTTTCTGGGCTTTTTTCTACAACTGCCTGATGATACCTATTGCCGTCGGCGCTCTCAGCCGCTTTGACATAACCATAAATCCGATGATTGCAAGCCTTGCAATGACGCTTTCGAGCTTCACGGTAATAATAAATGCCCTCCGTCTGAGAGGACAAAAAAATAAGGAGGATTTTTATGCTTTTCGGAAAAGAAAAAATCACAAAGGTAATCCACATTGACGGAATGAGCTGTGTTCATTGTGCAGCCAAGGTCGAAAAGGCTCTCTCGTCTCTTTCCTCGGTTGTCGATGTCAGGGTTGACCTTGAAAGCAAAACCGCAACGCTCAAGCTTAAAAAGGATATTGACAGCCAAACGCTTAAATCGACGGTCGAAGACCTCGGCTACAGTGTTACGGAAATTAAAGCAACACCGCACAATTGAGGTGTTGCCTTAAATGAATTTATTCAAAAGACCTCGGCTTTTCGGCCGAGGTCTTAATTGCTTATCGATGGGGCAATCAGTTGTTGTCGCCCTTTTTCTTGATGATGTCGTTAAGGATCACATAGAAATCCTCATCGTCAACATTGCTCTTTGCCTGCTGCTTTGAGCTGTTAACAACAGGCGGTTCGATCGGAGCATTTACCGAAGCGGAAGCTGTCGAACGGATCGGTGCGCCTGAATTTGTGCTTGCCTTAAAGGTCGGGATTGAGCCGAAATCCTCAGATGTTTTTGCGTCAAAGCCCGTAGCGATGACGGTGATGATGATCTCATCCTCAAGCTTGGAATCGAATGCAACACCCCATGTGATGTTTGCGTCCGGATGTGCCTTCTCGGTGATGGATTCGCAAGCATTCTCGATCTCCTCAAGACCGATATCCGGCGAGGAGGTGATGCTGATGATAACGCCCTTTGCGCCTGCGATAGATGTTTCGAGAAGCGGGCTTGATGTAGCCATGTCCGCTGCCTGAAGGCTCTTGTCCTTACCCTTTGCCGTGCCGACGCCCATGTGTGCATAGCCTGCGTCTCTCATTACGCTGCAAACATCGGCGAAGTCAAGGTTAACAAAGCCCGGAACCTTGATAAGCTCCGAAATGCTCTTAACACCCTGTGAAAGAACCTCATCGGCTACGAGGAATGCCTCGGAAAGAGTCTTGCAACGGTCGCTGAGGAGCTTAAGTCTGTCGTTCGGGATAACGATAAGGCTGTCAACATTCTCCGAAAGACGGGCAATACCCTGCTCGGCGAGCGTACTTCTCTTCTTACCCTCAAACTTGAAAGGCTTTGTAACAACACCGACTGTGAGAACACCCATTTCCTTAGCGATCTCGGCAATTACGGGAGCTGCACCTGTACCTGTGCCGCCGCCCATACCTGCGGTGATAAATACCATATCCGTACCCTTGAGAATTGAGGAAATCTCCTCTCTGCTCTCCTCGGCTGCCTTTTCGCCAACCTCGGGACGACCGCCGGCGCCCTGTCCTCTTGTGGACTTCTCGCCGATCTGAATTCTGTGAGTTGCCTGGGAATTGACAAGCACCTGCTTGTCCGTGTTAACTACGATAAACTCGGCACCCTGCATACCCTGAGCGATCATTGTGTTGACTGCGTTTCCGCCGCCGCCACCGACGCCTATAACCTTGATCTGAACGGTGCTCTCGAAATCGTTATCAATTTCAAATGCCATTTTAAAAACCTCCGTTTTATAAGTCATATTTACTCCAAGTTTTACACATCTGTTATGATATCATACTTTTTTATCAATTTCAAGACCAAATATCACGAAAACAGGCAAAAATATGAGATTTTTTTCAGTATTTACAAATCAAATACTTTTGCGCCCGTTTATCCGCTCTTTTTTGCATAAAACCCGGCAAATTTATTCCTCTGCGCCGTCGTCCTCCGGCATTGTTGTTTCCTTCTCCGTCTCGGCTTCGGTTGTGTCTTCACCGTTCTCAGAGTCGTCGGTCTGTGTGGTCTTTTCCGCCGACTTGGCTGGTTTTGTTGTGACCGCCGCCGTTGTTTTTTCAAGCGTTTCAAGCGGCTCAACATAAACCTTTTTCGGAATTGAAAGATTTATTTCACCTATCTGCTTGGGATCGTTTCCATCCTCCTGTGCGATGACCTTTTTTGCCTCCTTGAGTTTATACTCCATTTCGCTGCTGTCACCGAGGTAAAGTCTGTATCTGCTCTGATATTCAAGATAAATATTATCCGAATCGGAAATATCTATGCCCGTTATGTTCTGCATATCGGCGTTTTTTATTGCCGAATTAAGCTCATAATAGAGATTCTTCTCTTCCTCGTCGGCAAAAGTCACGGTTTCACCCGGCTTCGCTTCTATCTTATTCTTGACGGTGAGAACGGCAAGTCCGCTGTTTTTCGGCTTTTCCTCCAGCAGTTCAAGCGTTTTCCCGTTTGAATCGGCTATTGCGTATCCGTTTGCGGTCTTAAAAAGCACTGCCGCCTCATCGTCCTTCACGCTGAGAGTAACCGTTCCGCCGAGACTTTTGGCGATATCAAGCGAAAGAATATAGGGAAGCCTTTCCTGCGTCCTTGTTTTGACCCTCTCCCAATCGGTCATTATCATATTATCGCCGACCTCAACGCCGAGTGCATCAATAATTTGCTCGGCGGTGTAATGCTCTCCCGCTTTTGCAACCTTTATTTCGCTGACATTAAACATCACTGTTACCGAAAGCACCGCAAAGACTGCGGCAACGGCAACGATCGCAATGATTCCGGCAAGAATCCTGCGATTGCGTGTTACCTTTTTCAATTTCTTTTCGTATCGCTCCCTAACCTCCGGCGAAAGAGAGGCGACCTGTCTCGGCGTCAGCTTTTTCATCGTCATTCAATCCTTTTTATTTTTGCTCCTATATAGCTCAAGCTCTTTTCAAGAGTCTCGTATCCTCTGTCTATAAAATGAATATTTTCAATCGTCGAGCTGCCCTCGGCGCAGAGGCAGGCAACAGTCAGCGCAGCTCCTGCTCTGAGGTCATGAGCGCAAACAGATGCTCCCTGCAATTTTGCAACGCCGTTAACAACGGCGATTTTATCATGAACGCTTATATCTGCGCCCATTCGGTTAAGCTCGCCTGCATGGCGAAAGCGATTTTCAAATATATTCTCGCAAATCACGGTCGTTCCGTTTGCCGCAGCCGCCATAGCCATGATCAAGGCCTGACAGTCGGTCGGGAAACCCGGATAAGGCATCGTCCTTATCGTTCCCATTGCACCGAGCCGTCTCGGAGAAATTATTCTCAACCTGTTCTGCGAAGCCGTGATTTTGCAGCCGCCGATCTCGAAGCACTGCATAATCGGCATAATATGGCTCGGCATGACATCGTCAAGCAAAATATCCGACCCCGTCACCGCAGCCGCCGCCATAAATGTGCAAGCGGCTATTCTATCCGGCATTACGGTAAACTGTGTGCCGTGCAAACGCTCGACGCCCTCAATATAAACAGTGCTCTCGCCCGCTCCGCCTATCCTTGCTCCGCAGGAATTGAGAAACATGGCAAGGTCAACAACCTCCGGCTCTCTTGCGGCGTTTATTATCGTTGTAGTGCCCGAACATCTGAGCGCAGCAAGCATAATGTTTTCCGTCGCTCCGACGCTCGGAAAGGACAGCGTTATTTTTGCACCCTTTGTTTTGACGCACTTGCACGAAATGTGTCCAAATTCCTCTAAAAGGCTTACGCCGAGCTTTTTCATCGCAAAAAGATGCAAATCGATCGGTCGAATTCCTATATCGCAGCCACCGGGAGCGCAGATATGAGCTTCGCCCGTCCGAGAGATCAATGCGCCGAGGAACACGATCGACGAGCGCATTTCACGCATAAGATCGTCGGGAATATCGTTTAACTTCATACGGCTGCTGTCAACGGAAACGGAATTTCCGCTCCTGTGCACCTCGCAGCCGAGCGTTTTCAGAATGTTCAGCGTTGATTCAATGTCCGTAAGCGACGGACAATTATGTATCA
Source organism: bacterium (assembly GCA_963649715.1). Lineage (GTDB taxonomy): Bacteria > Bacillota > Clostridia > Oscillospirales > Acutalibacteraceae > CAG-488. The sequence continues at coordinate 43,251 of CAVJIV010000012.1, read as the reverse complement.
CGCACGGTCTGCCCACGGCAACGGTTGCCGCAAGGATCGGCAGCGCACTGTTTTTTGCGCCCTGCACCCTCAGTCTGCCGCCAAGTCTTCTTCCGCCCTCAACAATAAAGCGTCCCATATATCGCACCCTTTCGGAAAATATCAATCTGTTCTCAGTTTATGATACTTTCCGAAAAGTGTTAATTTTAGGACAACTCCGCACAGCTGAGGAATGCGGATAATATTATATTATTTAACTATTTTGCAAATGCACTCCGCAATACGCTGCGATGCGTCAAGTATAGCCATCGCCTTGGCAGTCTCGCCCATTTTTTCAAGCCGTTCCGGCGAGGCAAACAGCTTTTCGACCTCTGAGAGAAGTCTTTCTCCCGTAAAGTCCTTTTCTTCAATAAGAATTGCCGCATCCCTATCGGACATTGTTTTAGCATTATAATATTGGTGATTTTCCGCCGCATACGGATACGGAATCAGTATCGACGGCTTGCCGAGAGCTTGAATCTCGCTCAATGAGCTTGCTCCGGCACGGCAAATTACAAGATCTGCCGCCGCCAGACAGCGTTCCATATCGTTTATATATTCCCTGAGCATTATCTGCGGATTTGCGTTAAGATCGACATCCCTGCCGATTTCGTCAATCATGGCAGCTCCCGCCTTGCCCGTTGCGTGCAGATAATAGCAATCCTTCTTTTCGTATCTGTTGAGTATAAGATATTTAACGGCTTCGTTTATCGCTCTTGCGCCGAGACTTCCGCCCATCGAAAGAATCAGCGGGCGTGAATCAAGCTTCATTTCCGTTCTCGCAAACTCCCTGTTCGCCGAGATTATCTCCCCTCTTATCGGAAGACCCGTCACAACGCACGGATTTTTCGGTTTGAGAAGCTTTTCGGCTTCGGGCGCAGTCAGCATAACGACATCGACCTTTTTCGCAAGGTTTTTGTTTGTAACTCCGGGGAAAGCGTTCTGCTCATGCACTGCGGTCGGAATACCCATTCTTGCCGCAACGCTGAGCACAGGGGCACTGACATAGCCGCCGAAGCCTATCACGGCGTCGGGCTTAAAATCCTGAATGATTTTTTTCGCCTGACCCTCGGATTTTATCAACAGCTCAACCGTTTTAATATTATGCTTCAAGCCGTCAAAATCAAGCTCACGGCTGAAGCCCTGAATTTCTATCGTTTTAAAATCATATCCCGCATCGGGAACCAGCTGAGCCTCCATTCTGTCAGCCGTGCCGACAAAAAGTATCTCCGCCCTGGGATAATTCTCTCTTATGTAACCTGCAACGGCAAGCGCAGGGTTGATATGTCCGCCCGTGCCGCCCGTTGCGAATAAAATCCTTTTTCCGTTAAGCATTTGCCTTTGCCCTCCTCTTTCTGTCGCCCGACCTTGAAACCGCAAGCACGATTCCCATTTCGACAAGCTGCATTACAAGAGCCGTTCCGCCATAGCTGAAGAAAGGCAAGGATATGCCCGTGTTCGGCATAAGATCCGTTACTACCAAAATGTTCAGTATGGTCTGCAAGCCGACTTGAAGTGAAATTCCGAGAACGAGCAGACGCTCAAACATGCTCTTGGATCTTGACGCAATAACAAAGCCTCTGAAAACGAGCGCAGCAAAGAGAAGAATTATAAGCACACTGCGGAAAAATCCAAGCTCCTCGCCGACGATTGCAAAAATGAAATCATTCTGCGGCTCGGGCATATAAAGATATTTCTGTCTTGAATTGCCGAGTCCGAGTCCGAAAAAGCCGCCCGAACCGAGGGCAAAAAGCGACTGGTTGGTCTGCCAGCGCGAATCAGTGTCATCATAATCCTTATGGAAGAAGGAATCAATTCTATCCACCTGATAGGGATCAAGAATCTTGTCTCTGAACAGCAGAACAATCGCCACAAGCGCAATTCCTACCGTTATGCCGACTATAAACCAGCGGCTGTCAACTCCGCCGAGATAAAGCATACAAAGACCGATAAGCATTACGAGAATTGTACACGAAAGATGCTTTTCAAGATAAATAAGTCCGCAAATACAACCGAGCAGCATGAAAAGTAAAAATGCGACCCACCATTTTGTTTCTATCTGATGTCTGAACTTTTCCAAAAGCCACGCATAGGTCATTATAATACCGAGCTTTGCAACATCGGAAGGCTGGAATACGATTCCGAGGTTCAACCAGCGACGGAAGTCCTCTTTTCCCTCGATTCTGTAGGGATGAATAAGAACCAAAACCAGTAAAGCAAGCGATACGACAGCAATAAGAGGAGTCGCTTTTTTCATAAGCTCGGGGTTTATTCTTGAAATAATAAACATTAAGGCAACGCCGGCAAGGGCAAATCCCAGCTGCCGCTTTATATAATAGGTGGCGTCATAGCCTGTAGAAGCGTCATATTTTGCGCTGATATAGCTGGCGGAAAACATCATAACAAGTCCGATGGTAAGAAGCATCAGAACAAGAACCATATACACGATATCAAATCCGCCCTCAACAAACACATCAAGGTTAAATAATCTGAACTTACTTTTTGATTTCCTTTCGGCTGCGGCCGCAGCGTTTCTGCCTGCCGTCTGTCTGAGCTGTTCCGATGACATTTTCCGTTTCCTCCTTTGTTTATTGTTGAAGTGCCTTATCTCGAAAATCCGCCGTAATACATCAAGAGAATGCCGATCATTCCGCCGATAAGATTAACCGTACAGAATACGGTATCTATCTTCTTTTCGCTCCAGCCGCCCATCTCAAAATGATGATGGATCGGAGCCATTCTGAAAATTCTTTTGCCGTGAGTGATCTTGAAATAGCCTATCTGAATAACATCCGAAAGACCCTCTATAAAATATATAATACCCGTAAGAACGAGAATTATCGGACAGTCGAAAGCATAAGCGACAGCGACAACAAGTCCGCCGAGGAACATTGAGCCTGTGTCGCCCATAAATACCTTTGCCGGATATCTGTTCCATACGAAAAAGCCCATGCAGCCACCGAGAAGCGCAGCGGAAACTATGCCTATACCGAAGGCTTTATGAACGACCGCCATAATAATAAAGCTGACTGCCGCCGTCGCCGTAACAGATGAGCAAAGTCCGTCGATTCCGTCGGTGAAGTTGACGGCATTTATTGCACCGTAGAGCACGCAAACGCCGAGCACCCAGAACCAAATGCCGAGCGAAACATTGCCGACAAACGGAATGAACATATAAGGGTCCTTATCCATTGCAAGATAGAGACTTGTAAGATAAGCGGCGCAGATTATGAGCTGCAAAATAGTTTTCTGAATGATCGAAAGACCGAGATTACGCTTTTTTACGACCTTTATGTAGTCGTCGGCGAAGCCTACCGCGCCGAACATAAGAGCCATGATAAGTCCTGCCCAAAGCTTCGTCTTTTCGCTTGAGTCAAGCTCCGTGCCGCCTGTCGTCAACGAATAACAGACAAGCACAACGGCTGCGGCGCAGAATATGCCGATTATAAACATCAGTCCGCCCATTGTCGGCGTTCCCTGCTTTTTCTTGTGCCATTTCGGTCCGATATCGAGAATCGTCTGACCGAATTTGAGCTTGTGAAGCCATGGAATTATCACATAGCCGAGCAGTGCGGTTATTGCGAATGCGCCGACTGCGCTGAGTATAAGTGCAAGATAGCTGTTCATTTGTTCCACCCGTGTCCTTTCAACCCTATTGATTATTTCATTCTGCCGTAAAGGTCGTTGATAACATCCTCAAGAGCCATTCCTCGGCTCGCTTTGAAAAGCACCGCGTCGCCGGGCTTGAGCGTTTCAAAGAGCTTATCGGCAAGCTGCTTCTTATCTGTAAAGGCATATACCTGCGGCACGCCGCACTCTCTCGCCTTTTCGGCCGAGGCAATCGATCTTTCGCCGTAGGTCATTAAAACATCAACTCTTGCCTTTGCCGCAAGCAGTCCTGCATTTCGATGAGATTCCTCGCTGATAGCACCGAGCTCCAGCATATCGCCGAGCACCGCTATTTTTCTTTGAGCGTTCATTTCCGAGAGCATCTTCAGAGCCGCTCTCTGTGAATCGGGGCTTGCGTTGTAGCAATCCTCAACAAATTTTATACCGTTGACCTTTTTCATTCGCTGTCTCATACCCGACGGCGTATATTTCAGCAGTCCTCTGACCGCCTCTTCGGGCGTAACACCGAGCTGCATTCCGGTCGCAAACGCCGCAAGAGCGTTATAAACATTATGTCTGCCAATCGTCGGAATGACCGTATGCTGAATTTTTCCGTCATATGCTATATCAAACTCTGTTGCATCATCGCTCTGTTCAATATTCATCGCTCTGAAATCACAGATTTTATCGTCAATTCCATAATAAATCACAGGGTGGTTTTCAATCACCGCTCCCGCAAGATACGGATCGTCTCCGTTGAGAAGGATCGGGCAATTCTCACGAAGTCCGTCAAGAATTTCAAGCTTTGCCTTGAGAATATTCTCTCTCGAACCGAGATTTTCCATGTGTGAAACGCCGATATTGCTGATTATTGCAACCGTCGGTTCGGCAATGAGCGAAAGCTCCGAGATCTCTCCCATGCTGCTCATTCCCATTTCGATGACCGCCGCCTGCGTGTCCTCCTCCATTCTCAGAAGGGTTCTCGGCAAGCCGATATTGTTATTGAGGTTGCCCTCCGTTTTCAGTGCGTTGAATTTTTCATTGACAACGAACCAAGTCATTTCCTTAGTGGTCGTTTTTCCGACGCTGCCCGTCAATCCGATAACCGGAATATCAAATGTTGTCCTGTACCAATGAGCAAGAGCCATAAGTGCCTTGTGGGTATCCTCAACCTTAAGCATCGGACCGTCTGCATCAACATCATGGCTTATTATCGCTGCCGAAGCTCCGTTTGCGAAAGCAGAAGCCGTGAAATCATGTCCGTCAAAATTTTCGCCCTTGATTGCAATATAGACGCAGCCCGGTCTGCAAAGCCTTGAGTCAATGCAAACCTCCGTTATTTCCGCATCCGTATTATATACTCCGCCGATGTGTTCGGCAATTTCTTTTAAAGTAAGCTTTTTCATTTTTCAAAATTCGCTCCGTTATCAAGTATTTGCTTCACGATTTCACGCTCGTCATAGTGTATCTTCTCCGTTCCGAGAATCTGATACCTTTCATGACCCTTTCCTGCGATAAGAACCGCATCCCCCGGTTTCGCCTCAACTATGGCCGCTTTTATTGCCTGCGTTCTGTCGGTAATGCGAACATAGGAGCTTTTATCAAGGTCGACAACAATATCATCGATTATCAGATCCGGATCCTCAGTTCTCGGATTATCGGAGGTAACATAAACAAGATCCGAATATTTACAGGCGATTTTTCCCATTATCGGCCTCTTGGTCTTATCTCTGTCACCGCCGCAGCCGAACACCGTTATCAGCCGCTTGTCATATATATTCTTTACCGTTTTGAGCACATTTTCCAAAGAATCCGGGGTGTGCGCAAAATCAATAAGTATATGTATTCCTCTGTCGTTCTTGACCTTTTCGATTCTTCCTCTCACCGTCTGCATATCGGCGACGGCGTTTATTGCCCTTTTCATATCGACATTCATAACCATACAGGCTGTCAGTGCCGCAAGGGAATTATAAATTGAGAACCGTCCGATCACATTATAAACTATATCATAGCTTCCGCTTTTCGAGACGAGCTTATACGCAACTCCATCATGGTGAAGATTGACATTCTCCGCCTTAACATCGGCTTTTTTGTCAATGGCATAGGTGATCGATCTGCCTTTTGCATTCTTCTTCATGAACGCAGCATATTCATCGTCCGCATTGATAACGGCAACATCGCAGTTTTTCATCAAAATCGCCTTTGCCTCGGCATAATTCTCCATTGTTTCGTGGTAATCGAGATGCTCACGGGAAAGATTGGTAAAAATACCAATGCTGTAGTTGATGCCGTAGGTTCTCAGCTGAACGAGAGCCTGGGACGAAGCCTCCATAATGCAAGCGTCACAGCCTGCCAGCTTCATCATATACAGATATCTGTGAAGCACGGACGGGTCGGGAGTTGTGTAATCGGCAGGATATCTTTCATTGCCGATAACAACCTCCACCGTGCCGATAACGCCAACCTTGTAGCCGTTTTCTTCAAGTATCTTTTTAATGATAAAGGTTGTTGTGGTTTTTCCGTTAGTACCCGTCACGCCTATCATTTTAAGATCTCTGTGACAGTTGCCATAATAATTGGCGCACATCAGAGCATAGGTCTTGCGTGTGTTTTCGACAACGATGCAGTTTTTTATTCCGATATCGTGGTCGCAAATAACGACCGCCGCTCCTCTTTCAATTGCTTTGTGTGCATAATCGTGTCCGTCGTTTCTGCTTCCCTTTATACATACAAAAGCGCTTGAATTCCTCACATTTCTTGAATCTTCGGTCACATTTGCGATTTCAGGGTTAAGGTTATAACCGTTTTTTATTTCAATTCCGTCAAGCAATTCCTGCAGCTTCATAATTACCTCCGTTAGTTATCCGAGATTCCCGATGTTGTTCTGAAATATACCGTTACGGTAGAGCCGGATTCGATTTCTGCGCCCTTCAATGAGCTTTGTCTGTAGGCGGTCAGGCTCTCCTCGGAAAGAGAATTGCCCGAAACCCTGATATTTATTCCGGCGTTTATAGCGGCGTAATTCGCCTCAGTTATCGTCATTCCCGTAAAATCAGGGACAACGGCTTTCAGCTTTTTCTTCTGCTCCTCGGTATAAAGCACCACAACTCCGCCCTGCGGAATGTACTGTCCCGATGCCGGCATCTGCGAGAGCACAGTATCTCCGCTTCCGACAATCTGAACGCTGAACTTCTCTTCCTCAAGCGATGACTTCGCCTCGTCAACGGCATTGCCGGTCACGCTCGGAACCTGCACATCAAGCAACGCCTTTTCCGAATCGCTGTACTGACGCTCAACATTGAGATATGTGAGTGTGTTTTCGATAACCTCGCCCGCAACCGGAGCTGCGACTGCACCGCCGCCCGTTGCGCCCTCCGGCTCATCAACTACGATAAGCACCGTAACCTGAGGATCGTTTGACGGAGCAACTCCGACGAACGATGCGGCGACCTCGCCGACCTTGTTCAGCTTATCCGAAGTTCCCGTTTTACCGCCGACTCTGAAGCCGGCAACATATGCGTTTTTGGCGGTTCCGTTAAGAGCTACCTGCTCCATCGAAGCCATTATCTTCTCAGAGGTTGATTCCGAAATTACCTGTCGCTTTTCAACCGGCTGCGTCTGCGAAACAACATTGCCATCGCTGTCAAGCATTTTGCTGACAACATACGGCTGCATAAGCTTGCCGTCATTGGCAATGGCGTTGACCGCTGTTATCATCTGTATCGGCGTGATCTGAAAAGACTGACCGAACGAGGAGCTGGCAAGGTTAACATTTGTCATTTTATCCTTTTCAAAGTAGGTTACTCCCGCTTTCGGCTCTGTTTCGCCCGGAAGATCTATTCCCGTCTTTTCGGTAAATCCAAACGCTTCGAAATACTTATAGAAGGTGTCAACTCCGAGTCTTTGACCTATGGTTATAAAGTACGGGTTACAAGAATTCATAAGACCCTCTGTGAGCGTCTGAGTTCCGTGACCGCTTGTGTTATGGCAGGAATATACTCTGTCGGAAACGGTGATAGATCCCGTGCAAGTATATTTTTCGTCATACTTGACCGCATTTTCTTCAAGACCCGCCGCCATGGTAATGACCTTAAAAACCGAACCCGGCTCATATGTATCGGTGAGTGCTCTGTTGTTCCACTGAGCATACATTGCATTTTTCTCCGCCTCGTCCTTTTCCTCGGTGTCGGTAATCTTATTGAGAGCTTCCACCGTTCTTTTGTCGTATACCGTATACGGATCGTTCGGATCATAGTCGCCCTTGGAGGACATGGCAAGAATCGCTCCGGTCTTTACATCCATAACAATACCCGTACAGCTCGCCGCCTTGCTGGTTTCGTAGCACGAGGAAAGCGCATTTTCAAGATATCTCTGAATCGTTTCGTCAATCGTCAGAACAAGACTTGTTCCCTGCTTCGCCTCATAGACCGACTTGTATTCAATATCCTGCGCAACCGAAGAATTGCTCTTTGCGGAAATCACACGGCCGTCAACACCGGTCAGCGTGCTGTTATAGTAGGATTCAAGCCCGGAAAGTCCGTTGTTGTCCGTTCCGGTAAAGCCGAGGATCTGCGAAGCGAGTGTCGAATACGGGTAATACCTTTTAACATCCTCATCGATCATCACTATTGAGCCGAAGCTTTGATCCTCGCCGTCTTTATCGGCAAAGCTTCCCTTTATAAACTTTTCAAGCTTATCCTTCGCTTCCTTTTCAACCTTCGTCTTTATGCTGACGCTGTTGTATTGCGTGTATGAGGCTTTATCCTCAAGATATTTCCTCGTTACGCCGAGAGCATCCGTCAATGCGGAATAGACCTGCTCCTGCGCCTGCTCCGGAATCTGTGCAAAGGCGGTTGCATTGAGCGAGATTTTCCATGCGGAAGCACTTTGCGCAAGAACCGACATATTGGCGTCGTAAATAATTCCGCGCTGTGCGGTTATGGCGGTGTCGCTGAGCTGCTGAGTTTCTGCCTTTGTTTTAAAGAACTCGCCTTTATAAAGCTGCGTATAGCCCATACCGAATATCGCCGAACCGAAGCCGAGAATGATTATGACCGCAAGAAGGCGCATGGTTCTTTTCTGAAGATTTTTCATTATTATTTTTTTCGGCTTGAGAAAGCCTTTTTTGCCTCGTTGCAACCTTATCATCCTTTCAATCTTACTGTGTGCTGCGTAACTTGCACCTCAATTTTGCTTAAAATCACTCTAAGGGCGGATAAAAAATCCGCCCTCAATGCTCATATCATAAATATGTCCGATACCCCTTTTATATTCATTGATCCGTTTCCCTCTGCGCAGTCTTTGCTTCATTATCATCCTCTGACATATCAAAATATCTGACCTGATAGCTTTCTCGCTTAACCATTCCGAGCTTTGTCTGTGCATACTCCTCAATTTTATCCATCGACATCAGCGAGTTAAACTGCATCTGCAAACGGATGTTTTCGCTCTGCGCTGTTTTGAGAGCGGTTCTCTGATCCGCCAGCTCACTCTGATAATTTGTGAGCATAACTCTGCTGTATATAAGAGAACCGAGTATAAGCAAGGCAACTATGGCGATAACACCGGCTCTGAGAGCGGCGATCCTGCTGGCTTTTATTTCCGACTGCGCCTGCTCATAGCTGATCGGCTTTGTTTGAATGAGCTTAGGAGCTTCAAATTTTTTCTTTTTGCGTTCAACGGGAACATATCCGTTTTTAGTGTTATCGAACAAGTCGAGGTCAAGGGCTAAGCCTTCGTTAAGATTAGCCATATTCGTCAGCTCCTTTCAAAATTTAACATCATTTCAATTTAATCTTTCTTGTTTTTTATATCTTTTCTATTGCACGAAGCCGTGCGCTGTGCGCCCTGAAGTTCTCGCCCACCTCGTTCTCCGTCGGTGCTTTCGACTTGAACGGAAGCTTAGCTCTCGGCTTTCTGCCGCAGACACAGACCGGAAATTCCGGTGGGCATATGCAGCCCTCGCAGAGCTTATTAAACTTCTTTTTTACAATCCTGTCCTCAAGCGAATGGAAGGTAATTATCGCTATTCTGCCCGAGGGATTGAGCGCTTCAAACATCTCGTCAAGCGCCCGATCAAGCTTGTCCAGCTCGCCGTTTACCTCGATTCTCAACGCCTGAAAGGTCTTTCGTGCCGGGTGACCGTCACGCTTCGCCTTCATCGGCATCGAAGCCTTGATTATATCAACAAGCTCAAAGGTCGTTTCAATCGGTTTTCGCTCTCTCGCCTTAACAATATTCCTTGCTATCGACGGGGCGAATTTTTCCTCGCCGTAGTTATAAATGATTTTTTGCAGCTCGGCCTGCGAAGCGGTATTGACAAGCTCCGCTGCGCTCATGCCCTCCATGCTCATTCGCATATCAAGCGGTGCGTCCTTATGAAAGGAAAATCCACGCTCATCGGTATCCAGCTGATGTGAGCTTACTCCGAGGTCGGCCATGATGCCGTCAACGCCGTCGATTCCGAGATTTTCGAGTATCGAAGATATATTAACAAAATTATCGTGAACTATCGTTACTCTGTCGTTATCCTTAAATTTCACTTGCAAATTCGCTATGGCTTCGGGATCTTGATCTATTGCAATTATCCTGCCCGTCGTCAGCCTTTCGGCAACTGCGGCGCAGTGTCCTCCGCCGCCTGCGGTGCAGTCAACATAGATTCCGTCGGGTCGAACCCTGAGAGCATCTATCGTTTCGTTGAACAATACGGGAATATGCTTAAACTCGTTCATCAGAACGGAACAACAAAGTCAACAGGCTCGTCATCCTCGTTCATCATCTTATCAAAGCGATCCTTCGCCCAAATCTCGGCTCTTTGACCGACGCCGATGATAACGATATCGCGGACAATTCCTGCTTTTTCGATAAACCTTGCCGGCAAAACAACTCGACTCTGCGAATCCATTTCGCAATTCTCGCTGTTGAGGAAAATCGTTCTCTGAAGCTTGGTTCTGTCAACCCCGTCATTGACGAACAAAAGCTCGTTTGTAATTTCCTCCCACTGCTCCTCACGGTAAATTCTGAGGAACTGCTCGCCGGGCTTGGCAAAGACGACAAACTCCTTGCCGCCGATCATGTCTCTGATTTTCGGAGGCATAACTATTCTTTTTTTTGCGTCAAGAGTACGGTCGTAATAGCCGTTGAACTGCATAAAAGCTGCCTCCTTTTCGAAAATTTCTTCCACTTCATGGGTTTTGTGGGTAAATTCACTCCACTTTTGTACCTTTATTATACAATACAATTCGCAAATGTCAAGAAAAAATGTTGCACAAAATTAAATTATTATAAATGCCGAGAAGATGCCGCTCGATTGTGATGTGCGCCGTAATTGCGGTATTGCATTTTAAGATGTAATAATATACACCTTTCAACCGTCTCTGCCGAATTTTATTGGTTAAATTCAATATTATTCATTCTTTATTGATTTTTATTCTTGAAATATACATCAAACTGTGCTATATTGTATGAGATAAAAATTGCCGTGATTTATGCGGCGGATAGGAGCTTTGCTATGGAAATCAAACGTTCAGAAAATTTACAGCCGGTTCATTCCGACATCAGAGGTCCTCTTTATCTTGAAAGCCAGAGAATGAACAAAGAAGGCATCAAGGTTCTTCGTCTTAACACGGGTAACCCTGCCACATTCGGCTTTGGAATGCCCGACAGCGTAAGAAATGCGCTCCTCAACAATGCAGACAGAGCCGTTGCATACTGCGACCTTAAGGGTATGCCGGATGCCCGTGAGGCAATCTGCAACTATCATAAAGGCAAGGGCGTTCAGGGAATTACCCCCGATGACATATATATCGGCAACGGCGTAAGCGAGCTTGTTCTTATGGCTCTTCTTCCGCTTCTTAATAAGGGCGACGAGGTTCTTATGCCCTCCCCGAGCTATTCGCTTTGGTCAAACTCGACCTACATCGCAGGCGGTCAGCCCGTTTTCTACAAATGTAACGAGGAGAATAACTGGTATCCCGATATCGACGATATGAGAAGCAAAGTTTCCTCCAAGACGAAGGCTATCGTTATCATCAACCCGAACAACCCGACGGGTGCGGTTTACCCGAAGGAGGTTCTTGAGGACATCATTCAGGTTGCCCGTGAGAACGACCTTCTCATCTTCTCCGATGAAATTTATGACCGACTTGTTATGGACGGTGTTGAGCACTATTCGACAGCTGCACTCGCTCCCGACAGAATGGTTATCACGATGAACGGACTTTCAAAGTCACACATCGTCTGCGGCTTCCGCTGCGGCTGGATGTGCATCAGCGGCTACAAGGGCAAGGCCGACGACTATGTTGAGGGCATCTTCCAAATTGCCGCCATGCGTCTTTGTGGCAATGCTCTCACGCAGCTTGTTATCCCTGCAGCTCTTGAGGACAACGCAAGCACACAGGCCATGCTTGTTCCGGGCGGCAGACTCTATGAGCAGAGAGAAGCCGTTATCCGTGAGATCGACAAGATCGACGGACTCTCGGTTGTCAAGAACCACGGTGCTTTCTATGTATTCCCGAAGCTTGATGTCAAGAAGTTCAATATCACAAACGATAAGAAGTTTGCCTTTGATCTTCTCCATGAGAAGCACATCTTCATCGTTCCGGGTTCGGGCTTTGATTGGAACGAGCCGGATCACTTCAGAATAGTTATGCTTCCCGAGCCGAACGAGATTGCGCAAGCGATCCGTGACATCGGCGATTTCCTCAACGGATATTGGCAGAAGAACGACTAAATACACATCCGATTTGCAGAATCGGGACTGCGACAAAGCACAATGTCACAGTCCCGAATATTTTTTTATTTTTAAGTTTTAACAATTATTTAATAATTTGTTGCAAAATGTTGACTTTTATCAATAATAATGGTATAATCCGTTCATAAAACAGAATATGGTTCTGAGATTAACTCAGGATGATGGAGGTGCGGTGCTTTACAAGTAACTTTCGCAGGGAAGGCAACTCAGAAAGTGAAAAGACTGACCGCCGAAGCGTGGGGAGCTTGCCTTGCGAACCACAGCTGGGACGTTGCAGAATATGTAACGGACTGTCACAGCTTGTATGTGGAGTGCTGTCATGTAGTAATGGTCGTTATGACATGGTTGGTATGAATATACGGAACCATGTCGTTTTTTATTTTATTTCAGGAGGGTTTATAATGAAAAAATCCAAGAAGATTATTTTGGTGATTGCCTGCGTTATCATTGTTGCAGCTCTTGTTTTCGCCAAAGTATCGGGCAGCTCCCTCGCAACCGTAAAGTGCACCGAATGCGGCGGCACAGGTATTGTTGAGCAGCTCGAATGTGAAGCCTGCGGCGGCGCAGGAGATGTAAGAGCTTCCTACTGGGCGCTCATCCCCCCGGTTATCGCCATTGCACTCGCACTTATCACCAAAGAGGTCTACAGCTCGTTGTTCATCGGTATTGTTGCCGGTTCAATCCTCGGCTCGGACTTCAAATTCACCAAGACAATGGATATCCTTGTCAATGACGGACTCATCGGAGCGGTTTCCGGCACAGCGGGTATTTTTATTTTCCTTGTTGTTCTCGGAGTTATCGTTGCTCTTGTCAACAAGGCAGGCGGCTCGGCAGCCTTCGGTAAATGGGCGCAGAAGCATATCAAGACAAGAGCAGGCGCAATGCTTGCAACCTTTGCTCTCGGTGTTCTCATCTTCATTGACGACTATTTCAACTGTCTTACGGTTGGCTCGGTTATGCTTCCGGTTACGGACGGTCACAAAATCTCAAGATCAAAGCTTTCCTATCTTATTGACGCAACAGCAGCTCCGGTCTGCATGATCGCCCCGATTTCTTCATGGGCGGCGGCTGTTTCGTCATATGCAGAGGAGGGTCAGGGAATCTCGCTCTTCATCAAGGCTATTCCCTTCAACTTCTATTCGCTTCTCACCTTTGTATTCATCATCGGTATCACGCTGATGAATTTCGACTTCGGACCGATGAGAATTCATGAGATCAACGCAAAGACAAAGGGCGACCTTTACACCTGCGGCGACAAGGCCGAGGCGGAAGAGGAAACGGTTTCGTCGAACGGCAAGGTTATCGACCTTGTGCTTCCCATCATAGTCCTTATTGCGGTTTGTGTGTTCGCTCTTGTTTATGTCGGCGGAATTTTCGACGGCAGCAGCTTTGTTGACTCCTTCTCAAACACAGACGCTTCTGTAGGTCTTCCGTGGGGCAGCATCATCGCTCTTGTATTCACAATCGTTTATCTTTGCCTGAGAAAGCTCGTTTCCTTTAAGGAAGCTATGGAATGTATCCCCAAGGGCTTCATCGCCATGGTTCCGGCTATTCTTATTCTTACATTTGCAACCTCGCTTAAGAACATGACAACGGTTCTCGGCGCAAAGCCGTTCGTTGCCGATGTTATGACAAGCGTTGCCGGCGATCTTCAAAACTTCCTTCCGGCAATTATCTTCCTCGTTGCCTGCTTCATCTCGTTCGCAACGGGCACATCATGGGGCACATTCGGAATTCTCATTCCTATCGTTATTGCGATCTTCCCGACCGGCACAATTCAGACTATCGGCATGTCCGCTTGTCTTGCAGGCTCGGTTTGCGGCGACCACTGCTCACCGATCTCCGACACAACGATCATGTCCTCGGCCGGCGGCCAGTGCAACCACCTCAACCATGTTTCAACCCAGCTCCCGTATGCAATTTCGGTTGCTGCGATCTCGTTTGTAATGTACATCGTATCCGGCTTCATTCAGAAAGCATACATCGTTCTTCCGATCGGTATCGTCCTTACCCTCGCATTCCTCTTCGTAATGAAGACTGCAATGATAAAGAAATACGGCAAGGAAAATGTATAAGGCAACGCTGCGGCAATATTGCCGTAAAATAAGTCTTTAAAAAATCAGCCTCTCCTGTGATTTTGGGAGAGGCTGATTTTATATTGCAGAGTCAAATGCCGCCCTGATCGTTCTTGCCGGAACGATTTCAACGATGGACTTTATTTTTTCATTCAGGTTTTTATAGTTGTGGTACGGCACTATGCATCGGCTAAAGCCGAGCCTTGCCGCTTCCTTTATGCGCTGCTCACAGCTGCCTATAGAACGAATCTCGCCGCCGAGTCCGATTTCGCCGAACGCAATGACATCGTCACGAATCGGCGTATCCTTAAGGCTTGAAATGAGCGCAAGCGCAACGGAAAGATCCGATGCCGGCTCGTCCAGCTTCAGTCCGCCGACAACATTGATATAAATATCGCAGTTGCTCAGGAAAAATCCTGCTCTCTTTTCGAGAACGGCGGCAAGCATGGCAAGTCGGTTATAATCAAAGCCGTTAGTCATTCGCCTCGGATTGCCGTAGCCCGAGGTGCTGACAAGAGCCTGAACCTCGGCAAGAATCGGGCGTGAGCCTTCCATAAGGCAGGCAACGCACGAGCCGGAGGTGTTCTTCGGTCTGCCCGAGATCATCATTTCCGAGGGATTTTCAACCTCGCTGAGTCCGTTGTCCTTCATTTCAAAAACGCCGATTTCATTCGTCGAGCCGTATCTGTTTTTGACCGCACGCAAAATTCTGTACGAAAGATGCCTTTCGCCCTCAAAATAGAGCACCGCATCAACAATATGCTCCAGCACCTTAGGCCCCGCTATATTGCCGTCCTTGTTGACATGTCCTACAACGATAGTGGGAATATTCAGGCTCTTTGAGGTTTGCATCAGGCAATTTGTGCACTCTCTGACCTGCGCCACACTTCCGAGCGATGAGCTTAGCTCCGAAACATTCATCGTCTGTATCGAGTCGATAATAACAAGATCCGGCTTCGACGCCCTCATATGCTCGGCAACGATCTGGACATCGGTTTCGCAAAGAACGAATAGGTTTTCGGTATTTACTCCGAGCCTGTCCGCCCTGAGCTTTATCTGATGAGCCGATTCCTCGCCCGAAACATAAAGAATTCGGAGCGTTCTGCCGAGATATTGGCAAATTTGCAAAAGTAGAGTTGACTTGCCGATTCCGGGATCGCCGCTGAGAAGCACAAGAGAGCCCTTGACTATTCCTCCGCCGAGAACACGGTCAAGCTCCTCCAGCCCCGTTTTATGCCGTACCTCACCGTCGCAGCTTATATCGTTTATCATTTGAACATTCGAGGTAAATCCGGTCGGAGCAGTCCTGCCGGAGCTTTTTACTTTTTCGGGAGTTTTGAACACCTCGTTCATCGTGTTCCATTCTCCGCAGCCCGGGCAGCAGCCGAACCATTTGACGCTTTCGTGTCCGCACGCCGAGCAAACATATAGTGTTTTGGCCTTTGTTGCCATTTGATCACCCATTCATCAAATATTTTATCAATCCGTCCGCAATCAAAATTGCGAGCTTCATTCTGTAGCTGTCGTCTTTCAGCTTCTTCAACTCGTCCGAGTTTGAAATAAAGCCGCATTCAACCAGAACGGCAGGAATTTCTGCATGATATAAAAGATATATCCCCGAACCGGATTTCTTCACCACCCTGTCGTTTTTCGGCTGTAATGAACTGACGATCGAGGCCTGTATCGCCTCGGCAAGCAGCTTACTTTCTTCGTTATTTGCCGAATAAAAAACCTGAGTTCCGTGCTGTGAGGAATCCTCAAATTTATTCTGGTGGACGCTTATAAAAATTGCGTCCGGGTTCTTTTGAATCAGATCGAATCGATTGTGAATATCGGAAACCTTTCTTTTTCTCAAAGAATCCAAGCCGTCATCGCAGGTCATAACATCCTGCGTCCTTGTCATTATAACATTAAATCCGTAAAATTTCAAAAGCTTTTCCAGCTTCAGAGCAATATCAAGATTTATATTTTTCTCAACCGTTCCGTCAAGCCCTATTGCGCCGCCGTCCTCGCCGCCATGACCGGCATCGACGATTATCGTCTTTTGCGTGATCGGTTTTGTCGAGACTTCGGTTGCGGAAGAATTAGCCATGAATGTAAGATACAGCATGACAGATAATATTATAAGAAAAGCGGCTGTGACAGCTATTATTTTTCGCCCGTTTTTCACATTATCACCCCATACA
Source organism: bacterium (assembly GCA_963649715.1). Taxonomy (GTDB): domain Bacteria; phylum Bacillota; class Clostridia; order Oscillospirales; family Acutalibacteraceae; genus CAG-488. Next base: position 26,611 of record CAVJIV010000012.1, on the reverse strand, counting down.
TAAAAATATGCAGGCGGTGAAAGAACTATGAAAAAATTAAAATCGGGGTGTGCAAATTGCGCAGCAATAATTTCACAAAGCACAACAGAAAAAATTTCAAGCAGCTTGCGGTAAATCCCCTGCTCGGAATACTGACAGGCGCGGTAAATATTTTGATCGGCTCGTGCGGCGGAATAGTTGCCGTTGAGGCATTAAAGCTCAGGAAAATCGATCAAACCAAATCGCACGCAACCGCAATTGCGATAATTCTACCGCTCACGCTTATAAGCGCAGCGGGATATTTGATAAAGGGACAGGTCAAGCTGAGCGACAGCTACGCCTATCTTCTGCCCGGACTTGTCGGCTCGGCGGCAGGCTCGCTTTTACTTCCAAAAATACCGAAAAATGTGCTGAGCAAGGTGTTTTCTATATTTATAATTTATGCCGGAATCAGGATGCTGATGAAATGATGCTTGACTTTATTGCCGGAATCGTATCGGGGATTCTCGGCGCAATGGGCTTCGGCGGCGGAGGAATACTTATCCTCTACCTCACGCTTTACAAAGGTCTGCCGCAGGCGGCTTCGCAGGGAATCAATCTTTTATTTTTCATTCCGTCCGCCGTATTGGCGATCATATTTCACATCAAGAACAAGCTGATCGACAAGAAAGCCGCTTTGACATACATCGGCTACGGTCTTATCGGCGTTGCGCTCGGATTTCACCTGCTCAACCGCCTTGAGGACAAAACACTGCGAATAATTTTTGCGGTTATTCTTATCGCTGTCGGCGCAAAGGATCTTCTTTTTTCGTTGAAAGATAAGTGACATTGAATGCTTTATCAAACAACGCCTTTAAAGAAGCTCCGATATAAAATCCGATAACATTAAGAATTATATCGTCAACATCGGGATGTCCCATGGCAAAATAATACTGCGAAAGCTCTATTGACGAGCTGAGAACAACAGGGAAAAACACAAGAATAAGCTTCCGCCACCCCCTGCTCAGTCTGCGATAAAGCAAATAGCCGAGCGGTATAAAAATCGCTATGTTGCCAAAGAAAAGCACAAGCCTTTCATAATCCAATCCGCCTGAAAAAAATGTGACCCTGAAAACATCAAGCGGATCAAAATTTGGCTCGCTCCTGTCCGTACCGGGGGTTCGGCAAAGGAAGAAACAATAAATCAAAACAAGAATGTAAAATAAAACAAAAGCGACAGAAACAACCGAATAGAACTTTTCATACTGTTCGGTTATTTCTGCGTTCTTTTTTATAAATGCCTTTATTCGCTGATATGCCGTTACGACGATCAGCACAATAAATACCATGCCTATTTTATCGTAATAGAACATATATTCCCATGTGGAATTAAAGATAAGAACCGTACCCTTTAGGAGCATTTGACATATAACGGCATACATCACCCAAAAGGCGGTCGATACACACGCCGCAAAGGATAAGACGGAGGTTTTAATTTTAAAAAAGTCGGCAATTGCGGTAAAAACAAGCGACAGAGAAAAAGTCAAAATGATTTGAAACGCAAGCTTACCGGTGAATTGCATACCGGCATAAGCCGAGAGAAGCATATACGCTATGCAAAACGCTCCCGACAAAAGCTTTCTTATCATGTTATCGGATTTTACCGCCATTTGTGTTTCTCCTGTAGTCAAGATAGTCCTGCAAAATTATAACGGCAGCAACCGCATCGACAACATTCTTTCTTTTTTTTCCTCTGACATTGTTGTCGCTTAAATACATATGGGCGGAAACGGTCGTAAGTCGTTCATCCCAAAGCTCTGTCGCAACTCCGGTTGTCTGTGTTATCTTTTTTGCAAGATCCGCACATTTTTTTGCTCTCTCCCCTGCCGTGGAGTCCATATTTTTGGGATAGCCGACAACAATAAGCTCAGGCCTATGAATTTTTACAAGCTCGTCAATTCTTTCGAGCAGCTTCGGCTCGTAGCTCTGTTTAATAACCTCAACGGGATGAGCGAGACTTTCAAGGCGGTCGCACAGTGCTATGCCCGTCCTCGCATCACCGTAATCGACAGACATAATAACCATGCAACCGCCTCCGTGTTTTATTCAATACCGTAAAAATTACGGTTAAAGCTTTGCGCTACATTAACTTTTAATCATTGTCGTTGTTTTCAGCAGCAGCGGAAGTAGCAGCCGTTGTTGTTGACCGACTTGATTTTCTGGTCGGTGTCTCCTCTTCTTCCTCTTCCTCATCATCGGAGGACGAGGAGTAATAGTGACCCGTGCAATACTCCGGAATATTATCCTTCTTGTACCAGCCGGTGGCCGTTGAGTAGCAGCTTGACGAGGCAAGCTTTCCTGTTTCCGTACAATATTCCTTCTGAACCGCTCCGTCAAGATCCTCAAATTCCTTATCGGGTAGATTCTTGTGAATTGCGTCAAATACCGTCTTGTGAACCGCACCTGCCGGGTTACCCCAGGTGCTGATATATTCGGGGATATCATAGCCGTACCAAACTGCGGCTACATAATATGGCGTTCCGCCGACAAACCACTTATCGTTGTTGTCATCGGTCGTACCTGTCTTTGCGAAGGTATCAAAGCCGCTGGTCTTGTAGCTTGTACCTGTACCGTAGGAGCTGGTTGTAACGGTCAAAAGAAGATGTCTCATAACCTCGGCCGTGCCTGTGGAAATGATCTGCTCGCCCTTGTTGTTCCTGTTGTCGATAAGAACCTTTCCGTTCGCATCTTCAATATAGTAGAACGAATACGGCTTGTAATAGTAGCCTCCGTTGCCGAACGCAGCATAAGCCGCCGTCATTTCAAGTGATGTTGTACCGTATGTCATTGAACCGATGGAAAGCGGAGCTGCGCTCTTATCGGTCGCCTCAACTGCGGTCGTGATATGATATTTGTTTACAAGATAGTTGTATGATTCATCAATACCTATCATGTTGATAACGATTCGTGCCGGTATCGTATTGAGCGACCTTGCAATCGCATTCTGAACGGTAACATTATATCCCGAACCGTAGCCGCCGTCGGCGTTTCGTGTTCTCCAGCCGGCATAGCTGACTGCGGAATCAAGAAGATACGACGACCATGTGATCTGGTTCAATTCAATAGCCGGGCTGTAAGAGGTAAGCGGCTTGATCGACGAACCGGGAGATCTCGGAGAAGAGCTTGCTCTGTTGAGAACACGGTTGCCCTCCTTAACTCCTGCCTGGCCGACAATTGCAACAACTCTGCCCTTATAATCCATAATGGTTATAGCGGACTGGGCATTCTTTGTATCCTCAAAGCCCTTGCGGTTTACATAGATATCCTCTGTGGTTTTCTGAATATCAAGGTCAACGGCAGTATAAATTCTCAAGCCACCGCCGTAGATTGCGTCACGGGCTTCATTATAGGAATAGCCGAGATCGCTCTGAAGCCTGTCAATAACATCGTCAATAACAAAGTCAACATAAAAGCTCTGGAACTCCGAGGAAGCCTTTGCGTTCTCCTCGTTCTTTTGCCTTTCAAGCTCCGCCTCGCTCGGAACATAGTCGTCGTCCGTCGTGTAAATAAGCTTATAGGCGACGGCGTCGTCATATTCCTGCTGCGTTATCTTGCCCTGGGCGAGCATTTCATCAAGGCAATAGACCTGCCTCGTTCTGTTGTTCTGCGGATTATTTATCGGGTCATATGAATACGGCATTTGCGTAATAGAGGCAATAACAGCACATTCGGCAAGATTAAGCTCATCGACGGACTTTCCGAAATATGTTTCGGCAGCCGTCTCAACGCCGTAGCAGCCTTGTCCGAGATAGATGGTGTTGAGATACGCCTCAAGAATATCGTCCTTGCTGAAATTTCTTTCAAGGTTAAGCGCAGAAAGAATTTCATTGTACTTTCGGACATAGGTCACCTGATTGTTACCGGTAACATTCTTGACAAGCTGCTGGGTGATGGTCGAACCGCCCTGATCGTTTTGCTTGATAAAAACACCGATGGTACGAATCCAGTCAACGCCATGGTGAGTTTCAAATCGCTTATCCTCAAGCGCAATGAATGCGTCCTTCATCTGCTTCGGTATTTTATCAAAATCGACCCAAATACGGTTTTCCTCGCCGTGCAGACGCAAGACCTCGATCTGCTCTCCGTCGGAATTCTCGGCATAAAGGAACGATGTCTGGTTTTGATTGTTCTTTGCGCTTTCAAGATTGATGGCGGGGTCACCCGCAACGACGGTAACTGCATTGATAAAGACATAGCCCACGCAGATTACGATCGTAAAGCAGATGATAGCGAGCAAGGAAATGAAGAAAGCACCTGCATTCGACAGGTCGTTGAGTCTCTTTCTTTTCTTCTTCGCTGCGCCCGATCTTTTTTGCGGCATATAACTACCTCCTTGAATTTTCACTGAAAACAGGATTCTGCTTCGATGTAATTAAGGCTGCCGATGCTAATTTATTTTTGCGGCATTGCCTTAATATAATTTTCAACTTCCTCAAGCTCGGAATAAGGAATTGTTCCGTCCTTGAGCTTCATAAAGCTCTCGTTTCCTTTTCCTGCCAGAACAAGTATGTCTCCTTTTTGCGTATGGGAAAGGGCATAACGAATTGCCTCTTTCCGATCCTCTATAATAATATATTTTCCGCCGACCTGACGAATGTAACCGGCAATCTCCTCCGCAATTTTTCGGGGATCCTCTTTGCCGGGATCCTCCGATGTCAGAATCGAAAGATCGGCTTCCTTGCCGACAACAAGGCCAAGCTCCCTGCGGCGGATCTGATTTTTTTCACCGATAGAGCCGTAAAGCATCACAAGCCTGTTGTGCGGATAGGTCTTTAGCGTGGAAATAATATTATGCATACTCAGTCCGTTATGGGCAAAGTCGATAATAACATCAAAATCATCGCTGACATGGATAAGCTCTGCCCTGCCTTTAACGCTGAAGCCCTTCATCGCTTCGCTGTAATTCTCAACCTCAATGCCGAGGGTCTTGCAAACCCCTATTGCGGCAAGAACATTGTAAACATTGAAATATCCGGGAATCGGGGCATTGATGCGGGTCTTTTTGCCCGACTCGATGCAATCAAACGAAACTCCCATCATGTCCTTGCTTCTGAGAAGCTCGACATTTTCGGCTCTTATATCTGCGTCGCCGAGTCCGAAGCTTATAACATTCTCTGCCGACGAGCCTTCAAGCATATCCTCATATGCAGGGTCGTCAATATTGGCAACGGCGTGTCTGCACATTGAAAAAAGCTTCTTTTTGCTGTTCTTATAGTCCTCAAATGTCGGGTGCTCTATCGTGCCGATATGGTCGGGAGCAAGGTTCATGAACACCGCCGTGTCAAACATAATACCGTCGGTTCTGTGCATTTTAAGTCCCAATGAGGAGGCTTCAATAACGCAATATTTGCAGCCTGCGTCAACCATTTCACGGAAAAGCTTTTGAAGCTCGTAGCTTTCGGGAGTGGTATTCTTCGTTTCACGCTGAACATCACCGTATGAAACGCCGTTTGTTCCGATTATTCCGCACATTTTGCCCGACGCCTCAATGAAGCGTTTGACAATGTGGGCGGCAGTAGTCTTGCCCTTTGTACCCGTTATTCCGATGATCCTCATGCTCTCGCACGGTCTGCCGAAAAAGTTTACCGAGGCGATTGCAAGGGCGTGACGCGTATCGTCCGTAATTATCTGAATGCAATCCTCGCAAAGCTCCACGGGATGCTCGGCAAAAATACATCTGCATCCTCTGTTGTAGGCATTTTGTGCAAATTTATGACCGTCCATCATTGTTCCGGAAAGACAGAAAAAGCATTTGCCCTCGCCTGCTTCTTTTGAATTGTATGTAATATCTTCAATATTGATATCCTTGAAATTGTCGCATTTATAGTCAATACCTTTGAGAATACTACTTAAAAGCATTGTAACCCTCCGAGAAATAATCAAAGCAATAATGCACAACAAGGTGTGCAAATTGTACAAACAAGGCATTCACCGCAATTTATACGGTATCGCCTCAGGCCGCTGTTGCTCCGCATTGCCTTAAACGGCTTTCCTCAGCAAAGCGTCGGCCGGAATGTCCTCTTCACATTCAAAGCTGACCTTCATCATCGGATGCGGTGCTTTTTCAATTTTTTCTCCGCTTTCGTCCCTCAGGTCGTTTACCGTAATCTCGTAAGGCTCAACCCCTCGTTGAAGAACTTCAAGCTTTTCTCCCTCAAAGAATCTGTTTCGCTGGCGGCAATACACCCGTCCGTTCTCCGAGCCGAGAACCTCCGCCATAACGCTCCAGTCCCTCTTGTAGCCGCCGTCGTAATAAATCTGAGCATTCTCCCTCGGATGACCGAAGTAGAAGCCCGTGCAATACTCACGGCTGCTTATTTTATACATTTCGTCAACGACCCATTTTTCGGGTCTGTAAGCATCGTTCGGATTTTTTAAATATCCGTCGATCGCCTGACGGTATGCGTTGGTAATAACCGAAGTGTAGTAGGCCGATTTTGCCCTGCCCTCGATTTTGAAGCTTGATATTCCCGCCTTAACCATTTCGGGAATATGCTCAATCATACACATATCCTTGGAGTTAAAAATATATGTGCCGTTCTCGTCCTCATCGATCGGGAAATATTCGCCCTCTCGGGTCTTTTCCATCAGGCTGTACTGCCAGCGGCAAGGCTGGGCGCACTCTCCTCTGTTGGAATCACGATTGACAAGATAGTTGGACAAAAGACATCTTCCGGAGAATGAAACGCACATTGCGCCGTGCACAAAGCACTCTATCTCAAGCTCCTTGGGAGTTTTTGCCCTGAGAGTTGCAATATCCTCAAGGGAAAGCTCCCTTGCCGTGACAACTCTCGTCGCTCCCATATTGTACCATTCGTTCGCCGAAGCATAATTTGTAATTCCTGCCTGAGTCGAGATGTGGATATCAACATCGGGAGTGTATTTTTTAGCAAGCGTCATAACGCCGAGATCGGAAATAATGAATGCGTCCACTCCGGTTTCGGCAGACTCCATGAGAAAATCGGGAAGCCTGTCGATCTCGTCGTTTCTCGGCACGGTGTTGCAGGTCTGGTAAACCTTAACGCCCTTTTTATGCGCGGCGTCTACCGCCGCCTTAAGCTCCTCTGCGGTGAAATTGGCAGGTGCGGCTCGCATGGAAAATGCCGAACCGCCGAGATAGATAGCGTCTGCGCCGAAATAAAGCGCACGCTGAAATCTTTCCATATCTCCTGCCGGAGAGAGAAGCTCCGGAAAAGCTGTTTTAATTTTACTCATAATCCTCTCATTCCGTTGAGCTGTTTGCCTTAATGATAAGAACAAGGTTGTTCTTGTGCTCCTTAAAGGTCGAGGCGGTGTAAATATTGCCTGCCTTGTCGTGAGCAAAGAAATAGTAATCGGTATCCGACGGATAGAGAGCGGCTCTGATGGCGTCGATACCCGGGTTGCAGATCGGTCCGGGAGGAAGTCCCTTGATGGCCGATGTGTCATATGCGCTGTAGTACACTGCGCCCTGAGCTTCGCCGACGGTCGGAGTTACATAATTGCTGATGTAAAGAGCCGTACTGTCGCAGCCGAGAGTCGGATAATCCGCCTGATGATTGAGACGGTTGTGGATTACGGAAGATATGACCTTCATCTGCTCCGTATTTGCTGCCTCCTTTTGAATAATGGAGGCGATCGTTATGATCTCGTCCCTTGTAAAGCCAAGCTCGGAGGCACGCTTATCATACTCGTCCTCCCACTTGGACTGGAAGTTGTCAAGGAACTTTGTGATAACATAATTCGGGTCTGCGTCAACATAGAAATCATAGGTATCCGGGAAAAGATAGCCCTCAAGCTTGAGGTATCTGCTCTTATTGTCCGTGATATCGTTGAGGAAATCATAGCTGTACTGACCGGTTTTCATTGCGGTGAGAACCTTTGCGGAATTGCAAACATCATATTTTTCGAGCTTTTCGATGATCTGAGAAGCGGTCCAGCCCTCAGGGAAGCTCAATGAAATCGACTCCGCCGTAACGGGAGCTGCCATTATATCCTTGAGCATACCCTCAACGCCCATCTTGCTGTTGAGATAATACTGACCGCTGAGGTAAGTCTCCCCTTCGAAGCCTCTGAACTTTGCAAAAAGCTTGCAAAATTCCTTGCGCTTGATGAGGTTGTTATCCTTGAGAATGTCGATAATTTCGCTGTAGGTTGCATCGGCAGGAATATCAACCGCCGTGTTCTCGTCGCTTCTGTTTATCGCAAGCATATCGCCCAAGCAGGTTATTCCTATATATGAAAGCAATATTGTCGAGATAAGAATGAATGCAAAAAATCCGACGGCAGCCCTGCCGCCGACTCTTTCGATTCCGTTTCTGGCGTTTGCCTTATGCTCACGCTTGGCTTTCGGAGCTTTATTCTCCTTGCGCTCAACGGATTCCGCCGGCTTCTCCGGTGCTTTGTGGTGCTTGGTATAATTCGAGAAATAAATTCCGCCGGACTGAGGCTTCGGTTCAACGCTCTGCGGCGAATCGATCAACGATTCATCAATGTGAACGACGAACTTTTTCTTCTCCTCCGACTGCTGCGGAGTCTGCGCCGGCTCGTCCTTCCGATTGATATGAGCATACTCTTCGATGAGCTTATCAATATCGTAATCGGAATATTCTCTGCCGTTCTCGTCTTTCATACTCGTCCTCCTTCTTCAATCAACAGGGGCATTGAAGAGATTCTTTTATCTTCTTCGCTTTGTTTTCGTTTATAAGACAGGCTGTGATTTTTTCGGAAAAATCAATCGCAGCACCCATACCCTTTGCAGTAATAAACCTGCCGTCAAGGCAAACATAATCATCGCCGATATCCGCACCCTCCAGCTCGTTTTCAAAGCCGGGGAAGCAGCACGCTTTTCTGCCCTTGAGCAAGCCCATGTGACCGAGTATCGACGGCGCAGCGCAAATTGCGCAAACATATCTGTCATTTTCGGCGCAGTAGCTCACCGTATTTTTTACTGTCTCCGACCTTTCGAGGTTTAGCGTTCCCGGCATTCCGCCCGGCAAAACAACTGCCCTAAGCTCCCCGTCAAGTCTGACCTCGGATTCGTCAAGGTCGCAGAAAACCGGTATGCCGTGCGCTCCGGTGATCAGCTTTCCGCCAACGCCGACTGTGCAAACCTCAATCTCGGCTCTGCGGAGGAAATCGACAACAGTCAAGCCCTCGATCTCTTCAAATCCGTTTGCAAGAAAAACATAAATCATAATAATTACCTCTCAATCAAGATACATTCCGGAATAGAACACATCCTCATTCTTGATATAATCATTTGCTTTATCTGTAATCGGGTAAAGCATACCACATTTAGTAGCTACGCACCCAATATCTGTATTATTATACACTAACGGAGCATGAATGTAAACATTTTCTGCCCCTAAATTTTCAAATAAATCTAAAATAATTGTAAATTCTTCGTCAAAATCGATCAAAAGCTCCTTAACGGTCGCTTTTTCCCCGTCTCTGCGGACAAAAGCAAGAAAGCCGTCCGTCCCTTTCCGTGAATATATTTCTCCGCCGGTGTGCAAAAATTCCGCCACCGTATATTCCGTCGTTAAAGGATCAAACGCAAAACGCTTCATCGAAGAAAGAAGCTCCGTTCTTTTCCTCGCAATTCTTTTTATATCCGTATTTTTCTCTTCGTTAAAGCTACCGAAGCCGCCCTTTAGGGTAATTTCGGCTCTCTGCATTTTCGGAATGAAACCGAATTTTGAATAATAATTATACAGGCTCTCCTCGGCAGGGACAAGAAAGAGCATATCGACACCGCTGTCGGAGCAATAGCGCTTGACAAGCTCGATAAGACCGCCCATCAAGCCCTCGCAGCGGTGCTTTTGAGCCGTACAGGCGGCGTAAATATACCTGCACGAGAATCCGTCAACCTCGCCGTTCAAAAGGAACAACATTGACGCAAGCTCGTCTTTTTCAAAAATGCCGACGCAAAGCTTATTCGGACAATTATCCAGGAAAAATTCGATATATCCCCTGTCATCACCGAAGCATTCGTGCCATAATTCTATTATATCTTCTCTGTTCTTTGCGATATCAATGATTTGATTCATTCCGTCCGCAAGCCTTTCGGATTTTTATTTTTTCGGCAATGCCGAATATTTTTCAACCATAAATTCCGGGTGATACGAAAGCTTGGCGCTTCTCAAGCCCTCCGAGCCGACATCGTCCTCACGGTTTACAAATTCATAATCCGTAAGCATATCACGGGCAAAAAGCATATTTATCATCGGATAAGCCCCTCTGATATCGGAATATGCCTTTTCAAAATGCGTATCAAATGTATTCTCATTGAGCCTTTCGCCGAAGGTAAATGCGACAACCTCTCCGTCTGTTTTGAGCACGCCGCCGATTCCGCCTATTTCCTCAAAATGAGCAAAATTCAGCCGCAGAACCTCACGCTCGTTTTCGATCTGCTCCTTGTTTTTTTCAACATTCATCGAATACCATTTTTCGTTCATGGCGATACATTCGTCAATATTTTCCCGACTCAACGGCTCAAACGACCAGTTAAAGGTTCTTTCAAAATATGCGATATGATTCCTTTTTGCGTGATATTTTTTCCCTTTGAGATTCGCCAGCTTTTCCCGTGAATAAACATAGTCAAAATTGTTCCTTGATGCAACGAACTCATATTTTCCCGGGAAAAGTTCTTCAATGATCTCCGCTTCATGCTTTTCAAGAACGGAGAATTCGGGATAATCGAATTCATCGATCATAAATTTAAGTGCTTCGGCATAATTATTCCCCTTTGGAAAGGAAAACGAGCAAAATTTATTCAGCCGAACAACAAGACAGGACTTGATATCGGCGATTTCTCCGTCAAAAAACCTGCTCCAACCGATGAGATTTCCGGATGTAAAGTCGCAGCCCCCCGTTCGTCTTTCGGCGGTTTTGCTCTTTATAAAATCTATATCCTCAAAGCCCGGTCTGTGAAAGAAATAATTCATAAAACCTCCGCAGAAATTATATTGTATATTTCATTTCCTATTGCGTCTATACTTCTCGGACTGTCACCGTCGTTGCATTTTACGACATACCAGCCCATTTTCTCCGCGGCGTCAAGCGCAGCGTCTCTGCATTTATATAAATATTCGAGATTGCTTTCGTGAATATCCTTTTTTGTTTCGTCACCGTGATATCTCTCGGACATCATGCGCTGTGAAATTTCAATCGGCATATCGAGATATATAACGGCGTCCGGCCTCGGCACGCCGATAAGACCGTATTCAAAATCCTCCAACCATTTGAAAAATTCCGCTCTCTCGCTCTTTTCTATCTTTGTTGCCTGATGATAAGCGTTGGAGGTTGCATATCTGTCGGAAATAATTATATCGCCGCTATCATAAAAAGACTTCCACTTCATCTTATAATTGGCAAAACGGTCAACGGCATAGAATGCCGAGGCTGCGTAAGCATTTACATCGCCCGGCTGTTTTCCGAAATCTCCTCTGAGATACATTTTTACAAGAGCACTCGATTCGCTGTCATAGTCCGGCAGCTTGATTTGATGAACACTTTTGCCGTCAAGCCTTTTGCGGAGATACTCGATCTGAGTTGACTTTCCGCTTCCGTCCAGACCCTCTATAACAATAAGCTTTCCTCTCATTTAACCTCACCTCCGCATTATTATAGCAAGTTTTGAAAATAAATCAATAACAAATGGTTACAAATCCGACCAAAAAGCAAAAACAGGAGACGAAAATATATCCGTCCCCCTATTTTGTCGTTTATTTCCTTAGAATATACCCTGCTGAAGCATGGCGTCGGCAACCTTGAGGAAGCCTGCAATGTTTGCGCCGGCAACAAGGTCATAGCCGCAACCGTATTCCTCGGCAGCCTTAACCGAGCTTGAATAAATATTCTTCATGATATCTCTGAGCTTGTCGTCAACCTTCTCGGCAGACCAGCTGTAACGCATGGAGTCCTGGCTCATTTCAAGAGCGGAAACCGCAACGCCGCCGGCATTAACCGCCTTTGACGGAGCAACGACTGCATTTGCCTGAAGATATTCAAGAGCGTCGTTTGTCGTCGGCATATTGGATACCTCAACATAATACTTCGTGCCGTTCTTTATGATCTTCATTGCGTCCTCAAGGTCAACCTCGTTCTGAGTCGCGCAGGGCATTACGATATCTGCCTTAACTCCCCACGGTCTTTCACCCGGGAAGAACTCTGCGCCGAACTTATCGGCATAATCCTTGATATTGCCGTTGGGATCGGCTCTCATTTCAAGAAGATAATCAATCTTTTCATCTGTTGAAACTCCGTCCTTATCGTAAACATATCCCTCCGGACCGGAGATGGTAACAACCTTTGCGCCGAGCTGGGTGGCCTTCTTCGCAACGCCCCAGGCAACATTGCCGTAGCCCGAAATCGTTATTGTTTTGCCATCGATGCTCTCGCCGAAATGCTCAAGAACCTCCTCGGCATAGTAAACCGCACCGTAGCCGGTAGCCTCGGGACGAATGTTTGAACCGCCGTAGCTCTGACCCTTGCCGGTAAGAACACCGTTCTCGAAAACGCCCTTGATGTGTCTGTACTGGCCGAAGAGATAACCGATCTCACGACCGCCTACGCCGATATCGCCTGCCGGAACATCAATATCCGGACCGATAAATCTGTAAAGATTGCTCATAAAAGCCTGGCAGAAGCGCATAATTTCCGCATCGGACTTGCCCTTGGGGTCAAAGTCCGAACCGCCCTTTGCTCCTCCTATCGGCAAGCCGGTAAGGCTGTTCTTGAAAATCTGTTCAAAGCCGAGGAACTTAACAATTCCCGAATAAACACTCGGATGGAAACGAAGACCTCCCTTGTAAGGTCCGATAGAGCCATTGAACTGGCAACGGTAGCCCTTATTGACCTGAACCTTGCCGTTATCATCGACCCATGCGACACGGAAGGAAAACATACGCTCCGGCTCAACAAGTCTTTCGAGAAGTCCGCACTTTTCATATTCCGGATGTCTTTCGATAACCGGCTCAATGGAAGCCAAAACCTCCTCAACAGTCTGAACAAATTCAGGCTCGGAAGCGTTCTTTTCTCTTACCGAGGCGAGAACTCTGTTGATATATTCATTCATTTGATACACCCTTTCGGTAAACAATAGACCGCATCAATGCAAATGCATCGGTTCAACGGCCGTTTACAAAATTAAAATATAACGATATTATAATTGTTTTTCGGCTTTATGTCAAGCTTTTATGCGACAAAATACACAATTTAAGACATCGGGTTTTGTGCATTGTGTTGCCTCTTCTTTTTTATCGTTAAATGTTTATCACATTTTAAATCGCTAAACAATACAAAAATTTCCTCTTGACCTGAACATTTGTTCGATGTATAATGTATATATCGCAGGAGGTGATTTCAACGAAAAATAAGGTTTATATAGCGATCGATCTTAAATCATTCTATGCTTCCGTCGAGTGCGTTGACAGGAATCTTGATCCTCTTGACGCAAATCTTGTTGTTGCTGACCCGACAAGAACGGAGAAAACTATCTGTCTTGCCGTCTCCCCTTCGTTGAAATCCTACGGGATTCCGGGCAGAGCGAGACTTTTTGAGGTCATTCAAAAACTTCGTGAAGTAAATGCGCAGCGAAAATATTATGCTCCAAAGCATAGCTTTACCCGTAAATCCCATTTTAATTCCGAATTGAAGAAAGATCCTTCGGCCGAGATTGCGTTTATCGTCGCTCCGCCGAGAATGGCGCACTACATGGAGGTCAGCACACGGATATATAATGTCTATCTGAAATACATCGCTCCAGAGGATATCCATGTTTATTCAATAGACGAGGTTTTCATTGATGCGACGGACTATCTCAAAACCTACGGCTTAACGCCCCGTGAGCTTGCGATGAAGATGGTGCTCGATGTTCTTAAAACAACGGGCATAACGGCGACGGCAGGCATCGGCACGAATCTGTATCTTTGCAAAATCGCAATGGACATCTATGCCAAGCATTGCGAACCAGATAAAAACGGAGTAAGGATAGCCGAGCTTGACGAAATGCTCTATCGCAGGGTGCTCTGGGATCATCGGCCGCTGACGGACTTTTGGCGTATCGGCAAGGGTATATCAAAAAAGCTCGAGGCTCACGGCTTGTACACAATGGGCGATGTTGCTCGCTGCTCGATCGGTAAAGACTGCGATTACTATAATGAAGATCTGCTTTATAAGCTTTTCGGGGTCAATGCCGAGCTGCTTATTGACCATGCATGGGGCTGGGAGCCGACGGAAATTGCCGACATTAAAGCCTATCGACCTGAAAACAACAGTCTCAGCTCAGGTCAGGTGCTTCAGGAGCCTTATGAATTTTCCAAGGCTCGACTCGTTCTCAAGGAAATGGCAGATCTTCTCTCCCTTGAGCTTGTTTCCAAAAAGCTTGTGACAAATCAAATAGTTCTGACTGTCGGCTATGACATCGAAAGCCTGAATAAAAGCTATAATGGCGCAGTTGAAACCGACCGCTATGGCAGAAATGTTCCGAAAACAGCCCATTCAAGCGAAAATGTCGGAAGATACACCTCATCGACAAAGCTCATTTGCGAGGTCGCCATGAAGCTTTTTGACAGAATCGTTGACAGCGGGCTGCTCGTTCGCAGAATGTATATCGTCGCCAACCATATCATCAGCGAAAGAGAGGCGGAAAAAGAAACCGAATATGTTCAGCTCAATCTTTTCACCGACGCTCAAAAGCATGAGGATGAGGAAAACAAGCTAAAAAAAGAAAAGGATATGCAAAATGCAATATTGAAGATCAAGAGCAAATACGGGAAAAATTCGATAATCAAAGGTATGAACCTCAAGCCCGGCGCAACAGCTCTTGAACGGAACAAACAGATCGGAGGTCACAAGGCGTGAGCGAGAAATACGACGATATAATCGGACTGCCACATCATATTTCGACCAAAAGGCCGCAGATGTCACGCTCGGCACGAGCGGCTCAGTTTGCACCCTTTGCCGCAATCGTCGGGCTTGACGATGAACTGGAGGAAACGGCACGGCTGACGGACTCCAAGCCCGAGCTTGAGGAAGCCGAAAAAGAGAAAATCAACCGTGCCCTTCTGAAAATTAAGAATAATCCTCAGAAAAAATCGGTCATTGAATTGACATTCTTCCTACCCGACGAAAGAAAGGATGGCGGAGCGATTATCACCCGAATTTTCTCCGTCAGGCGTATCGACGAGGTTGAACACAAGCTCATATCGGACGACAGAACGAGCATTGAGTTTGATAAGATTTTATCAATAAATTTCCTCAAATAATGTAAATTTTTGTACATTTTTACTTGACTTCACTCATAGTCATGCTATAATTAGAATAACAATTCAAATTTTGCTCAACATGAATCAAGAGGAGTGTCAAACCATGAATCCAATCACGATCACCGCTCTGATACTGTTTGCCGTCACCTACATACTGATGCTGGCATTTCAGAAGATCAGACCCTATGTTGCGATAGGCTCGGCTCTTATTTTCGTAATACTCGGCACGGTTGCAACACTTTCGCCCGATATTTTCGGCAGCGGTTTTTTCAATGTCGGCGAGGAAGCGTATTCCTACAGCTTTAAGCAAGCTCTCGGAGAAATCGACTGGAACGTTCTGATGATGATCGCCGGCACAATGGGCACGGTTTATCTTTTCATCGAGTCAAAGATGCCGCAGCTCATGTCCGATGTGCTCATCTCAAAAATGCCGAATGTCAAATGGGCTATCGTTTGCCTTTCGCTTTTTGCCGGTATAGTTTCGGCTTTTATTGATAATGTTGCGACGGTGCTCATGATTGCGCCGGTTGCGCTTGCCTTCTGCAAAAAGGTCAACATCTCCCCTGTTCCGTCCATTATATGCATTGCCATTTCGTCAAACCTTCAGGGTGCGGCAACGCTCGTCGGCGACACGACTTCGATCCTTCTTGCCAAGGCGGCAAACCTTGATTTTTCCGACTTCTTTGTTGATAACGGACATGTCGGAATGTTTTGGGTCGTAGAGGCCGGTGCCGTTGTAAGCGCATTTATAATACTTTTCATGTTCCGCAAGGAGAACGAAAAAATCGAGTTCAATTCAAGAACAAAGGTCGAGGATAAATTCCCCACATTTCTTCTTGTCGGCACGATCGTTCTTCTGATCGCCGCCTCGTTCATACCCTATAAGGACAGCGCAGCCGAGGGTCAGTTCTATAAGCCGGACATAACGAACGGTCTTATCTGCATCGGCTTCTTCCTGATCGGACTTCTCCGTGAGATAATCTTTAAAAAGAATTATAAAATCGTCAAGGAAAGCCTAAAGGAAATTGATTATTACACTATCGCTTTGCTCACGGGTCTTTTCGTGGTCATCGGCGGAATCAAGAATGCCGGAGTTATTGATGTTATCGGCAACGGAATCGCAAAGCTCGGTTCGGGCTCGCAATTCATCATTTACACGATCATCGTTTGGATTTCGGTTATTCTCTCGGCGTTTATTGACAATATTCCTTACACGGCAACCATGCTGACCATCGTCCCCGTAATCGCAGCGGATATGGGCATGGATCCCAAGCTTCTTTACTACGGTCTGCTTTGCGGCGCAACCCTCGGAGGAAACCTTACGCCGATAGGTGCAAGCGCAAATATAGCCGGAATCGGAATCCTCAAAAAGGAGGGCTACGAGGTCAAGGCAACAACCTTTATGAAATACGGAGTTCCTTTCACGCTCTCCGCCGTTCTTACCGGCTACCTCCTCATCTGGTTCATTTGGAGATAAAAAATAGGAAACGGGCAGTTCGCTTAATTTTTGCAAACTGCCCGTTTTTTTATTTTTATTTTTTTATCGACTCAATGTATTTCATAAGCTCTCCGACGGTTTTCATTCCACCGAATTCCTTGCTGTCGATTTTAATTCCGTATTCGTTTTCAAGATCGACCGCAACATTAACCATGTCGAAGGAATTAAGTCCGATATCCGAACGGAGCTTTGAATCCTCCGTGATTTCATCGGGTTCAATATCAATATAGTTGCAAATTATATTTCTGAATGTTTCAAGCATCTCAATAACCCTCTCTTACATTTTTTCAAGCAAAGCCTTCATGCTGATGCTCGGATCGCTCAATCCGATTTCAAGCGCTTTCTCTGTTCCGTTGAACAGCGCTTTTATATCATCAACGCTGACAAACTTTGTCCTGTGCAGGCAGCTGATTTTGAGGCAGCCGCTGTGAGCGTCCTTCATTGCGAAGGTGTAAAGTACCATTATGTATCTTCCAAGACCGTAGCCGACATATTCGTACTCCCAGCCGTTAATGGACTTTTCATTGATAGGCAGCCATGAGAACATCATTGTCGATGCGCCGGCGGCAGCCGAATAATTGAACAGCTCACGCTGGAGGTCACGGTATTCAAGATACGGATAATCCATATGTCTGAAAGCCCAGATCTGTGCGTCCGACATTTTATCCAAAGCCGTCATGAATGTGTCGTCCTCTTCAAGATGAACTCTCCACGGCAACGGGGCGGTAACTGTACCGCCGGAACGCTTTTCGGTAAGCGTGCGCCGCCTTGTACAAAGGCAGATAAAATATGAATCCAGATGACCGTTGTTTATCTTGGAAAGATGCATTCTCATTGCAAGCTGAACAAGACATTCCGGGCTGACATTGTTGTTCTCGCAGAAATCGAAAAATTTCTTGCTTAGCTCGGGTGAAACGGTCGTCTTGGTAAGCTCCGCCTTGTCATGTATGGGGTCAAAAAGCGATGGAGCGTTGATGCTCGGATCTTTCTTCTTTTTGCGCTCGGCTTCAAGAAGCTTCGGTCCCTCAACTCCGAGATAAAGCGGCTCTCCGTTTTTGGTTATGTATTCCGTATAATCCTTTCTGTCCTTTTCGAGGTTCGATCTATCCTCAATATAAGCCAGCTCACGCTTGATCCTTTCCTCATAGCTGCCGAGCGGCTTCGGCATCGGCTTGTCGTTTTTAAGATGATCATACACGGCAAAGAGGTCGTTAAAGAAAGCAAACACTGCGGCGTTATCCATAACAAGATGGTGAATATTGATATAAACGCCGTATCTTCCGTCATGCGTCGTGAAGTATTTCAGCCTGAAGATTTCGCCCTTGAGCATCTTTATCGGCTTTTGCGCGTCGGCGGTGAGCACCCTTTCACGCTCCTCGTCCGATTTAAAATCGTACACCGGAACATTTCCTATTCTGTACGGATCACGGAAATACTGCATTATCTTGCCGTCCTGCTTAAAGAAAACGAGTCGCAGACAGTCGTTGCGCTCAATTTCGATATTGAACGCCTCTGTCATTACATCAAAATCTATCTTCTGCGACACGATTATCGAGTCGGGAATCTGCGTAACCTGCTTGTGAAAGAAGCTGTATTTAAGCATAAACTGAATCATTTCCTGCGGCGGAATGAGCGGATATATAGGCTTATTTACGGAATTCATGAAAACGCCCCCTTAAATTTTAGTTTCTTTTCTCTTGATCTTGCCGCTGCCTGTTTTTTCGAGCGGCTCTTTGCGAACTCTCACCTCGGAGACAATATGCGATGCCTTGGCGGTTTTATTCATTCTGTCAACGGCCTTTTCAAGCTCGCCTTGAACATCTTCGATTTTTTCAAGCTTTGCATATTCATAATCGGGATATATCTCGGCAACGATCCTGTCGTTTTCGGCATAAACGAGAACCTCGCTGACAAGCTGATTGTCGGCAAATTTCTTTTCGATAGCCTCCGGAGAAACATTCTCGCCGCTTGAAAGAATGATAAGGTTCTTGACTCGACCCGTGATAAAGAGCTGATTATCGGGAGTAAGCTCGCCGATATCGCCCGTCTTGAGCCAGCCGTCCGGAGTGAACATCTTCGCCGTCTCCTCCGGCATTTTATAGTAGCCGAGCATAACCGTCGGAGTTTTGACCTGAATTTCACCGTTTTGAATTCGAGCTTCGCAAACATCCGTAACACGGCCGACCGATTCTCTCGAAGCGGTGTTGTCGGGAACGGAAATCCTACAGCCTGCCTCGGTCATTCCGTAGCCCTGTCTGAGGAAAATTCCGAGCTTCTCGTATTCGTCAATAAGTTCGGGGTTGAGATATGCGCCACCCGAGATAAGCCACTTTATATTTCTGCCGAAAACCTGCGTAACCGCTTCCTTGACGGTCGTTTCCGGATTTCTTGCAAGAATCGCCTTAACACGCTGCAAGAGAGTTTGAGCAATCATCGGAACAACTCGAACAACCTTCGGCTCGAATATTTTGAGGTTCTTGATCAAATCCATCATCGATCCGTTGAGACAAACCTGCAAGCCGTCCTTGAGATTCTTGATATAGTCGCCGGAGAAGCAATAGATATGATACATCGGCAGAACCGAAAGAGAAACATCGTTCGGAAGAAAAATGTCGGTGCAGTAGTCGTGATACATGATGTTTCCGACAAGGGCGAGCGTTGAAAGCTCCACTCCCTTTTTCACCCCGGTTGTGCCCGATGTGAAAATGATAACGCAGCACGCATTCTTGTCCACCTCGATATCCGAAAGGACCGCATATTCGGAGGTGTCGGAGTAATCGCTGTAGATTCTGTCAAACTCGTTGAGATCGCCGAGGTTAACCGCAAATTTGAGGAACGGGCAAAGCTCCCGGAGCTTCTCCGCATTCTCGGCAAATTCTGACTCATAAAGAAGCATCTCTATATCGGCACGCTCAAAAAGCTCCGCAGCTTCTTCAACCGAAATATCCGGTGCAAACGGAACGGCGACATTGCCGCTGACAAGGATACCCGAAAGACAGGTTATGTATTCGTAATTCGATTTTCCGATAATCGCAACATGCATTCTTTTCTCGGAAAGGCTGCGAATCCAGCGACAAACAGCAAGGCTGTCGCTTCTGACCTTTTTAAAGCTTCTCTCCTCGACCTTATCGTCCCTGATAAACTTGATGAAGGTAGCGTCGCCGTATTTTTCGGCTCCGTTGTCAAGCAGTTCTCTGACCGATGGCGCATCAAAATTTTCCATATCGAATCTCCCATCCTTCGTTTTTTCTATAATGATAATCTATACATAGTTTTTTGTCAATCGCCACATGAGCAAATTTGTCTTAAAAAAATTACAGTAAATTATAACATATCTATTGTTTGATTTCAACATATATATACAAAAAAATGCGACCTCCGAAGAAGTCGCATAAAATTTTATTTATTCTCGTATTCCTTGATCCAGGCAACCATGTCGTCAACGGACTGCTGAACACTCATCGGGTCGTACCCCAGCTCGTTTCTTGCCTTTTCAATCGAAAAATTGCAGTTAGACATAAGCTTTCTGATAGAATAGCGAGTAAAAAGCGGCGTCGTTTTGGTAACGGAATAATACTTTTCCATCAGAGGAGCAAAAGGCCTAACCATGCCGTAGGACATTTTGATTGCCGGTGCTTTCTTGCCGCAGGCATTTGCAACCGCCTTAATAAAGCCGTCGGTGGAGATCATCTCACCGCAGAGGATATAGCAATCCCCGTTTTTACCCTTCTGAGCGGCAGCGTGCATTCCCTTTGCAACATCACGGACATCGACAAAATTGTATGCGCCGAAGCTCAACGAGCACGGGAAGCTGCCCTTTATGAACATACGAACCATCTCGCCGACATTGGAAACCTTATAGTCATAAGGTCCGATGCAAGCGCCCGGATGCACAACAACGGCGTCAATATTGCCATCATGAACATTATCAAGCACAAACTGAGTTGCGATTGCCTTGGTCTTGGCATATGTGCCGTCAAGATTTTTCGGGCTGAAATGATCAAGCTCGGTCATAACCCGATTATCGGGAAGAGGAGGAAATGCGTCAACGCTCGAAGCATAAACAAGTCTGCGAACATTGCATCTTTGGCAGGCTCGGACAACATTCTTCGTGCCGTTTACATTTACCCTCCATGTGAGATCCTCCATGCCGGGATTTATATCAATAACTCCGGCAAGGTGGTAAACGACATCAACGCCCTCAAACGCCTTGTCAAGCGATTCGGAATCGGTAACATCGCCGTAGACCTTTTCGCAGTCTATACCATCGAATACAGGAACATCCTTACGGATAAGAATCCTAACTTTTTCGCCGCTGTCAACAAGCTCCTTCAAAAGCGCATAGCCGATATGGCCGGTTGCGCCCGTGATAAGACTTATCTTTTCCATGGATTATTCTCCCTTCATCTCAAGAAGCTTCTGCTTGCCCGTGAATGAGTCAACGGAAAGCTTAACGGAGTCAAAGATAGCGGACTCAATATCGTCCTCCTGTACGCCGAGGGAAACGCTCCACTTTTTATTGATAAAGGTGTTCATGCACATGATATCCGCAAGATAAACCGCATTGATACCCGACTCAACATTGCGCTTTTTGTAATCATTCATCATGTAAACGCCAAAAGCCTTGAACATCCAGTTTGCAATGTGGATAATCTTTCTGTTCGGCTGACCCATTGCCTTGTGAACAATGTGGAGGAACTCATCCCATGTGAGGTTATAGTAGCCGATGGGATAAGCGTTGCCGCCCTCATTTTTCTCAGCCGCACCGACGATAGCCTCGCCGACCTGGCGAACCGTAACCATGGCTGTGCCGCCCTTCGGATAGAAGGTCGTCTTGCCCATATTTGTCAGCTGCTCAATGAGAATTACCCAAACCGGCTTTCTGCCCGGCTGAGTGCCGAAGATATACGGAAGCTCAAGCACGGCAACATCCATCTCGCCGTCCTTTGCGAACGAAAGAGCGACCTCCTCCTGCTCGATACGGCTTCTTATGTAGTGATGCTTCTTCGTAAGCTCCATCTCCGGAAATTCCTTTGCAAAATAAGCAAAGTAAGAGCCGAGGATAACGCTCTTTTTGATACCGACCTGCTTTGCGATCGTGAGAAGATGTCTTACAGGCTCGATGTTATACTTCTTGTATGCCTCATAAACGGGAGCAGGAAATTCCACTCTTTCGTCAACGCCGGCTGCAAAAACAAAGCAGTCGCAGCCCGTCATCATTTCAACAAGCTCATCATCGGAAAGCTCAAGATAGTTGCCGAAAACAAGCTCCATCTCTTCGGGAATCGGTGCTCCCTCCGGGAGAGGAGGAAGAGCAACGGACTTAACGGAATGGCCTCTTTTAATAAACTCTGCGGCAGCTGCCGAGCCGAGCAAGCCTGTGCCGCCAATCATAAACACTTTCATAATATACACCCACAGGGCATCATTGCTGACGCCCCGTTATCCTTTCTGAAATTACCAGTTAATAGTGAAATCGGATTCAATTCCGAACGGAGCGTTGACGGTCGTGCCCGCCTTTGTAACATTAAGCTCCCAAACATAATAATAATTGATATGCGTAAGGTTGCCCGTTGCAGGATCGATTGTAGCGACAATTTTGCCGTCACGGTATCCAACCTTTGTGTTGCCCTCGATCAAGGACTTTGCGCCGCCCGCATTCTCAAGAATCGTTGAAACACGAACAATGCTGAATGCCTTACCGTGGTTGCCTGCTCCATGAGTCGGATTGGTCGAAAGAGCGTCGGACTTAACCTTGATAGTAATAACATATTTACCGTTTTTCTCGGCAAGAGTTGCGCTCGAAATGTTAGCCGTTGTAAGCTTTGACGACCAGCTTTCCTCCTCAACGGGGAAATCCTTTTTGAGGTCGGCCTTTGAAAGCTTGCGATTTGTGTCGCCCTCTTTTTCGCCCATGTTCTTATCAACAAGAGAATTGATAACGCTTGTAAAGACTTTGAACGGTCCGCCGAGTGTGAAAGAGCCTGCCTGAGTGTTCTTCTCGTAGTTCTTTACGCCGCCCTTGGCACTCGTCTTGACCTTATTGACCGATGTATTGAAATAGTTGAGTATTTCAGCCTGAGTAGAGGGCTTTGTTGACGCAGCCTTGCTTGTTGAAGCACTGCTGCCGGAATTGCCGCTCGTGCTTGAATTTGACGAGCTGCCACTGTCGCCGCCTGCCGCTTCCGAGGTTTCCTGCTCGCCGGTTGAAGCGTCAGTCGGGATCTCGGAATCGACCGCCGAGGGATCAACCGGAACAGCATCGCCCGAGCCGCCGTCGGTCGAAGAACCGCCGTTGCCGCTTGAGGACGACGAAGCCGGAGCATATTTGGCTGCCTCAATCTTTGCGTCCGCAAGCTTGTTAGTTCCGAGAACCGAGGAAACACAAACCGCAACAACACAGAGAAATGCCGTAACGCATGTAACTACCGTTTTTTTCATGAAATATCACTCCTCAAATTTTATCATTTCTCGCCGAAATCCTTGAAGATTTCCATGCCGTAAACATTATGCTCGTCCTTCGTGTGGTTCGGATACCAAACCTGAGCGAAGAACGGATTCTTCTTTGCGATCTCATCATAGTTCCACGGGATCGGGTCGCATTCGGGGCACCAGTGACCGCCGTTAAGAACGAGGTTTGGAGTCATCTCAAACGTATGACCGAATGCGCATTCCCACTTGAGCGGGGTGTAAAGGTCGCCCTTTGTCATGCTCTCGCTGAGGCACTTGCCGCCTCTGAATTCTGCGGCCTGCTCCATATCGGCAATATCAAGCTCCGACTGAGGCTTTTTCTCATCATAGCCGTGATCAAGATATGTCGGCGTCATGGAAGCCTTCTTGATCTCAAACTTATCCCATGTCTTGGGGATCTTCTGCCAATCCTCGTATGAGCCGTAATATGCGCTGATACGCTCGGGGACACGGTTCTTGATCCAGTTCATTGTGCCGAAAACTTCCTTGTTGGCAAGTCCCTCCATAAGGAATTTCTTGACAAGTCCGCCCGGAGCAAGCTTTGAAAGCTTATAGAACTTCGGCAGGGTTTTCGCCATATCGTCAAAATACTTTTTAATGGGAACATTGTGTCTGAAATGAAGATAATCGTTCAGCTTGTCTGAATCGGCATAATACTGACCGTGGAAATTTTTAAGAATGAACCAGTTCGGAGCAAAAAGCTTCTTCGGTGAGCCCATGCCGATTGCGCCGAGGAGGTACTCCTCAAACTCAAAGTTCGTGATACGGTACTGCTCGCCCGAACCGATATTGTAGAATTTTCTCCAGAAATCCTCAGGAACGGAGTCATCGCAGACATTCGCAAGAAGAAGTCCCGAATCCTCGATAGTTGCCCACTCAAGAACGCCGTTGATCGGAACATGGAACATGATCGGGTCAATATTCTTGAGAATTGCGGGATAAAGAATGCCCGACTGACGAAGCGAAACCCAATACTTGAGTCCCGACTCGGCAATGATATGCTCGGCTCTGACCTTGCTTACCGCATAGTGGTCGTAGATGCTGATTTTGATGGGGTCGCCCGTTCTGCCCCAATGAATCGGCGGATTACGATCGCCCGTCTCGGCAACCGTGCCTATGTAAACAACCTTGATCGCATCAGGATTCGGCTGAGCCTTAACGGCGTCAACGATATACTGCATTGCGGTCGTGTTGGTCTTGATTGTCCTCTTAGGGAAATAGTCGGCAGCCGGAGAAACCATTCCGCCGACATGGAGAACGATATCGGAGCCTGTTACACATTTGCGAACATCATCATAATCAGTCAGGTCGCCCCAGATGATTTTAACAGCGGGATCATTCTCGTAATCCTTGAATTTGAGACGATTTTTTTCGCTTCCTCTGAGAAGAAGAACAAGATTATACTTGTCCTTTCTCTTGTAGATCTCCTTGAAGCCGGCATAGCCCATGTTACCGGATGCGCCGGTCAAAAATACGGTTTTTTTGCTCATCGTAATCCTCCCAATAAATAATTTGTTTTTGATTTATTATAGGTCATTTTACGCTTACTTGTCAAGCATTAAAACGGCAAATTCGACAAAAATTTAACTAATTTACCTTAAATTTTTACCGTTTAAATCAACAGTTCTCCGTTAATAACCGTCAGCAGCCGCATTGTTATACAAACGGCTAAATATGTAAAATTATATAAGCACCAAAACAATGTAAATGTATGTAATCGTGTTGTGGCTCATGTAATTTCAGAAAATCGGATAAAAGACTTGATTTTTGAAAAAAGTTATTGTATAATGTTTGATGTTATGTGCCGGTGTGATGGAATTGGCAGACGTGCCGGACTCAAAATCCGGTGGTAGCGATACCGTACCGGTTCGACCCCGGTCACCGGCACCAAAATAAGGGTATTTTACCCACATTATAACACACATCAAAAGCTCGAAAACATTGATTTTGCGTGATTCTGCTTTTGATGTGTGTTTTGTTGTAACTTAATATGCCGTTGAAATAAACTGTGGTTGCAGTCAATTTGTTTCAAGGCTTTTCTTTTGCCATTTTGGGGTTTATTTCTTTTTTCTTTGTAAATGACAAAATCCCCGGACTATCACATAAGTGGTAATCCGGGGATAAATTTATTTATTAAGTTTTAAAACCTCACTTTGACAAAAGCGTATAGCACGCCCGTATTGTCTGTGCGCCGGCAAGACCATCAACGGTGATTTTCGCCGCACCTGTATCGGTGTCCTGCTGTACATTGCCGTTTTCTGTATTCTCTGTGTTGTTGACTTCTTCAGCCATATACTCTCCTTTTTCACGGATAAGGACATCCGCACCCCGTTGTTTCAGATACGGGCAAACTGTATTTTTGATATAAAAACAGCGTCACCTTTACGGCAACGCTGAAATTATAGGCATTGAAAAAGCACCTTGATTTCTCAGGGTGCTTAGTTATTCTTTTACAATTTCAAAGCGTGATGCCGGAAGAGCATAATCGCCTGGTTCATCAATATCGTCTATATGAAAAGCAAAAATATTGCCGCTTTGATTATCCAACGGTAAAAAAGCTTCATAAACTTTTCCTTTTTCAAAAAATATTGATTTTTTATCTGAAATATATCTTACTTTAAATTTATTCATACTCATCTCGGTACATTTTACCGTTATATAATTTAATAAATTCTTCCTGTCGTCCACAGCCTGGAGCTTCAAACCAGTGTATACTTACCTGTCTTTCCTCTCCATACTCATCATAGACCCAATAAAATGCTTTCTCACGCTTCCATTCTTCGGGTTTTCCTCCATAGTTATATACTAAGTCCTCAATTTTTCTAATTGGTTTCTTACTTCCCTTTCCCGCTAAGATGTGATCTCTTGGGAATTCTGGGCGACTGCCAACAACAAATTCAACAGATTCACCCGTAAAGGGATTTTCAACAATTGGATAATTTGCAGACTTAGCTCCGACCGATTTCACTATGGGATCTCCGTAGAAAGCAATATTGCTATATAGCAAATTATTTTGATTGTCAACAGCACTTGTATATTTTCTTTTAAACTCCTCAAAATCAGCGGTCTTATCAAGTCCGAAATATGCCGCACGGTCTTTCAGCTCGTCAAGCTCGTCCTCGTCGAGCGCACACCTTACACGCTGAAGACGCTGACATCGACAATTTATAACCTCCGATGCCCTGCCGTTCGGATCGCCGGGTCGCATAAGTCCGTTTAAAAAAAGCTCGTCAAGAAATTTTTCTTTTACATCTCTGTAAATTCTAACGCAGAATTTAATTTAGCGCTTTGCTACCAACCACCGTCTAAAATCTAACATCTATCACGACACTCGAAGCTGAAGGCGGAGCTTATCGGCGATCATGGCGATAAA
>CAVJIV010000011.1:10051-80151 GCA_963649715.1 bacterium | reverse complement strand
TTAACAACAAAATTAAAGTCGCTAAAAGAATTGGTTACGGTTATCGGGATGATGACTTCTTCTTCCTGCTGGTTAAGTTTATTTCTTTACCTGCTGTTAGATTCCATTCCCCTTAAATCCGTGATGAACCAAAAGAGTTTGATAAAATTATTTTCAGCACAGAGGTTATTCAGATTCCTCCTTGAATGATTCAAGGAGGAGGTGTCGCATGGAGCGACGGAGGGGATAAAGATTAAAGTTTGATAAGGTCAAACTCCTTAGTCGGCTTTTTCGCCGACCAAACAGGGTTGCCGAGAATATATTTTCTTCCGACCTTGGACTATGTGGTTATCGACCGCTTCGGAATGTGCATTTCCGGAAGATTACATCGGGCATTTTACCCAAAAATAGGCGAGGGCGGCTGTTCCGATAACTATAAATGCCGTTATGCCGACGAACAGTGCCCACTCGTGACATTTGATTCCTAAAATCAACGCAGCGCAGGCTGTTATGAACAGAAATAGATATATAATTACGAGAATACATGTGAATGACATAATGCTTTACTACTCTTATCCCTTTCTGTATTCGAGAATATCGCCCGGTTCGCAGTCGAGAGCTTCGCAGATTTTATCAAGGGTCTGAATTTTGATCGCCTTTGCTTTTCCGTTTTTGAGAATTGAGATGTTTGCCATCGTTATGCCGACACGCTCCGAAAGCTCGGTTACGCTCATTTTTCTTTTAGCAAGCATTACATCAATGTTAACTATAATCATGTTGTCACCTCATATCGTAAGCTCGTTTTCTTCCTGCAATTCGGCGGCGTTGCGAATGAGCTGTGAGAGCCCCATCGATGCAATAAAAATCGCAATGCCTATGAGCACAATTATGCAGGAGAAGAGTAGAACCGACGGGTGACTGAGGTCAAGAAGCAGGTAAACGACATTGCCGATGAGCACAAGAGCTGCGTCGCAAATCGAGCTTATCGCAATTTTCTTGAGATTCTTTGAATTGTCAAGACAAAATGCCTTGTTCTTGCCGATGTTTGACGCAGTTTTCCATGAATAGATAAGCACCGGAATCATCGGAATCGCCGTTGACCATAGAAAAGCCATCCACGGAATCCTGAGTCTTTCGATGTCGTCCGCTTCGGAGACGATGAACATAAGCGAAATCATGCACTGGATAGCAAAGGCGCAAAGACCCATGGCGATAATGATAAATTTCAGGCTGCCCGCAATCGTTTTTAAAGAAATATTCTTTGACATAATTTACCTCCAAATGCTTTGTTGACTGCATTATATCATCGTCGCATACAAATGTCAATAGAAATTTATCGTAATACAATAAATATTTTTTGAAACACGGAGATTATGCTATTTCAAATAAGCTTCGCTGTTGCAAATTGAGGTCGTTTTAACGATGGGCGGAGAATTACTTTTCTAAAGAAAAAGAGCCGCGCACCTGTCATGCACGACTCATATGTTTTTAATTATCAATATTTATCCGAAAACGGGGTAAACAGCTTGCCGTATTTGAACTCAACAGGCTCACGGAACTGCGACGAGCGATAAACGCTCAGAACCATGCCGATCGCAATGTAAATACAAAGGTTAGACGAGCCGCCGGCACTCATAAACGGAAGCGTAATTCCGACAACCGGGAGCAGCTTGAGCACCATTCCGACATTAACGACAACCTGGGTTATTATCATTACGGCAACTGCGCTGCAAATAAGCTTGCCTGTGACGGAAACCGCTTTTTTGCCGACGACCATTATTTTAACGGCAATGGCAAGCAGAAGTCCGAGAACCGCAATGCAGCCGATAAAACCGAGTTCTTCGCCAACAACGGTGAAAATCATATCGTTTTCACTTTCGGGAACAAGTCCGTTTTGAGTATATGTGCCGTTGAACAGTCCTGTGCCGAATATTCCGCCGGAGCTGACGGCATTCATGCCTCGTTCCTGCTGAAAGATGACCTCGTTATAGGTTGCCTCGGTCAGAGAGCTTGGAGAGTATATCGCCATAAATCTCTGCTTTTGAAAATCCGAAAGAACCTCAAACCACGCTATCGGAGCGAGCAAAGCAACTGCGCCTGCGCCGAAAAGGAAATAGCGAAGCTGCAATCCTGCCATGAAAAGCATTCCGATCGTGATAAACATAAAAACAAGCGCAGAACCCATATCACCGGTCATAACAACCAGCCCGACGGCGATCATGGCGTGGATTCCGAGAAGAATAACATTTTTCAGCTTGTTTATCTCGCTGCCGACCGTTTCAAGATGAACCGAAAAGGTGACGATAAATCCGATTTTCAGCAGCTCTGACGGCTGGAAATAAAAGCCGCCGAACTTGATCCATGAAATAGCGTCGTCACGACCCTCAGGCGAGCTTCCTATGACAAAAAGCGAGAGCATCAAGCCCAAGCAAACTATTGCAATCAGCGGCCATAGTCGAGCGACCGCCTCATAGTCAAAATACGATATGACCAGAGAAACGAATATACCCATCACGACGGCGAGAAACATTGTCTTTGCGTCTCTCGAAATGATTTGATCCTCGGTCAGATTAACCCTTGTTGCGCTGTATACCATTAAGGTTCCTATTGACGAAAGAATCAGGCAGAGCCCCAAAAGAAGCTTGTCCGTTCCTTTGATAAAGTCCTTTAACCAATATATAATTTTTCCCATTTTTTCACCTCCGGGCGGATACTCATACTATTATATATGTTATTGCCGTGATTTTCAAGTTTTTATTTGACTTTTTATATTTAAGTGTTATAATTAAGTCGATAAATTAAGGCAATACCGTTCAAATTGCGGTCGTGCCTTAATGAATATACGAAACGCCCTAACGCCGAAATCTTTGAAGCGAAAGCTCCGTTTTGTACGACTTTGCCGTGTTCTTGTCGGAATACGGTTTTATTATGAAAAAGTGCTGAAAGAAAGTTATCTGACTTAAAGGAGAGGAATTCATTATGGCAGTTTACAACCCGAAATCACTCAAGGCTGAGGAATTCATCAATGACGAGGAGATCCTTGCGACGATTGAATATGCGGAGAAGAATAAGCACAACATTGAGCTTATCGACTCTCTGCTTGAGAAGGCACGCCCGAAGAAGAACGATCACGGCGTCACCTGCGCAGGACTTACCCACAGGGAGGCTTCCGTCCTTCTCGCTTGCGACATTCCCGAAAAAATCGAGGAGATGTATAAGCTTGCAAACGAGATAAAGCTTGCTTTTTACGGCAACAGAATCGTTATGTTTGCTCCGCTGTATCTTTCAAACTATTGTGTCAACGGCTGCGTTTACTGCCCTTATCATCATAAAAACAAGCATATAGCGAGAATCAAGCTCACCCAGGAGCAGATAAAAAATGAGGTTATCGCTCTTCAGGATATGGGTCATAAGCGCCTTGCTATAGAGGCGGGCGAGGATCCCGTCAACAATCCTATCGAGTACATTCTTGAGTGCATCAAGACGATTTATTCCGTTCATCACAAGAACGGGGATATTCGCCGTGTCAATGTTAATATTGCCGCAACAACGGTTGAGAATTACAGAAAGCTCAAGGATGCGGGTATCGGAACATACATTCTTTTCCAGGAAACCTACAATAAAAAGAGCTATCTTGAGCTTCATCCGACAGGCCCGAAGCATGATTATGACTATCATACCGAGGCCATGGACAGAGCTATGGAGGGCGGTATCGACGATGTCGGACTCGGGGTTCTGTTCGGACTTGAGGGCTATAAATATGAATTTGCCGGACTTCTTATGCACGCAGAGCATCTTGAAGCCGTTCACGGTGTTGGACCCCATACGATAAGCGTACCGAGAGTTAAGCATGCGGATGATATCGATCCCGATGTATTTGACAACAGCCTTGCCGACGATATGTTTGCAAAAATCATTGCCTGTATCCGAATTGCCGTTCCTTACACTGGAATGATCATTTCCACCCGCGAAAGCGAGACGGTCAGAGGTGATGTGCTCGATTACGGCATCTCGCAGATCAGCGGTGCATCGAGAACCTCTGTCGGCGGATATTGCGAAGATGAGCGTCCTCACGATTCCGAGCAGTTCGATGTTTCCGATCAGAGAACTCTTGACGAGGTCGTTCGCTGGCTCATGGAAAAGGATCATATTCCCTCGTTCTGCACGGCTTGCTACCGTGAGGGCAGAACCGGTGACAGATTTATGAGTCTTTGCAAAAACGGTCAGATTCTTAACTGCTGCCACCCGAATGCATTGATGACGCTTACGGAATATCTTATTGACTATGCTTCGGAGGAGACGAAGAAGATAGGCTTTGAAATGATCGACCGTGAGCTTGAAAAAATTCCAAAAGAAAAGGTCAGAGAGATCGCCCGTCAGAATATTGAGGCAATCAAGTCCTCAAACAGACGCGACTTTAGATTCTGACAATTAAAGCAATACCGTGCAATCGGTGAGTGCGAATTGAGCTAAGGTTTAACCGAACAATGCGTGCACATCAATTTGTACGGTTTTACCTTAAATATCATCTCTGTATATTTACAACGAAAAAATTTGTGTTATAATATTTCGGAGGTGATATTTTTGTGCGCTTATTACAGTCACGGCGTTGATGAAACTCACAGAATAGGGGAGAAGCTCGGCTCACGGCTCAAGAGCGGTGATGTTGTTGCTTATTTCGGCGGAATGGGTATGGGTAAAACGACCTTTACCCACGGTCTTGCTGCCGGACTCGGAATCAACGAAAAGGAGGTCAGCAGTCCGACATTTGCCCTTGTTCACGAATACAGAGGAAAGAACAACACGCTTTATCACTTCGACATGTATCGAATCGAAAGCTGGGATGACCTTTATTCAACCGGTTTTTTTGATTATCTCGATTACGGCGGTGTCCTTGCCGTTGAGTGGAGCGAAAATATCGAAAACGCTCTTCCCGAAGACTGCATCAGGGTTATATTTAAACCCGGTGAAAACGAAAACGAAAGAATTATTGAAATAGAAGGAGCTGAGCTTAAATGAAAATACTCGGAATCGACAGCTCGGCTAAGTCGGCTTCTGCCGCAATAATCGACGGTGAGAGGGTTCTCGGCTGCTTTTTTACAAATACGGGCTTGACTCATTCTCAGACGCTTATGCCGATGATAGAGAGCCTTTTGAAAAACGCAAACATTAAGCTTGACGATATTGATCTAATAGCAGTCAACAAGGGTCCCGGTTCGTTCACGGGAATAAGAATAGGCGTTGCGGCAGCTAAGGGGATGGCGGATGTGCTCAAAATTCCGGTTTACGGTGCTTCAACCCTCGGCTCAATGGCATATAATCTCATTGATAACGACTGTATTGTATGCTCCGCTATGGACGCACGCTGCGGTCAGGTTTACAACGCTTTTTTCGATATAACGGACGGTAAAATCACAAGACTGACCGAGGATAATGCCGATTCGATAGAAAATGTCGAAAAAGAGCTGAAAGAGTATAAAAAAATCAAATTTATAGTTGGCGATGGCGCAGAAATATGTTATAATAATCTGAAAAATATTGACGGGGTGCGCATTGCTTCGCAGGCTAATCGCTTTCAGTCGGCTGTCGGTGTGTGCTTTGAGGCTATGAATGCGCCCGAGGATCAGTATATTGAGAGCGCAATGCTTGTGCCGGAGTATCTAAGACTTCCGCAGGCGGAGCGTGAACTTAGGCAACGCCGCACAAATTGAAGTGCACGCCTTGCCGGAATATATTTCCGCTATGCTGCGCAAATCGCACACTGCAATTGTGTGGTATTACCTTAAAAAACAAATAAATATGAAAAGGCGAGTGATTTAATGAAAATAGCAATCGGAGCCGATCACGGCGGATACGAGCTTAAGGAGTCTATCAAAAAGCACCTTGAAGAAGTAGGCGGATATGAAATTATCGACTACGGTACTTACAGCACCGATTCGGTAGACTATGCCGAGATAGCTTTCAAGGTAGGCAACGCCGTTACAAGCAGCGACGAAAAGATCCTCGGAATCCTTTGCTGCGGCACGGGAATCGGCATCAGTATGGCTGCCAACAAGGTCAAGGGCGTGCGTGCGGCTTGCTGTTCCGATTATTTCAGCGCAAAATATACGAGACTTCACAACGACGCAAATATCCTTTGCATGGGCGGCAGAGTTGTAGGCTCGGGACTTGCCAACGAGATGGTCGATGTTTTCCTCAACACCGAGTTTGAGGGAGGTCGTCATCAGCGTCGAGTTGACCAGATCACGGCAATTGAAAACGGTACATTTTAATTTTACGGAGGTATAAATATGTCAACAGTAACCATTACCAACCATCCTCTTATCCAGCATAAGCTTTCAATTCTCAGGGATAAGAATACTTCTTCAAAGGATTTCAGGTCACTTGTAAGCGAGATCGCAACTCTCGAATGCTACGAGGCAACAAGAGATCTTCCCGTGCAGGAGGTTGAGGTTGAAACACCTATTTGCAAGTGCGTTGCTCACAACCTTGAGGGTAAGAAGCTCGCTTTCGTTCCGATCCTCAGAGCCGGATTGGGCATGGTTGATGGCGTTCTTTCGCTCGTTCCGTCGGCTCGTGTAGGCCATATCGGTCTTTATCGTGACCCCGAAACGCTCAAGCCTGTTGAATATTACTGTAAGCTTCCTGCCGATATTGCAGAGCGTGATGTAATCGTTCTTGATCCGATGCTTGCAACCGGCGGATCGGCTATCGATGCTATCTCTCTTATTAAGGAGAGAAACCCGAAGTCGATCAAGTTCATGGGTATTATCGCAGCTCCCGAGGGACTTGCGGCACTTCAGAAGGCTCATCCCGATGTTGACATTTACTGTGCGGCTCTCGATGAAAAGCTTAATGACCACGGCTACATTGTACCCGGCCTCGGCGACGCAGGCGACAGAATCTTCGGCACAAAATAAGATCAAAATGATCAGCCCCTTAAAGCTTGAAACAATAGCTTTAAGGGGCTTTTTTTAATCAAAAAATCTTTTTCTTATTTTTTTCGCATCTTCATCGTTGATGCCTATTTGACGGATATAATCCTCTACCGAACCGTATTTTTTCTTTATGTAGGCAAGCAGCGAACGCATCGTTCGAGGCAGGGAATAGTGCATTTCCGGTTCGGTGTCCCAAAGCGTTTCTGCGTGCGTGTGCATATAGCTTTCAAGATATGTATAGGTCAGCTGGTAGTCGGCGACGATGTCGTCCTCGCTTACACCGGCAACAGTCAGTAAAAGCATTGTGAGTATGCCCGTGCGATCCTTGCCGAGAAAGCAATGATAGAGCACAGCACCGTCGGGTGCGTCCGCAATCGCCTTTAGCGCATTGTATATGTTTTCCTTGTAGCCGTCAATGATGTATTCATAGACCTCGTCAATCGTTATTTTGATGTTTTTTGCCTCGGCAACATTAAGCTCATAGAGGGAAATATGCTTTGCGTTTTTTGTCAGCCTTTCTATACTGTTCGGGCGGCTTTCAAATTCAAAATCACCTCTGAGGTCGATCACGGTTGTAACATTCAGTTCTTTAAGCTTTTTTATGTCGTTTTCCGTCGGTGCGTCAACAGTGCCGCAGCGGATAAAACGACCGAATTGTGTGCAGCCGTATTTTGAGGGATAGCCGCCGAGATCACGGCAATTTTCAATGTTTTCAAGAATATAACGCCTTTGTGCTTCCATTTTTCCTCCGTTATTTTGTTACGAAATAGGTGATAAGAACTATTGCACCGAGAATAATACGGTAAATGCCGAATGCCGTGAATGTGTGATTTCTGATATAGTTCATCAGGAATCGAATAACCGCAAGCGAAACCGAAAATGCGGTTATCATGCCGACGAAAAGAATTACAAATTCGGTCACGCTGAAGCCGAAGCCGAATTTTATGATTTTCAGAAGCGATGCACCGAGCATTGCGGGTATGGCAAGGAAAAAGGTAAATTCCGAAGCTACCCGTCTTGAGTTGCCGAGCATAATGCCTCCGAGAATTGTCGAGCCTGAGCGTGATGTTCCCGGAATGAGTGAGAGAGCCTGAAAGCAGCCGATGAAGAACGCGTTTTTGAACGAAACCTCGGTGAGCTTTGTAACCTTCGGACGGCGTTGCTTGTTATAGATTTCAACCGCAATAAAGAGAATTCCGTAGATTACAAGCGTTATTGCCACGGTGATGTAATTGTAAAGATATTTATCGAGCAGGTCGTTGAAAATCAATCCGATTATTCCGGCAGGGATCGAACCGACGATAACCTTGAACCAAAGCTCAATTATTCTCGGCTTGACTGCGATTTTGCTTTTGCCGTTTTCAAGCTGCTTTCTTTTGAACGGCCAAAGCTTGTTCCAAAACATTACGACAACAGCAAGAATTGCGCCGAGCTGAATGACGACAAGATACATCTCAAAGAAATTTTCGGAAACCTCTTTGAATTTGCAGAATTTTTCAAGCAGGATCATGTGTCCCGTGCTGCTTATCGGCAGCCATTCCGTTATGCCCTCCACGATGCCGAACAGAATCGATTTTAAAACATCAAGTATATACATAAAAAACCTCCGTCGGGAAATTATATGCGAACCTATATTATTATACAACATTGACGGGTCAAATTCAATCAAAAAAAGAAAAATCGGAGCAGAAATTCTGCCCCGATAATTTTTTAGATGATAACTTATGCAAGCTCTGCGAAGTACTTGATTGTACGAACCATCTGGCTTGTGTATGAGTTCTCGTTGTCGTACCAAGAAACGACCTGAACCTCATAGAGATCATCGGCGATCTTTGAAACCATTGTCTGAGTAGCGTCAAAAAGTGAGCCGTACTTCATGCCGATAACATCGGATGAAACGATAGCGTCGGTGTTATAACCAAAGGACTCCGAAGCAGCAGCCTTCATAGCAGCGTTGATGCCGTCAACCGTAACATCTGCACCCTTAACAACAGCGGTAAGGATGGTTGTTGAACCTGTCGGAACAGGAACACGCTGAGCAGAACCGATAAGCTTGCCGTTAAGCTCGGGGATAACAAGACCGATAGCCTTGGCAGCGCCTGTTGAGTTCGGAACGATGTTGGCTGCACCTGCACGAGCACGGCGAAGGTCGCCCTTTCTGTGAGGACCGTCGAGAATCATCTGATCGCCTGTGTAAGCGTGGATTGTGGACATGATACCGCTCTGGATGGGAGCGTAGTCGTTAAGAGCCTTAGCCATGGGAGCAAGGCAGTTTGTTGTGCAGGAAGCAGCGGAAATGATGGTATCCTCTGAAGTAAGAGTCTTCTCGTTTACGCTGAAAACGATTGTCGGAAGATCGTTGCCTGCCGGAGCAGAGATAACAACCTTCTTAGCACCTGCGTCAATATGAGCCTGAGCCTTTGCCTTTGAGCAATAGAAGCCTGTGCACTCAAGAACAACATCTACACCGATCTCGCCCCAAGGAAGCTCGGCGGCGTTAGCCTTAGCATAGATTGTAAGAGTCTTGCCGTCAACTGTGATTGTGCCTGCCTCGTCATCGGCAGAAACAGTGTGAAGACCCTCGCCGATTCTTCCGCAATAGCCGCCCTGAGCTGTGTCGTACTTGAGAAGCTGAGCGAGCATGCTGGGCTTTGTAAGGTCGTTGATAGCAACAACATCGTAGCCCTCTGCACCAAACATCTGTCTGAATGCAAGACGACCGATACGGCCGAATCCGTTAATAGCAACTTTTACTGACATTTGAATTACCTCCAAATTTTAGGAAACAGCGACATCGGAAGCTCGTCCGATCAAAAATCAAATGAAAAACCTAAGTCGAAATTTCCTTAGTATTAAATTTTACCATTGATTATTTTATAACGAAATGAAGAAATATGCAAGTGATTTGATATATTTTTAACCGCATTATTAAACTTTTGTTATTATGTACAAAATAAATTGTAATATACCGAAAAACAGTATAATTCTGCCTATATTCGTTATTATGTTTTTTATTTTTACTTGAATATTTTATTAAATATAGTATAATATCTGTGGTGATTAAATGAAAAGAACCATTAAATTTACGATTCCGGAGGATTTTGACGGCAAAAAAGTCATTGCATATCTTCGGGGAGAGGCGAAAATCTCCGCCAGACTTTTAAAAAGCCTCAAAAGGATCGAGAACGGAATAACGCTCAACGGTGAGCATATAAGGACGATAGATATTCTTCACACGGGCGACGAGTTGAAAATCGAGATTCCGTGTCCGGACGGAGAAATTGAGCCGATGAATATTCCGATTGATGTTATATATGAGGACGACGACCTGATAGCGGTTAACAAATCACCGTTTCTTGCCTGCCACCCGACGCATAATCATCAGGGTGATACTCTTGCAAATGCGCTTGCCTATCACTTGAAAAGCGTGGGAAAGCAGTCGGTTTTCAGAGCCGTCGGCAGGCTTGATAAAGGCACCTCCGGCATAGTTATTTGCGCCTTGAACAAGCACAGTGCTGCGAAAATCTCGAAAACGGCGGAGAAGGAATATCTTGCCGTTGTTTCGGGAAAAACAGAAAAATTCGGCACGATCGACAAGCCGATTTACCGCCCCGACCCGATGAAAACGCTCAGAGCGGTAGGGGAGCACGGCGACAGAGCCGTTACACACTGGGAGACTGTTGCGACAAACGGCGAAAGGTCGCTTGTAAAAATTCGTCTTGAAACGGGCAGAACGCATCAGATAAGAGTGCATTTTGCGTCGATAGGAATGCCGCTTGTCGGCGACGGTATGTATGGCGCAGACGAGATGAACCTCGGTCATCAGATTTTGCACTGCGCAAAGGTGAGCCTTACCCATCCCGTGACAGGAGAAAGACTGACCCTTGAAGCCCCTATGCCGGAGGATATGAAAAACATTGCGGATAAATGCCTTTACGGCTCAGGAAAATGATTTTTACGACCGGACAATCTATAGATGTTTTATTCAACAAAAACGAGATTTCTTTAAAAATCCGAATTGTGCTCTATATTGCTTAAAAACCGGCTCATTGCGAGCCGGTTTTTAAAATCAGAATTTTTCTTCTTTGTTTTTCTTTTCTTTCGGGGTTTTGCCTTTAGCTTCCATGCGGGCAGCCTTTTCCTTCTCTGCGGCTTCCTTGGCTGCTGCACGCTCTGCCGCAAGCTTCTCGTTGGCGGTGTTGTTCTGGCTGATAGCCCAGCGTGTGATCTTCATGCGGTTTCTGTCTGCGCCAGTCTCAATGATAAGAGAATCGTCCTTAACGGTGACGATCTTGCCGATGATGCCGCCGATCGTTGTAACCTCGTCGCCGATCTGAAGATTGTCACGCATCGACTGCTCTTCTTTCTGCTTTTTCTTCTGCGGTCTGATCATCAGAAAATACATAACGCCGAAGATTGCCGCCATCATGAGAATCATTGTCCAGCTGCTGCCGGTCTTTCCGGTTGAAGTAGCCGAAGTCGCTAATAAGGTTAAATAGTTCATTGGTTATCCTCCTAATTTATACATAACGCTTGTATTATACATTAGAAAGTCACTTTTTGCAAGCGTTATTTGTGTATATTCTGTTAATTTTAAAAATTAAATTCGTGTGTCGAGCAAATCAACATACTTTTCCTTAAATTCTTCAAAAGTTCCGTTTCCCAAAGCGTCACGGATTTTCTCCATCAGCGTATTATAGAAATAAAGGTTGTGAGTAACGCAAAGGCGCATAGCAAGCATTTCTTTAGCCTTAAAAAGATGCCTTATATAGGCTCTTGAATGTCTGCGGCAGGTCGGACAGTCGCACTCCGGGTCGATCGGAGTATCGTCCTTCATATACTTGGCATTGTTAATGTTGATTATTCCGTTCATTGTGAAAAGCTGTCCGTGGCGGGCATTTCTCGACGGCATTACGCAGTCAAAAAGATCAACGCCTCTGCTGACGCCCTCAATGATATTGCCTGGAGTGCCTACGCCCATAAGATAGCGGATCTTATTCTTCGGCGCATACGGCTCAACGGCGGAAATTATCCTGTACATATCCTCCTTAGGTTCGCCGACGGCAAGACCGCCTATTGCATAACCGTCAAGATCAAGCTCGGCAATTCTTTGCATATGCTCAATTCGCAGGTCATCATAAACACAGCCCTGATTTATACCGAATAGAAGCTGATCCTTGTTTATTGTGTCGTGCAGGGCATTGAGTCTCTCCATTTCCTCCTTGCATCTTACGAGCCATCTTGTCGTCCTTTCGCAGGATTTTTTGGCATATTCGTAGGTTGAGGGATTTTCGACGCACTCGTCAAATGCCATAGCTATGGTCGAAGCGAGGTTCGACTGAATCCTCATGCTCTCCTCAGGACCCATGAAAATGCGTCTGCCGTCAATATGTGAGGCAAAGGTCACGCCCTCCTCCTTGATTTGGCGAAGCTTTGCAAGCGAGAAAACCTGAAATCCGCCGCTGTCGGTCAGGATCGGTCCGTCCCAGCCCGTGAATTTATGAAGTCCGCCAAGCTCCTTA
This sequence comes from bacterium, assembly GCA_963649715.1. Classification (GTDB taxonomy): domain Bacteria; phylum Bacillota; class Clostridia; order Oscillospirales; family Acutalibacteraceae; genus CAG-488. The sequence continues at coordinate 67,712 of CAVJIV010000011.1, read as the reverse complement.
ATAAGCTCGTCGCCCGGTCGAACATGAAGATGATAGGTGTTGCATAGCTGAACCTGAGCGTGAATGTCCTTGAGGTCGTATGCGTCAAGCGCACCCTTTATCGCTCCGCAGGTCGCAACATTTTGAAATGCAGGCGTTTTGACCGTACCGTGAACGGTTTTGAACTCGCCGAGACGAGCCGCTCCGCACTGCTTTATTACTTTAAATTCCGCCATTTTAGTCTCCTTAAAGAATAGCCATCGCATCTCCGAATGAGAAAAATCTGTATTTTTCTTCGACGGCAAGCTTATATGCGTTCATTGTGTGCTCGTAGCCGCAGAATGCGCTGACGAGCATGATAAGCGTGCTTTCCGGCAGGTGGAAATTTGTTATAAGTCCGTCAATGCACTTGAATTCGTAGCCGGGATAAATGAAAATACTTGTCCAATCGTCGTATTCGCAGACTCTGCCCTTCGCCTGACATACCGATTCAAGCGTTCGGCAGCAGGTTGTACCGACGGCGATGACTCTGCCTCCGTTTTTCTTCGTTTCATTTATAATATCCGCCGTTTCGCCCGGAATCATATAATGCTCGGAGTGCATTTTGTGCTCCTCAATGTTTTCCGTCTTAACGGGGCGGAAGGTGCCGATACCGACATGGAGAGTTACAAAGCCTATTTTTACGCCCTTATCCTTGATTTTTTGCAAAAGCTCTGGAGTGAAATGCAATCCTGCCGTCGGCGCGGCGGCAGAGCCAAGCTCCTTGGAATAGACCGTTTGATAGCGTTCCTTGTTTTCAAGCTTTTCTTTTATATAGTGCGGAAGCGGCATTTCGCCGATTTTATCGAGCACTGAATAAAAATTACCCTCATAAGAAAATTCGGCAATTCTGTTTCCGTTTTCAAGGACTTCCTTTATCTCGGCTTTGAGTATACCCTCGCCGAAGGTGAATTTTGCGCCCTCTCTCGCTTTCTTGCCGGGACCCGCCATGACCTCCCATGTGTGAGCGTCATGCTGATTGAGCAGAAGGAACTCGACGATTGCGCCGGTTTCCTCCTTAATGCCGTACAGCCTTGCCGGAAGAACCCTCGTATCGTTGAGTATAAGGCAGTCGCCCTTATGAAGCAGCTCGGCTATATCATAAAAATGAAGATGCTTGACCGTCCCTGTTTTTTTATCAAGATGCATAAGCCTTGAGCTGTCTCTCGGCTCAATCGGATGCTGAGCGATCAGCTCCTCAGGCAGATCATAATAGAAATCGCTTTTTTTCATCGTAAAACCTCTGTTTCGTCCATTTGGCTCTTGACTTGAATAATAAAAAATGGTATTATCTTTCTCAAAGTGTTGACACACAGTAATCAACGACTAATATTATATTGCATAATCGGTCGAATGGCAACACATTTTTAAAATTTCTTTAAGAGGTGAATTTGTAATGAAAAAATACAAGGTAGGTATTATCGGAGCTACCGGCATGGTTGGACAGAGATTTGCGTCCCTGCTTGAAAATCACCCTTGGTTTGAGGTCGTTCTTGTTGCTGCAAGTCCCCGTTCGGCGGGCAAAACATATAAAGAGGCTGTCGGCAGCCGCTGGTGCATGGATACGCCGATGCCGGAGAGCATGGCAGACCTTGTCGTTTATAACGCAACCGCAGATGTAGAAAAAATCGCTTCGCTCGTTGATTTTGTTTTCTGCGCAGTTGATATGAAGAAGGATGAGATCAAGGCTCTTGAGGAGGAGTATGCTAAGGCAGAGTGCCCCGTTGTTTCAAACAACAGCGCTCACAGATTTACTCCCGATGTTCCGATGGTCGTTCCCGAGCTTAACGCAGATCATATAGAGGTTATTGCGGATCAGAGAAAGCGTCTCGGCACAACGAGAGGCTTCATCGCCGTTAAGTCGAATTGCTCGCTTCAGAGCTATGTCCCGGCAATCTTTCCGCTTGACAAGGCAGGATATAAGGTTGAGAATGTTCTCGTTTGCACATATCAGGCAATTTCAGGCGCAGGCAAGACCTTTGAGAGATGGCCAGAGATGGTAGATAATGTTATTCCGTTCATCGGCGGCGAGGAAGAAAAGAGCGAGCAGGAGCCGCTCAAGATCTGGGGCAAGGTTGAAAACGGCGAAATCGCATGTGCGGCAGAGCCTCACTTCACGGCTCAGTGCTTGCGTGTTCCCGTTTCAAACGGTCATATGGGCGCAGTATTTATGAAGTTCGCTGACAAGGCTCCGTCAAAGGAAGAAATTCTCAAGGTTTGGGAAGGCTTCTCGGGCGAGCCGCAGAAGCTTGCGCTTCCCAGCGCACCGAAGCAGTTCCTCCACTATTTTACTGAGGACAATATGCCTCAGACGAGATTCCAGCGTGACCTTGAGGGCGGCATGGCAGTCAGCATCGGCAGACTCCGTGAGGATACTCAGTACGACTATAAGTTCGTATGTCTTTCACACAACACACTCAGGGGCGCAGCCGGCGGCGCAGTTCTCCTCGCAGAGCTTCTTTGCGCAAAGGGATATATGGATCGATAAACACATTATATCGTTTAAAAGGCAGGAATTTGTTTTCCTGTCTTTATTTTTTATCTAAGGAGCGTTTTGATGAAACAAACGGTTTTTACGGGAACGGCATGTGCGATAGTCACGCCGTTCGACGGAAACAGGAAGGTTGATTACAAGGCTCTCAAAAACCAAATTGATTTTCAAATTGAAAACGGCACGGATGCAATAGTCGTATGCGGCACAACGGGCGAAAGCGCAACCCTCGATTCAAGGGAGCGGCGTCAAATCATCAAAGCAACGGTCAGGCAGGTAAACGGCAGAGTTCCCGTTATCGCAGGTACGGGCAGCAACAACACGCAAGATGCGATAAAGAAGAGCCAATCGGCGGAAGCACTTGGCGTTGATGCACTGCTGATAGTCACGCCGTACTATAACAAATGCTCGCAGGAGGGCTTGGTTGAGCATTATTCACGCATAAGCGACAGCGTAACGAAGCCGATGATCGTCTATAATGTGCCGTCAAGAACAGGGGTTAACATAAAGCCCGAAACCTATAAGCGGCTCAGTCAAATTGAAAATGTCGTGGCAACAAAGGAAGCCAACGGCGATCTTTCCTCACTGATGAAAACAATGATGCTTTGCGGCGACGAATTGGATATATATTGCGGTAACGACGATCAAAGCGCAGCTTTTGCCCTGCTCGGTGGCAAGGGGACGATTTCTGTATTATCCAACATAATGCCACAGGCGGCTCACGATATAGTCGAAGCGGCTCTTGACGGCGACGCAGGCTATGCGACGGCTCTCCAACTTCGCTACCTCGGACTTTGCGAGGTGCTTTTCTGCGATGTTAACCCTATGCCCGTCAAATACGCGATGGCTCAAATGGGCACGGACAGCGGAATTTGCCGTCTGCCTCTCACTCGACCGAGCGACTCGGCAAAGGAAAGAATAGAGCATGCCCTGATCTATCACGGGCTGATTAAATGAAATTGCACCGTGCAGTCAGCTTATGCTTACTGTAACACTGCAGAAGATGTTCATTTATTGACATAAATAATGTTAAGGCGCTTGAACAGAAGCTTAAATAGGCAGGATTCAAGAGTACTTACATTGTTCAAGAAAAAAAGTAAAAGCGATTAAAATTAATCAAGAAATCAAGAAGGCTCAACGATCAACGAAAACGAAACGAAAATGAGCCTTCTTTTTTTCAAATGAGCCTTCTTTTTTTCAAAAAAAACTTGACTTTTTATGTACAATGTGGTACTATTCAAGCGTACTAAGTCAGAAGAATCATAGGGACTAACGCTGAAACCCTTGATAATACTGCATTTTTACGGGGGCGTAGCTCAGCTGGGAGAGCGCTTGAATGGCATTCAAGAGGTCAACGGTTCGATCCCGTCCGTCTCCACCAAAAAAATCGTTGATAAATAAGGCTTTGAGCTTTATGTCAACGGTTTTTCTTTTTTGCAAGAAAATGCATCCTCAAACGGAATCTTCCGGACGATTAGCTCTTGTCGGGCTACAATAAAAGAAAAAATCAAGGCAATACCGCACACTTCGATTGTTGCGATATTGCCTGTTTTTTATTCGTAAATATATGCCTTGATCAAATGCTTAAGCTCTCTGAGATACAAATCCGGTTTAATATCATATGAAACAACAAACCTCGTTTTATCCTTATAGGTCGAAGCGGCAACATTTATGGGGTGTGTGTACTGCCTGCCGAGCGAATAATATATATCCTCGACCAGCTTGTCCAGATCTTCGCCGAGCTTTATTACACCTATGCTTGTCACTGCCGAGGTGAACTGATATTCACCGAAATAGGTATAGCCGATTTTAAGTACCTTTTTCTTGAGCACCAGCGGCAATAAATCGAATATCTTCATCTTTGCCTGCTTAACATTTGAATAAGCCATATTGCGCAGATCCTCGGGATTGAGCTTTTCCTCAAACTGAGACTTTAGATTTGTTAAAAGCGTCTTGAAATCTTTTGTTTCCTCCTGCTTCACCGAGACGGGAAAATAAAGAGAGGAGTTACGGCAGGACGCAAAATCAAACATCTTTCTCAATTCAATCGGAATGGATATTGTAATTTTTCTGCGTGTATCCGTTCTGTTTTCGGCAATAGCCTTAATATGCATGGCACAGAAGAGCACCGAAACCGAAACGCCGTATCTGTGCGCCGCATCGACAATGCAGCGGCTCGGAATTTCAACTGCCTCGTAATTAAACGGAACGGGTTCTTTTCGATTCATTTCATAGGCGAAAGGAAAAATTCTGCTTACGCTTTTTCCGCCGTCGTTATATATCTTTTCAAATATGTCCTCCGTATTCGTAAGCATAGTGCTGCACTCGTCCGAATTTCCGTTATCCTTGTATTCTCTGAGAAATGCTTTCATAAATTCAAGCGCACCTCTGCCGTCGGTTATGCTGTGAAACAGCTCAAAGACAAGCGAAGTTTCGCTATATAAAAATCTAATAAGAGGTTTTCCGGACTTGATGTCAAACGGCTTGCATGGTTCTTTGTCAATGCCGTACATTTCTTCAACATTAACATCGCATTCGGTGAGATAATACTTCATTCCGTCCTTGCCGAGCGTCATGAAAAAATACGGATATTTCTCTTTTAAAGCACTGATCGCCTTGGGAATTGCCGAAACATCAACCTTGCTTTTTAATTCGGCAACAATTCGGAAAACAGTGTTCCAATCAGCCTCGGCAACATAGGGATAAATTATTCCTGCGCCGTCGAGCTTGAGGATTTTTTTACTTTCGATTGGCATGTTTTCTGCCTCTTTTCAAAAATTTTTCTTTGAGGTATGAACCTCAATTGTTATGAAAAAAAACCGGAAGGAGTTCTTTTAAAAAATATTTTATTACAAAATGCTCTAAATGTCAAACACTTTGTCTAAAAATGCTTCCTGATACGATAATGGCTAAGGTGTATATTCGGCTTACTGTGCAATTCATACGCCGCAATTATGTAGTACAGTGCAACATTATATAAAACTACTATAAAAAATATTGACATAATGAAAAAATAATATATAATAATTATATAATATTGAAAAAGGAATTGATTTCCGTGAAGATTTTATTTTGTAAAATTTTATCCGTCGTCATAACGCTGATCTCGTTACTTGCGTTTGAGATCAATCAACCGGCAATTCCGAATCCGACGAAAAGGGTAGATCTGTCAAAATTCACGCTTACCTTTGAAGATGAATTCGAGGGTGAGCTTGACCGAAGCGTTTGGTCGGGTCACTATACCTACGGTGATATATCCTCCGTTCGCAAGGGCTCATATTGGAACAATTATATGGCTTATACCGAAAACGGCAACCTCGTTATTCCGTTGAAATATCTTTCCGACGGCATGGGAGGCACGGGAGCAGGCTGGTACACGGCGGGGCTTGATACCGACTCGGACGCGCCGAACGGCTTTTCGCAGCGGTTTGGCTATTTTGAATGTCGTTGCATTCTTCCGAAAGGAGCTGATATCTGGAGTGCATTTTGGATGATGAACGATGATGTTGTGAATGTTGACGGTTCGGGTCGTGACGGCACGGAGGTTGACATAATGGAAAGCTTCGGTTACGGAAACCGTTTTCCGAATTATATTCAGAACAATCTTCATTGGGACGGTTACGGTGATGCTCATCGGGACAGCGGAGCAAAAAAAGCGTATGTTATTGGCAATGATCCGTATGAGGAGTTCAACACATACGGCTTGGAGTGGAACGAAAGCGAGTATATTTTTTATGTAAACGGCAAGGAATACTGCCGTTCAAGCGCAGGCGGAGTGTGCCAAAATCCGCTCTATCTTATTCTTTCTGTTGAAATGCAGGGCGAAAACGCCACTCCGTCGGGAAGAGATGTTGACGGCGCACCGGCGGATTATATAATTGATTATGTAAGAGCATATCAGTATAACGACTTGCTCGATTAAATGAATGAAACAGGGAAATCTTCTGATTTTTTGAAATTTAAATCCGTGATGAACCCAATTAAGGTTGATATTCTTCTTTGTCTATGATATAATTTAAATTGACTTGCGCATGACGGTTTGTGACAAATTTGTGGCATTTTTGACGGTATTTTTCGGTGAAAAATGAATTGAATCAGTGTATAATCTAAGAAGCGGTATACGGCAAAAGCGAAAGATTCGGCATCAGCCGTGGGAAAGGTGAATATATGAAGCATTCAATTTATATAGCCGATGATGATAAGAATATTCGTGAGCTTATCAAAAGCTTTCTTGAAAGCGACGGCTACGAGGTTTCAGCGTTTGTGACGGGAGATGAGCTTAAGGCGGCGTTCGAGAAAAAACCTGCCGATTTGGTGATTCTTGACATCATGATGCCGGGCACGGACGGCTTGACCGTTTGCAAACGGCTTCGTGAAAAGTCAAGCGTGCCTATCATAATTCTCACCGCCAAGGATTCCGAGTTTGACTATGTTCAGGGAATAACTATCGGCAGTGATGATTATCTGACAAAGCCGTTCAGACCGACGACTCTTTTAATGCGTGTGCGTTCGCTCATTCGCCGTATGGAAATGAATGAAAAAAACGGCAGCTCGACTAAGGAAGCGTACGGAGATGTTTCAATAGGCGATTTAACCTTTTCAAGCGAAAAAAACGAGTTTTTCTGCGGCAACAAGCCGGTTAAGTTTACACGAACCGAGATTAAAGTTCTTTTATATATGATGAAAAATCCCGAAAAGTCTTATTCGAGAGATGAGCTTCTCGACGCAATATGGGGATACGACGCTTCGGTCGAATCAAGGGTTACCGACGAAACGCTGCGACGCATCAGAAAACGACTTTCCGCTTGCGAGAGCAATGTCGGTATCAGAACGATGTGGGGCTTCGGATACCGTCTTATTATTAACGGTGATAAGAAATGAAGCACATTAGGCTAAAAATACTTTGCATAATATGGCTCTCGATTATTGTTATCTTTGCCGGATTTGCGGGTATAATCAATCTCATTGTTCCGTCGCATTTTGAAAAAGAAGCGATAAGTGCGCTGAAATATGAGATGGAATATATTGATGGTTTTCGCAACAATGAGGACGGCTGCTATGAGGGCAAGTTTCTCAGCGGCAACATTTGCTTTATAGATTTCTTTGATGAGGGATACGAGGTCAACGGCATGGTGTCAAAGACAACGGAATCTCAAAACTCCGAGAACGAGATTATGGGGCATTATAGCCTTGAGTCGCTCAAGGAGGGAGATATCAAGACCCTGATAACGGACAAGGGCTATTATGTGCTTGTAAAATACCATGATATTTATACCGATGACGGAGCTTATCGCTCCACGGTTATGTATATAAATATTCAGCCGGTCGTCAATTATGTCCGCTCGCTCAACTGGATATTTGCGGTGATATTTTTTGCTGTTGTTGCGGTGATGAGCGTTATCGGCTGCAAGCTCGGCGGCAGGATAGAAAGCTATCACGAGGCGAACAACAAATTCTTTCAGAATTCGTCTCATGAGCTGAAAACTCCGCTAATGGCGATTCAGGGCTATGCCGAGGGAATAAAAACGGGGGTTGTCGATATTCCGTCCTCGGCGGAGATAATCATGCGTGAGAGCGACAAAATGGCTCACATGATCGATGAAATGCTTTCGATTTCAAAAATCGACGCTAATCAGCTGCCGCTGAATATGACAAATTCCGACCTCAGAGAAATTCTGTATGACTGTCTGCGCTCGGTCGAGCCGATCCAGCAGCAGAAAAAAATCACGATAACTCCGTTGTTTCCGGAAGATCCGGTGTGGATTTATTGCGACGAAAATCAGCTTTCGAGAGTCTTTATAAATGTTTTGATGAACGGCATACGCCACTGCAACAGCGCAGTCGTGATTTCATGCACGGTTGAGCAGAGGACGGCGGTCGTTAAAATCAACGACGACGGCAGCGGAATTGCCGAGGAGGATCTGCCGCATATTTTTGACCGTTTCTATACGGGAGTTAAGGGCAGCACGGGCATAGGTCTTGCACTTTCCCGTGAAATAGTCAATTTGCATAAGGGAACTATTACGGCATACAATGAGGTCGGAGCGGCATTTGAAATAAAATTGCCGACCTCTTCCTGATGAGATGCAATATATCGAGATTTTCAATCGTGTTTATTGTAAAGGGGCATGAATATGGAAATAAATGTTCTTGAGTGGCTTGAAAAATCAGCCGAAAAATATAATAATAAAATCGCTTATTCCGACGAGGAAAGCTCGCTGACTTTTTCTCAGGTAAAGAGTTTAGCGCAGAGCATCGGCACAGCGCTTCTTGAAAGGGGAGCGGACGGAAATCCGATAGCCGTTTTCTCCGGCAGAAATGTTATGACCGTTGCCGCTTTTCTCGGCGTTGTTTACAGCGGATGCAGCTACGCCCCAATCGACAGCAAGCTGCCGAGAGCAAGAATAGAAAAGATTTTGGAAACGCTTTCTGCGTCGCTTGTTTTGACGGATAGTGAGAACCGTGAGCTTGTAAATGAGCTTGGTTTTGACGATGAAAAAATCATTCTGCTTGAGGATGCGGCCAAGTGCGAAGCGGACAGCGAAAGGTTAAATAAAATTCGCCGCTTTTCAAACGAAAATGCCCCGCTTTACATTATTTTTACCTCCGGCTCAACGGGCAATCCAAAGGGCGTAATGACATCGCATCACTCGCTGATGTGCTATATCGAGGCTTACACTTCGGTTATGAAAATTGATGACACGGACATTCTCGGCAATCAGTCGCCGCTTGATTATATCGCCGCAATCAGGGATATTTATATTCCGCTTTTGTGCGGCTCGTCAACGGTGATAATCCCCAAAATGTGCTTCTCCTCGCCGGCAAAGCTTTTCGATTTCATGAATGAAAAAAAGATAACATCGGTCGGCTGGAGCGTTTCGGCACTGACCGTTCCCGTTTCGCTGGGGGCGTTTGAACACGGCAGACCGGAACATCTAAAAAAGGTTTGTTTCTCAGGCTCGGTCATGCCCGGAAAATGCCTGAAACAGTGGCAGGAGAATTTACCCGATACGCTTTTTGTAAATCAGTACGGTCCGACGGAGGCGACGGCATCGTGCACCTACCATGTTGTGACGGAAAAGGCGGAGGACGATACTGTTCTGCCCATAGGCTTACCATATAAAAATTACCGTGTTTTTCTTCTCGATGAGGACGGCACGGCGACGAAGCAGGGGGCAGAGGGTGAGATTTGCGTCAGCGGTCCGATTCTTGCGCTCGGCTATTACAATGACCCGGAAAGAACGGCGGCTTCGTTCATTCAAAATCCGCTCAACAAAGCGTACAATGAGCTTATCTACAAAACGGGCGATATCGGCGTTATGCGTGAGGACGGCGTGCTTGAATTTCACGGAAGAATGGACAGGCAGATCAAGCATCTCGGCCACCGTGTCGAGCTTGATGAGGTTGAGCTTGCCGCAGGCAGGGTTGACGGCGTTAAGGAATGCTCGGTCGTTTACAATAAAGAAAAGGAAACCATTTGGCTGTTCTACACCGGAACGGCAACGGTTAAAGAAATTGCCGTTGAACTGAGAAAATATCTTCCCGGCTTTATGGTTCCGAGGAAAATCAAAAATCTTGAGGAAATACCAAGGCTGCCTAACGGCAAAATTGATATGAATACATTAAAGACTATGTCACACAACTGAGGCGGCATAGCCTAAATCCAAAATAATCGGAGGAATAAACAATGAGAGAAGAACTTATGGAAATACTCGAGGAGCTCAGACCTGATGTTGATTTCGAGAACGAAAAGCAGCTTATCACTGACGGAATTTTGGAATCGTTCGATATTGTTGCCCTTGTCGGAGAGCTTAGCGACGCTTTTGACATTGAGCTTCATGTTGAGGATCTTGTACCCGATAATTTCAATTCTATAGAGGGAATGATGGAGCTTATCGAAAAGCTTCAGGACGAATAAGATGAATAATGAAATACTTTTGAAGGCGGCGAAGGAGTTCGGCACGCCGAGCTTCGTTTTCGATACGGACGAGTTTGCCCGTCAAGCCGACATTATAAAATCGGCACTCGGAGACATTCCTCTTTGCTATTCGATAAAGGCAAATCCGTTCCTGCTTCGTGCTCTTCCCGAGTCTGTGAGCAGGGTAGAGGTTTGCAGTCCCGGTGAGCTGACAATTTGTCAAAGGCTGAATGTCAAGCCCGAAACGGTTATTTATTCGGGCGTCAATAAGGACGCAGACGATATCGCCCGTGCCGTCGATTACGGTGCGGGAATACTGACCGCCGAGAGCCGGCTGCATGTGGAATTGATTGACCGTGTTTGCCGTGAAAAGGGCAAAAAAGCCGAGGTTATTCTTCGCCTGACGAGCGGTAATCAGTTTGGCATCGACCCGGATGAAATAATAGATATTATATCGAACAGAGAAAAATACGAAGCGATAGATTTTATCGGACTGCATTATTATTCCGGTACGCAGAAGAAAAACGCTGCGGTTATCGAAAAGGATATTCGCAAATTCGAGGAGTTCATCGAGTGCCTTGATTCTGCCTGCGGCTATGTGCCGAGTCATGTTGAATACGGTCCGGGAGCGGCAGCGGATTATTTCGTCCCGCCGTACGAAGAAAAGGACGCCGAAACGCTGAGAGAAACAGCCGAGCTTTTGAAAAGCTTTGCAAAGAAATATACGCTCACCGTTGAGATGGGCAGATTTCTTGCGTCCTCCTGCGGAACCTATCTTACCTCAGTCGCCGATATCAAAAACAATCTCGGAACAAATTATGTTATCTGCGACGGCGGAATAAATCATCTGAAATATTACGGACAGACCATGGCGATGCAGGTGCCGCCGATAACTCTTTTGGGCAGCGATAAAGCGTATGAGAATAGCTATACCCTGTGCGGAAGCCTTTGCACGACCGCCGATCTGCTTGTTCGCAAGGTCGATTTGCCGGAGCTTAAAATCGGCGATATGCTGGCATTCGGCAGGTGCGGAGCTTATACCGTCACCGAGGGAACGGTTCTTTTCCTTTCACGCACCATGCCGAGGGTTATGCTGTATTCCGAAAAAGAGGGGATGAAGCTTGTTCGTGATTTTTACGAAACGGACAGCTTGAATTATTGATAAAAAAGAGGAAGTTTAATGGGGATTATTTCAATTGAATTTTTTGCATTTGCTGCCGCGGCAATCTTGATTTATTATCTTTTTCCCGTAAAAAAATATCAATGGACGGTGCTGCTTGCCGCAAGCTACGCTTATTATATTTTAAACTGCAACAAGTATGTTTTATATATGCTTGCGACGACCGTTACAACATATTTCGGCGCAAGGCTGCTTGAAAGCATAGCGGAAAAGAGCAAGCAATTCCTGCTCGAAAACAAGGAAACGCTGTCTAAAGAGGATAAAAAAGAATTCAAAGCGAAAACACAAAGAAACAAAAGACGGCTTTTGGCAGTTGTTCTGATTTTCAACTTCGGCATCTTGGCATTTTTGAAATATTTCGGCTTCTGCGCCGATTCGGTTCATTCGCTGCTCGGAGCGGTGGGAATAAGCTATGCCGAGCCTGATTTTAATTTTATTGTTCCGCTCGGCATTTCTTTCTACACCTTCCAAAGCATGGGCTATGTTATAGATGTTTACAGGGGAAAGGTGAATGCCGAAAGGAATTTCGGAAAGCTTGCGCTTTTTGTTTCGTTCTTTCCGCAGATCGTTCAGGGCCCTATCGGGATTTATTCCGACCTTGCGCATCAGCTTTATGAGCCGAGACGGTTCAACTACGACCGTTTCAAGAGCGGCGCATTGTTGATTCTTTGGGGTATATTTAAAAAGCTTATCATCGCCGACAGAGCCGTTAAGGTCATTAAGCTTGTGACCGCCGACAGCGGCGAGTTCTCCGGAACATATATTCTTTTTACCGCCGTGCTGTATGCAGCTCAGCTCTATGCCGATTTCTCCGGCGGAATAGATATCTGCCGAGGCATCGCAGAGATAGCCGGTATAACCATGGCGGAGAATTTCAAGCGACCGTATTTTTCAAAGACCCTGACCGAATATTGGCACAGATGGCATATCAGTCTCGGCGACTGGCTGAGAAATTATCTTTTCTATCCGATCTCGATTTCAAAACCGTTTTTGAAAATGTCCAAGAGCATGAAAAAGCACGGTATGAAATATTTCGGCAAGGTTTTTCCGACAGCTCTCGCTTCACTGATAACATTTATTGTTATCGGAATTTGGCACGGAGCTGAAACAAAATATCTTGCGTTCGGCATCTGGAACGGATTTGTCATTATGATCTCGAGCCTTTTGAAGCCGCTTACGGATAAGCTCACGGAAAAGCTTCATATAAACCGAGAAAATTTCTTCTATTCGGTTTTCTGCATGGTAAGAACATTTATCGTTGTGCTTATCGGCTATTATTTTGATATTGCAAGGGGCTTGCGTGATGCCGCAAATATGCTTTGGCGTTCCGTTACCGATTTGCACCTGAGTGAGCTTTTGTCTTTTTCCTGCCTTAAAAAAAGCAAGCTTGACGAATACGATTATTTGATAATTCTTGTCGGCTGTATCGTGATTTTTGTAATTTCCGTTATACAGGAAACAAAAAAAGATTCGGTTCGCAATTTGCTTTGCAAAAAGAGTTTGCTGCTTCAATGGTTATTGTATATTCTAATGATAGTGTGCATCATTGCGTTCGGCTATTTCGGTCCCGGAACAACTCCGGCGGATTTTGTATATATGCAGTTTTGAGGAATTTTAAATGAAAAAGTTTATCAGATTTATTTGCTTCATCCTTATTTTATCAACGGTGATATTTGCCATGAACTTTGTTCTGAGCACCAACAGCGATAAGGACGGCATACACATAAGAGGATATTTTAAAGAGCCGAAGAACACGGTTGATGTTCTTTTGATCGGTGCAAGCGAGCTTTATACGGGCTTCAATTCTCCGCTTGCATGGGAGGAATTCGGCTTCACGAGCTATGATTTCAGCTTTGCCGCAATGCCCGGCTCGCTTTATGAAATTGTAACGAAGAAGGCGTTGAAAACCCAGTCGCCGAAGCTTGTTGTTTTTGAGATAAACGGGTTCCTTTATGACGAAAAGTATCTCACTCATCGCAGACCCGTTCATGCATGGTTTGACACGGTCGGCGTTGATTCCGACGGCAGGCAGTATCTTAAAGAGAATATCCCCAAAAAAGAATGGGCGGAGTATTATTTCCCACTTTACAAATATCACGCCAATTGGCGTGAGCCGCTCTATTGCACAAGGAATGCATTAAGCACTCTTTACCTCGAATCAGAGGGCATAAGCTATTCAAAGGCTTTTGCCAACACCGCTCTGAGGAGATTTGACGGCAAGGTCAAAAACAAAAACATACAATTTACAGGCAAGGCGCGAGAGTATATGACCGACCTGCTGGAGCTTTGCAAAAGTCAGGGCTTGGAGAATGTTCTGTTTGTTCGCCTGCCGCATTGTCTGAAAAACGAAAACCGCAAGGCGACGCAGGAAATTGAACAGCTTGTTTCCGATTACGGATATCGTTATGTCGATTTCGAAAATTCCTATGAACAGATAGGGCTTAGCACACAGGATGATTTCTATAATTTTGAGCATCTTAATATCTACGGTATGGAGAAATTTACAAAATATTTCGGTCAATATATCTGCGATAACTACAACATAAAGACCGAGCACTCTGCCGAAACCGTCGAGCGATGGAACAGGTGCTCCGAGGTAATGGAAAAGACGGTTGAGGAATGTAAAAACGATCCGCAATGCAGCATCTTTTTTGAATTGACCGCATTTGAAACCGCCAAAGGCAGAAGCCATTCTATCCTCTCCAAGGGGGTCAGCGGCAAGGGTAAAGGCAAGCACAGCGTAGAAAGCTCCAGCGGCAGCCATTGATCCTCATAACTGTTAAAACCAAAGAAAATCAACGGGCTGTATCGTTTATGATACAGCCCGTTGCGCCGTTGTATGCGTTCTTTATATTTTTTTATTTGACATATGCGGCAACATCACGGTCATAGTGCCCCGTGTTTTGAAAGTTTTCGTCGGTTCTGAGACATGAACCCCATTTTCTTGCGATTTCCTCATATGAGTCAGTCTGAACCTTTGCTCGTTCAAAGCCGTCCTTTGCGCCGAACATTACCCAGTCGGAATCCCACATTCCGTGACTCGATGCCTTGTAAGTCCACAGCATCCAGTTGTAATTGAGATTTTTCATCGACTTGAAGCAGCTTGCCCATGTCGTTGTGCCGAGTGGATAAAACTCACCCATCATCAGCGGTGTGTTCATGAAATAGATCTTCGTCAGCGTTACAAACAGAACGAATATAAAGTCTGATTTTTGATAAAAATGCACCTGATAGACAACATTTTTGAAGCCGGCAAAAAGCTTGTGCGGAAGCGCAAACGCCGTCCATATGCATTCAAGCGTGATGATGTGATCCTCGTCAACCGCTCTGACAGCCTTGTAAAGACGCTTGTATTCCTTTGTGTTGTTTATTCTTCTCGTCACCTCACCGTAATCGCAATCGCAGGACGGCTCGTTAAGAAGATCATACATTGCAACTGCGGGGTTGCCGTTGAAGCGTGAAGCGATAGCGGTCCAAAGCTCATCGGCAAGCGTTCTGTAAAATTCGCCCTGCTCGGAGTCCTCATAAAGTCCGCAGGCGTCTCTTTTACCGCTGTGCGGTGCGTCGCTCTGAAAGCCCGGTGCGCCGTGCATATCAAGAATGACATAAATTCCTCTTTCGGAGCATTCCTCAACTACCCAATCAAGATAGTGGAAATCCCAATCGCCGTTTTCATCGAGAATTTTCGTGCCGTTATCGTCGGAATAGAAGTTTCTGTACCAGAACGGAACACGGACACAGTTAAAGCCCATTTCCTTGATTTGGTCAAGATCGTATTCTGTTATCCAGTTGTCCTGATATGTATTCATCAGCGCATATGCTCTCTCCGTGCCGAAGCGGTCGATTAGAGTTTCGAGCATATCGTAATGATCCTGCGCTTCCTCATAGGGCGAAAGCCAGTCCTCCTGAATGAGCCAAGAGCCGAGATTTACGCCGTGGAGAATGACCTCTTCACCTTTTTGATTGTAGATTTTATTGCCCTTGGTGACAAGAAAATCCTCTTGGGTGAAGCCCGTGTCAATATCCGCTGCCGCTGCGCTGAGGGCAAACGGAAGAATGAGCGCAAGGCACATTACAATGCAGAAAATTCTTTTGACAGTTTTTTTCATAAAACCAACCTCCTTTAATTGCATTATATCATTAAAAAAATATTTTGTCTATATCAAAAAAGAAAACTCCCGAAATCAAAAAGATAACGGGAGCTGCGATTATTTGTTTTTCTTTTCTGCCGTACCCTCGGAATTTCTGAAAACAACGAACTTGTCATAGATAAACTCGGTGATCATGTTGGTAAGCATTGTAACTATAAGAACGATATATTCAACCGCATCGGAGCTTGGATATTTGCCCGTGAAATGAACGCCGATAACCGTTGAAACGGGAGTAAACACAGCGTAGTAGACAAATACCTTGAGCATTGCGATCGGGACATTGTTGGCCGACTTGAATGTGAACTTCCTGTTAAAAGTGAAGTTCCAAATGACGGACAGAATAAGAGCGATGAGATACATCGGACCGTATTCGTTGTTCATTATCCTGGCAAAGCCCTCATGCTCAAGCATCAAGTTTTGAAAGAAGTCGAGCTTGATAATGACCTCTTTCATCAATGTAAAGCTGCCGAACTGTATGATTCCGGCCGATGCGGAAAACAGCGCAAACTTTATAAATTGAAGAATGTCTTTTTTGCTTTTCTTTTCACTCATAAAATCACCTGATTCGCTTTTCTTTTATAATACAACTCTTTGGCGAATTATGCAAGAGTTTTTTGATTATATGTAAAAACATCTCTGCCGTCAAAACAGAGATGCTTAAAGCTATGATTCTTATTTAAGTCCTTTTCTCTCCAAAAGGGATTTGATTTTTTCGGCGGGATCGAGCAGGTCACTGATCGATGTATCGTGATTGAGGGTATCAATGATGTATGAGAGATACTTTGACATATCAACTCTGACGTACCAATCCTTGCTGAGAAGCTCGGGTGTGCCGTAAATGAGGTTTGTTGTGAACACACGGTCAATGATGCCTTCGGAATACGCCTTGTCGAAAGCGTCGAAGCCGTTGCAGAAAAGGCCGAATGCCGAGAACACATAGATTCTGCGTGCTCTAAGCTCCTTGAGCTTTGTTGCAACCTCGATCATTGATTCGCCTGAGGAGATCATGTCGTCAACTATGACAACATCCTTGCCATCGACATTGTCGCCGAGGAACTCATGAGCGATTATCGGGTTTCTTCCGTCAACGATTCTTGAAAAATCACGGCGCTTATAGAACATTCCAAGCTCAACGCCGAGAACGGTCGAATAGAAAATGCATCGTGACATTCCGCCCTCATCGGGAGAAATAATCATTATGTTATCTTTGTTTATCTTGAGGTTGTCAACATTGTTGACGGCTGCTTTTATCATCTGATAGGCGGGGGATATGCTCTCAAATCCACAAAGGGGAATTGCATTCATAACTCTCGGGTCGTGTGCGTCAAAGGTGATGAAATTCTCAACGCCCATTGAGTGAAGTTCCTGAAGCATCATTGCGCAGTCGAGCGATTCACGACTTGAACGCTTATGTTGTCTGCCCTCATAGAGCATCGGCATGATAACGGAAACTCTTTTTGCCTTGCCCTCGATGGCGCTGATTGCACGCTTGAGATTGGCAAAATGCTCGTCCGGTGACATGGGAACCGTCATACCGTACATCTTGTAGGTTACACCGTAGTTGAAAACATCGCAGAGAATATAGATATCGTAGCCTCTGACCGTTTGGTTAAGTGCTGCTTTACCTTCGCCCGTACCGAAACGGGGGAAATTCATATTGATGAGATAGGTTGATTTTTCGTATCCTGCAAAAGCAAGCGTGTTTTTATGCTCGCTGTTGCGCTGAAATCTCCATCTTATAAGGTAGTTGTCTATCTTGTTGGCAAGCTCCTCGCAACCGGGAAGAGCGATAATACCAAGCTGTCCTACAGGTATGGTGTTGTAATTCGGTTCACTTCTCATTTATTTATCCGCCTTTCAGAGTTATATAACCGCTGATTAAATCAATGATTATTTACATATTTATTCTACTATAAAAGAGCAAATTTTAAAAGGGGATTACAACGCTTTTTGTCGAAAAATATATTGTACGCCAAACGAAATAATTTGTTGAGTTTACACAAAACTATGTTCCGCTTTTATGACGGTAAAGTAGCTGCTGTTCACTTCGGAAATTTTAAGGCTGATATTTTTTATAATTTCATTCGATGTTTCCGAAAAGCCGTATGGAATTACGACATCAAAGATGAGATTAGTTATCGTCGGACCGTCGACGACACGGAAATCGTGTATATTCAGCTCAGGATTTATATTTTTGACTATTTTTTCAGTCATATCCCTAAGCTCGGCGACTCGTTCGTCGTTGACTACAAGAGGATCGTAATGAACCGTAAGCTCAATGCCCATCTCCTTTTTTATGTCGTTTTCAATCGTATCGATGATGTCGTGACCTACCATAACATCAATATCGGAGGAAATTTCAACATGAACGGTAGCAAAGAAGCTGTCGGGTCCGTAATTGTGTACAATGAGATCGTGAATTCCGCTGACATGGTCGTAGGATAAAATTTTATTTTTCAGCTCCTCCACAAGCTCCTTTGACGGCGGTTTGCCGATGAGGGAGCTGAGAGTATCGCGGAAAATGTCAACACCTGCCTTGAGAACGAAGCAGGCGACAAGAATACCGAGCCAGCCGTCGATATGAAGCGACGGAAAGAATTTTGAAAGAATGAGCGCAAGCAGCGTTACGGAGGTTGCGGCGATATCGCTGAGACTGTCGGCAACCACGGCTGTCATGGCAGGGGAGTCGATTCTTTTGCCGAGCTTTTTGTTGAAAAGGGCAAGCCAAAGCTTTCCGAGAATGGAAACGGCAATTATTATTGCACCGATAAGGCTGAACTTAACATCCTCGGGCGAACGAATTTTATTGACCGATTGAATCGCAAGCTCAATGCCCATGAAAAGAATGATGAACGAAACTATCATCGCTGTTATATATTCGATTCTGCCGTGACCGAACGGGTGCTCCCTGTCGGCGGGTTTGCCGGCCATTTTGAAGCCGAAAACCGTTACAGCCGATGAGCCGGCGTCGGAAAGGTTGTTTACGGCGTCGGCTGTGATAGCAATACTGCCCGTTATAGAACCGACGAAAAATTTCATCAGGCAAAGAATGATGTTCAGCGCAATTCCGACGCACCCGCCGAGAATACCGTATTTCATTCTGACTTCGGGATTTGCTGTATTTTTATAATCCTTAATGAAGACTTTAACAAGAATATCTGTCATTTAATCACCGTTAATATTATTTATTCGCACATCGAGATGATTGTACGGGATCTGTATTCCGTTTTGATCAAAGGCAAGCTTGACCCGCTCCTGCATACTGAAATATGCAGGCCAATAGTCCTTGCTTTTACACCAGACGAAGCAGGCGAGATCTATGCCGCTTGCGCCGTGGCTGAAAACGCCTATCGTATGCTTGGGGTCTTTGAGAAGAAGCGGTTCGCTTTCGGTGACCTGCTTGAGCACCTTCTTGGCTTTTTCGATATCGTCCTCATAGCTTATGGTATATGTCAGATCGATTCTCAGTATATCCCTCGAGGTGTAATTGACAAGCGTTGAGGTGGTAATGTTCTGGTTGGGCACGACTACGAGCTTGTTATCGTTTGTAACAAGGGTAGTGAACATAAAACGAATCTCTCTGACCTTGCCCTCAACGCCGTCTATTTCAATATAATCGCCGCTTTTGAAGGGCTTGTTGAATAGGATCTGGAATCCACCTGCAAGCTGAGCAATGCTGTTTTGAAGTCCCAAGCCTGCGGTAATGCCGGCTGCACCTATGGCGGTGATGAAGGCGTTTACATTGAATCCGATTTGCTCAAGCGCAATAACGGACACGATTATTCTCAGAAAAATGACCGTTGAGCGTCTGATAAAACGGTGCATTGATTTGTCGACATTTTTGTTTTCAAGAATCTTAACAAGAAGATTTCCCAAAAGGCTTGCAAGCCAAAATCCGATGACCATTACGAGAATAAAAACAATAAGCTTCGGCAACGCTGCCGCAAACTTTTCGGGGAAATTCTCAAAACTCCATTGCTTAATACTGCTGAAAAACGAACCCATATTCTTCCTCCAAATTTTTGCTGATAATTATGTTCGGATTTAGTCGGTGACCTTGCGCAATTCGCACACATCAATTGTGCAACGCCGTCTTATTGAATTATACTATCTGCAGTCAATAATTGCAAGCATATAAAATCGGTTTATCTGAAATATTTCGGTATTATTTTTTGTTGTATTACACTTGATGTTGATGTAATTGCGTGGTATACTCATAATATCATTGGAGGCATATTATGGATTCTGCAAAATTGTTAGAGTGGCTTATAAATGAAAAGAAAATGAGTAAGCACTCTGCATAAGATATAATTTTTTTGCTGTGATAGAGTTTATGTATTCTTTTAGTCTTTTTTGTATGTGTAAACTCTCCGCCGTTGTCGGTTTGCAATATATTCGGAGCATATCCGAAATATGTTATGGCACGCTTGAAAAAGTCTACCGTTGAATAACTACTTTGCTCTTGATATGTGTAAATAAATCGTTTTCTGGAAGCTTCTTCGATAACAGTATATTGATAGTACTGTTCTTTCTCGTCCCTTGAATCGCAAGCTTTCGGAACATATTTCACATCCATTTGCCACTTCTCACCGATGGATTCCGGTGTGTTGTATTTACCGAGATGTTTGGATTTCTTCTTTGTAGATTCAACCTTTTTTCTGAATCCGAGCCGTACAAATACTCGGTACAAAGACCCGGGGTTTCGGGAATACGCCTTATCTTCACGAAGCTTTCCGTATAACTCACAAATTGAAATGTTCGGGTTTCTTCGGTGGTAATACTTAATCCACTTTAATTCTTCTTCGGTATGCGAATTGGGATGTGGTGTTAGTGGCTTGTGAGATTTCGGTTCAAGTGATTCCTTTGTTCCGTCATACTTTTTATTCCACCGCATCAATGATGCCTTTGATATGTGATATCGCCGACATACAAATCCGATATCTTTTGTTTGTCTGTATAATTTGACAGAATTTATTCTTGTTGAAATTTCATGTGGCAAATAGCGTTTGTTTTGTGTTATACTATTCATGGCGATTGAGCTCCTTTTTGTTAGGTTTTGTTGTAGTGACTATATTCTAACAAACTCAATCGCTTTTTTCTATTCTTTTTTTGATTTCAGTCTCACATCAATTGTAACTCTACAGATTTAAGCGTGATTTAAGCGTGATTTTAGGTCGATTATTCTTGCATATCATTTAAGAATGTGATAAAATGAATTGATTATGGGCGTATGCCTGTTTAACGGAGGATTAGTACATGAGAATTGTTGTCAAGGTTGGCACATCGACTCTTGCGCATCCGAGCGGTCTTATCAACATAAGACGCGTCGAAGAGCTTTGCAAAGTTATGAGCGATCTGAAAAATGCGGGACATGATATTATACTTGTTACCTCGGGTGCTATCGGTATGGGCATCGGTAAGCTTCAGTTAAGCGAACGACCTCGTGATGTTGCCGCAAAGCAGGCTGCTGCTGCTGTCGGTCAATGTGAATTGATGTATACCTATGATAAGCTTTTTTCCGAGTATAACCACACCGTGGCTCAGCTTCTTATGACAGGCTCGGATTTTGAAAACGAGGAAAGACATATCAATTTCAAAAACACAATGGATAAGCTGCTGGAATTTAATGCTCTTCCGATCATCAACGAGAACGATACCGTTGCTACCGAGGAGATCAAGGTCGGCGATAACGATACGCTTTCGGCAATGGTGGCGGTCAATATTAATGCCGATTTGCTGATACTTCTTTCGGATATCGACGGGTTGTTCACTGCCGATCCCCACTCCAATCCGGATGCAAAGCTTATTTCGGTTGTTTCGGAGATAAATGACAAAATCATCGCCCTCGGAGGGGGCGAAGGCTCAAGTCTCGGCACCGGTGGAATGAAAACTAAAATTAACGCAGCTCAGATCTGCACGGAGAATAATTGCGACATGATTATAGCCAACGGCAAGAATCCCGATGTTCTTTATGATATCGTTGAGGGAAAAGCGGTAGGTACAAGGTTTATTAAAAGGTGATGTTATGATGACGACGCTTGATATTTTGAAGCAGGCAAAGGCGGCAAGGAGCGAGCTTGCAAAGCTCAGCTCGGAGGATAAGAACAACGCTTTGCTTGCAATGGCAGATGCGCTCGAGGAAAATTGCGCAGCCATTCTTGAAGAAAACAAAAAGGATGTTGAAGCGGCAAGAGGAAAAATAACAGATGTTATGATCGATAGGCTCAGTCTTGACGAGGGTCGCATAAAAGGTATGGCCGACGGAATCAGAGATGTCGTAAGACTCTCCGATCCGGTCGGACGGGTGCTTGACCGTGTCGAGCTTCCGAACGGACTTGTCGTTGAGAAAACAGCTGTTCCTATGGGAGTTGTTGCGATTATTTACGAGAGCAGACCGAATGTTTCATCCGATGCGGCGGCTCTTGCGCTCAAGAGCGGAAATGTTTGTGTGCTCAGGGGCGGCAAAGAGGCTTTCAGGAGCGCAAATGCCATTGTTAACGCGCTGCGCAGAGGACTTAAAAAGCTCGGACTCTGCGAAAACTTTGTCAATATGGTTCAGGACACCTCACGCCAAAGCTCAACGGAGCTTATGACTGCGGACGGATATATCGATCTTCTTATTCCGAGGGGCGGCGCAGGGCTTATAAACGCTTGCGTGCAGAATGCGACCGTGCCGGTTATTCAAACGGGAACGGGTATTTGCCATGTCTATGTTGACGATGACGCTGACCTTGATATGGCTCTTAATATAATAGAAAACGCTAAGACAAGCAGACCTTCGGTTTGCAATGCCGAAGAGGTTTTGCTCGTTAACGGCAGGATTGCCGAAAAATTTTTACCGATGCTAAAGCAAAGGCTTGTTGACAACAGAGCCGAAAATCCAGTTGAACTTCGTCTTGACGAGAGAGCGGCGAAGATAATCGACGGAACAAAGGCCGGCGAGAATGATTTTGACACCGAGTTTCTCAATTATATCCTTGCCGTAGGCATTGTTGACGGCGTTGAAGAGGCAGTTAAGCACATCGGAGAGCATTCAACGCATCACAGCGACGCAATAATAACGAATAATGAAGCCCATGCTGCGGAGTTTTGCCGAGATGTTGATTCTGCGGCGGTTTATGTCAACGCAAGCACCCGCTTTACGGACGGCGGCTGCTTCGGGCTTGGCTGCGAGATGGGAATTTCGACCCAAAAGCTCCATGCAAGAGGTCCTATGGGTCTTTGCGAGCTTACGACATACAAATACATTGTCAAGGGTAACGGACAAATAAGATAGGAGGAAAAGAATGGAAAAAATCGGATTTATCGGCTGCGGCAATATGGGTGGCGCACTCGTAAAGGCCGCCGCAAATGCAGGATACTCGGACGGAATTTATATCTGCGACAATTTTGCCGAAAAAACCGAGGCACTCTCAAGGGAGCTCGGAGTTCATGTTTCGGACAGTGCAACGATAGCTTCTGAATGTGATTTTATTTTTATGGGTGTTAAGCCGCAGGCTATCGACAAGGCTTTTGCCGAGATAAGCGATATCCTTGCAAAGAGAGACGATTGCGTTCTTGTTTCGATGGCGGCAGGCGTTGCAATCGAAAGGCTCAAGTCGCTTTCAGGAGCAAAGCATATAATCAGGATTATGCCCAATATGCCCGTTTCGGTCGGCGAAGGAGTTGTTCTTGCAAGCCGCCTTGATGTTGACGACGCAAGCGCGGAGGAGTTTAATTCAATCATGAAAAGCGCAGGCGTTGTTGATTGGATCGACGAAAAGCTCATTGACGCAGGCTGTGCGATTTCCGGCTGCGGTCCGGCGTATGTTTATATGTTTATAGAGGCTCTTGCCGACGGTGCGGTAAGCTGTGGCTTGCCGAGAGACAAGGCGATGCTTTACGCTGCACAGACGGTTCTCGGCTCGGCAAGGTCGGTTATCGAGAGCGGTAAGCATCCGGGCAAGCTCAAGGATGAGGTTTGCAGCCCCGGAGGAACAACGATTGCCGGAGTTAAGGCGCTTGAGGACGGAGCTTTCCGCTCAAACGCAATGAATGCCGTTATTGCGGCTTATGAAAAGACGAAGAAAATATAATCTACAATGTCAGTTTATTGACATTATTCGGATTATGATATAGAATAATAAAAAACCATTGGGGGTAGATTGATATGCCTTTTTCAGATCTCGGTATTTTCCTCGGAGATGTTTCTCTTTGGGAAATAAACCATTACACAAAAGATCCTCTCAAGGCGCAGAAAAGCGTTTTGAAGAAGATCGTATCTCGAAACAAAAACTGTGAGCTCGGCAAAAAGCTCCGTCTCGGCGATGTTAAGTCGATTGAGGATTATCAGCGAATAGTTCCTCTTTCAACCTATGCCGATTATGAGCCTTATGTTGACAGAATGATCAACAATAAAGAGGACAGGATCATGTTTTCGGGCAAGAATATCAGATATTGCTCGTCCTCAGGCTCGGTCGGTAAGCCGAAAATTCTTCCGAAGGGTATCAATGACCTTTGGAAAATGCAGTGCATCGGCTTCTCTGTTTCGGTTTCCGTTGCCGCTCACTGGCTCAAAAAGCATAAGGGCATAAGAATGCCGAACCAGATGGGACCCCTTGTTTTGGTTCTTTCCGGCCATAATCTTGACGATAACAAACGCTGCAACGGCGCAGCACAGGTTCCGCTTACATATCTTAAGCCCATAACGAAATTTTTCTGCACATCGCCGTATTCGCTGCTTTGTCCGGAACATGAGGAGCTTCTTGATACATCGTATCTTCAGCTTCGTTTTGCCATTGAAAACAGAAATGTAACATATCTCGGTTCGATCGTTATAACGCTTCTCACCACAATGTTTGACTATCTTGAAGAAAATTGGGAAATGCTCTGCGACGATATCGAAAAAGGAATCATCAATCCGAACATCAAGTGTACTCCGGAGCTTAGAGCAAAATATTCAAAGATGTTCAAGCCCAATCCGAAAAGAGCTGCCGAGCTGAGAAAAGAATTTGAAAAGGGCTTTGACACGCCAATTGCTCCGAGAATCTGGCCGAAGCTCGTTTGGGGCTACGGTATGATGGGTTCGAGCCTTCAGGTTTATATCGACAAGCTTCGCAAGTCGGTCGGCGATTTGCCGCTGCATAATATGGGCTATGCCGCAGCCGAGGGATTCTTTGCCGCTCCCGTTGAACTGAATGTCAACGATTCCGTTCTTCTTCCCCACTGTATCTTCTTTGAATTTCTTCCGATCGAGGAGGGCGAGGAGCACGCAAGAGACGATGTTAAGCCGCTGCTTATCAACGAAATTGAGGTTGGTAAGGACTATGAGCTTGTTGTTTCCAATTTCTCGGGTCTTTACAGATACAAGATCGAGGATGTTGTTCATGTTACAAAGATGTACAACAACACTCCGAGAGTTGAGCTGCTCTACAGGCAGAATCTCAGCATGAATGTCGCCAACGAAAAGACAACGACGCAGATGGTTGAATTTGCCGCCGCAAAGACAGCGGAGAAAACAGGCGTCGGCTTCAAGGGCTTCAGCTTTTATCCGGATTATTTCACCAAGCCGCCCCGTTATTGTATGTTCGTTGAGCCTGAGAAAGCAGTTGATGAGGATACTCGCAGAAAAATGATTGAGGTTCTTGACGAGGAGCTTAAAGAGGTAAACGAGAAGTACTTCAAGTACAGACGCTGGGGTATGCTCAGTGAGCCGGAGATCCTCATACTTAAAGAAAAGAGCTATTGGGATTACAGAGAGTCGCTCAGAGCGAAGGGCGTTGTTCTTAATCAGATCAAGCCCGTAACCGTTATCAACTCTCCCGAGAGAGAAAAATTCTTCTTCTCTCATGTTGAGACGGAGAATTCATTGACGGTTGACGAATATAACAAGTCTAATTCAAATGCGTAAATTGCATACCTTAGTTGTTTTGACTTAAAGAAAAGAGTGATAAAAAATGAGCAAATTGCCAAAAAAAGTTATTTCAGTTATTCTTTGCGTATCCGTTGTTGTTTCTGCGTTTGTTTTTCTCGATTTTTCCGGTTCTGCGGCTGCGACCGACGGAACGGATATTCCGCTGATTTATGTTGAGGGCAGCGGCGCATATCTTTATGCCGAGGATGAAAACGGCGAGGATCAGCTTGTTTTCCCCATAACCATTCCCGACGGCTTCATCGAGAAAACAGCAAAGGAGAACATTGGCGTTTTTGCCAAGGCTGTCCTTACTCAGAAATGGGAGGAGTTCGGCAAGGTTCTTGCCGCTGCTCTCGGAGAGATCTACGGAACAATCAAGCTTGATGAGCACGGCAAAACTCAGAACGGTGTTCATCTGGGCTGGACATGGACTAAGGATAAGCTTAACGGTAAAAAAGTAAACGGCAAATATCCGACCACAAGATATCTTTTCAGATATGACTGGAGACTTGATCCTTACGAAAATGCCGAAAGCCTTCGTAAATATATCGAGGATGTTCGTGAGGTCACGGGAGCCGAAAATGTTGCGCTGCTCGGTCGGTGTCTCGGTGCTTGCGTAACCATGGCTTATATGGAAAGATACGATGCGGAATATATTTCCGACTATATCCTTTATGCGGGTGCGCTTGACGGCGCAACTCAGGTAAGCGAAATTTTTGCCGGAGATATGTATTGCGACCCGGACGGAGTTGAAAGATTTATGTATGACATTCAGCTCTCCGAGGACGATATCACAAATCAGCTTATTCAGGCTTTTGTTTCTATATTCAACAAAACCTACGGACTTGATATTACCTGCGCTGCGGTTAATAATGTTCTCGAAAAGAAATATCTTGAATTTCTTCCCGACGCTCTGCTTAATTCCTTTGCGTCATTCCCCGGATACTGGAGCATGGTAAGCGACCGTGACTATGAAAAGGCGAAGGAAACCGTATTTTACAATGTTGATAAGGTGCAGTATGCCGATTTCTTCAACATTATCGACAACTATCATTATAATGTTCAGGTCAAGTCAAACGAGCTTCTCAAGAAGTTTGCCGACAGGGGAGTTAATGTTGCAAACATTACAAAATACGGCTTCCAGACCTATCCCGTAACCCGTGAATCGGACATCATTTCCGACGATATTTGCAGCGTATACGACGCTTCAAAGGGAGCAACGACTGCAACTATTACAAAGGGCTTTGACGATAATTATATCAGCGAAGCAAAGAAGAACGGAACTTATAAGTATATCTCTCCCGATCTTCAGATTGACGCTTCAACCTGTCTTTTCCCTGATACAACATGGTTTGTTAAAAATGTTGAGCATAAGGAGTTCCCGAATGATATCAACCGACTGATCAATACGATCATCGACAAGGATAATTTCACGGTTTACTCCGACCCGGAGCTTCCACAGTATTTGCTGCTTGACGAGGAAACAAACGAGTTAACACCGCTTATCAGCGAAAATATGAACTGCGACGCGAGATATCAGGTTAGCTTCTTTGATGCGTTCAAAAAGCTTTGGAAGTGCATCTTTGAGCTTATCAAGAGAAAATTTCAGCCTGCGACAGTGATCTCGGAGGGATAATTCATGAGTGCAAAAACGAAAACGGGACATGAGAGAATTGTTGAAACAGTTAAAATTGCGCTTATGGCAGCAATAATATCGGTGCTCGGACCCTTCTCTGTTCCGCTTCCGTTTACGCCGGTGCCCGTTTCTCTGACGATAATGGCGGTGTATCTCACAACCTATTTGCTCGGAGCAAAAACGGGAACGGTCAGCGTGATAATATATATTCTGCTCGGACTTGCGGGAGCTCCGGTGTTCTCCGGATTCACCGGAGGAGCGGCAAAGCTTGTCGGTCCCACCGGCGGATACATCATCGGCTTTATTTTCATTGCCGTTATCGGCGGAATTTTTGTCGATAAATTCAAGGGCAAGCTTATTCTTTCGCTTTTGGGTATGACAATCGGTACTGCGGTTTGCTATCTTTTCGGTTCGCTTTGGCTCGCTTATCAGGCAGGCATGAACCTTAAGCAGGCGCTTTTAGCCGGAGTTATTCCGTATATTGCGCTCGATTGCGCAAAGATGATTATCGCCGTCCTTTTAGGTAAGCAGGTCAAGCCGTTGATAAACAGATAAAACAAAACTGCCGCATTAAATCGGTGCGGCAGTTCTCAATTTTAAGGCAATACCGCACAGCTCGATTTGTGCGGTATTGTTGCGCTTTAATAATTCAATTCAAGCTCATCGGCAAATTTTTGTTCATAATAATTCTTAATATAGCTGTAGGTGAATTTTTCATCCTCCTGAACAAAGCCGTGATTTTTGATAATATCCTCGGTGCATTTTGCGAACGGAAGAACGCGGACATTTGCGTAATCCTCTTCATAAACCGTCACGGTCGGGATAAGCTTTGCGGAGGAAACGACGGTCTTGTTGTTCTTCGAATCCTTTGTAACCGTTATGTCGGCAATACCGCCGAGAAAACTGTCTGCGCTGTCCTCAAGGGAAATAACCTTGCCGAGCGACGGAATGACAAGTGCCTGTTCTCCGTCTCCGTTTGCCTGAAATTCAAATTTTTGCAGGTCGTTTTTGCCTGTACCTACGATAATGTCAGCACCGTATTTCAAAAGCTTTGATATGATTTCGTTCTGAGTGTCGGAAAGCTCGCTCTCGGATTCATTGCTCCAATGCACGGTAACGCAGACGATATCCGAAGCATTTTTTGCGTTTTCGACAAGCTGTTTCATTGTGCCGTCCAGCTCATCGGAGGTTGAGCGTTCGTCGGAAAGGTTCAATATGCCGAAGTCCGTCTCCTCGGAAAGCTCGTAATCGCCGAGCGACTGAGTTATACCGACGAAAGAAAACTTGATTCCGTTTACCTCTTTTACCCGAGGCTTCAGCATTTCCTCACGGCTTTCATAAAGGCCGATCAAAAGGGCTTGGTTTTCCTTTGCTTTGAAAAGGGCTATATCATTTATCGCACCCGAAAGACCCATATCCATAATATGGTCGTTTGCCTGATTGAAAACATCAAAGCCGAGGTCGAGAAGAGTGTCAAGCATCTGGTTCGGCGTATTGTATTCCGGAGAGGCTGAAGGCTCGTTTTGGTCATCCATGACGGTGTTCTGGTTTATCACGGCAAGATCCGATTTTGCGATAATTTCCTTTATTCCGTTATATGCCGAGGAAAAGTCATAACCGCTTTCATCGGCATTTTCGTTGGCTTGAGAATAGACGGTTCTGTAAACAACATTGTCGCCGGCAAGCATAAGCCTTGCGGTGTTTGCAGCTGTCGAGCTCTGAGCCTCGGCGGTTGTTTCTTCGGCCTTGCCGTCCGTATAAACTGCGCCGTTTTTTATCCTCGATTTGTCGATCACTATCATCATTGCGCTGACAACGATCGAAACGCAGAGAATGCAATTAAAGCCGATGAGAAAAATTTTTGACTTCGTCCATTTGAGGTTGTCCTTCATGTAAACATCTCCGTGAAAAAATTCCTTAGGCAATACCGCACAATTGAAGTATGCGTCTCAATTTGTGCTTTGTTTCCTACATATTTTATCACAAAGTTATTCTTTTTGCAACCATGCAGCAGCTTTCTTTGTAATAGGGCAGAAAATAAAACGCTGGTGCTATAAAAATACAGCTGAAAAACCACGGCAGAAAGCTTAGCTTGAAGCGAGCAATTTCCAAAATATGACCGTCGAGAAGATTCTTACTCTGTCTTATTGCGGTTAGCGGCTTGAGTCTCGGGTCGGAGGAGTAAAGATATTCGGCAATGAAATATTTTTGCATGGCTATAAAATAAAATATTGCGCCGCACACTGCCGTAAGTATCGCTCCGCCCGAAAGAGAAATGAAAAGATAAAGCTCAAGCCCTCCGCTGCCCGAAAGGTAGTAAACAGACCAGGTGAGAACCGCAAAGGGGAGAAAGAACACGATCGCCCACAGAACTTTAATTGAAACGAGCAACGCCTTGAATCTGAAAGCCCGAAACGAATTTTTTGGTTTGAACCAGAAAAATAATCGCTTTGTATAATTTTTCTTTTCATCGGTTATTCCGGTGTACCATGCCTTTTCGCCGACAGATAAGGAGCTGTAAAACAAGAGCGCAGTGAAGCTTAAAACGCAGAGAACAACGATTGCCGTTGCTGTTTTCAATAAATTTCCGCTGCCCAAAAGCTCCGAGAGCAGAATTATTCCGAAGCAAACCGTCGTAATAACTGCGCAATAAACAATCAATGTCAGCATGATCGACATTGCTTTTACTCTTTTGCCTTTAATGAATATCTTGCTTTCCTGTTTTATTGTTGCATTTTTCATATAATCACCCATGGAAATTTTTGACCCGAATATAACTCTTTATACACAAAGCTTGTTGCAAAAAAAGCTTTATCAGTGTATAATCATACTCGTTAAGGAGGCGCAGCGGTATGAGCGGCTTTGAAAAAAAGATATCACTTATTATCCCTTTTTATAATTCGGAAAAGACCTTGGCTGCCTGTCTTGCTTCGGTTGGCGAACAGACGATCGATAAGGCTTGCCTTGAGGTCATTTTGGTCAATGACGGCAGCACCGACGGCTCTGCCGATATTGCAAAGGAATTTGCAAGTCAAAGCACATTCGCAACGATTATAACTCAAGAGCATAGCGGATCCGGTGCTGCGAGGAATACCGGCATTGCAGCTGCAAGGGGAAGCTATATCGCTTTTCTCGATGCAGACGACGCTCTGTCTGCCGACGCTTTGAAAAATACGGTTGAATTTTTTGAAGAAAATGACGAAAAAACTGATATTGTCGCTTACAAGCTTGTTCCGTATACGAAGTCCGGCAGAAAAAAATGCGACTTTAAATATTTGAACCGTAAGACCGGCATAGTTGATTTGAACGGCAACGGCAATGAATTTTATTGTCCGAACGGCTTGAATATCGCAGTGAAAAATAGGGGAGAGGAAAGCGTGCTTTTCGACCGGTCGGAAAGCTGCGAGCTTAAAGCTGCGGAATATTGCGTTAAATATGCAGCCGATAAAATGACGGTCGGCTATGTCGAAAATGCCGAATACAGAAAATTCAACAATCCCTCCGGCGAGCGCAAGGATTTAAAATGCTCGATCTATTTTGATTGTTATATCGGAAAATGGGAGGAGATATTCTCCTCGTTTAAGGTTGTGCCGGGATTTGTTAAGGCTCTTTTCCTCGAAGATATTCTTGCGAGGACGGCTTCCGACTGCCTGTTGCCTTACTGTGCGGAGGGTGAGGATTATCGCAGAGAGATCGGGCGGATCGAAAAGCTTCTCGAAAGCGTTGACGATGATTTGATAATAAATTTTCCTGATGCGCCGCCGATGAATAAATATTATCTTGTTTCAATGAAATACAAGGGGGAGCTTGAAACCGTTGCCGATGAAAAAATCAAGCTCGTTCACGGCGATAAGGTTCTTTTTGAATCGGACGGAATAACGCTTAATTTAACAAGGTTCAAGGCTCGCGGCAACGGCGTTGAGCTTTGCGGATATATTTCGTCGCCGATATTTGATTATTGCGAAAAGCCGACGCTTATTCTCAGAGAGCGCAGCGAAAATATTATGCTCGATATTGCCGAATGCTCTTATTGCTATGACGGCGCAAAGATAAGAAACAATACGGCATGGGGATTCAGAACCGTTATTGTTCCCGAAAAACGCAAATCTTTTTCGTTTACCGTTGAGATCGGCGAAAGGTCTTATCCCGTAAATTTTGAATGCGGCGAATGGGTCGCTTTCAATCAAAAGCGAAGATTCTTTGTTATGAACGGCATCAAATGCAGAATGAGCGAAAGGTGCTTTGTTGTCGAAAAAGCCGACGAAAGAGACGAAAAGAAATATAAAAAAGCAGAGCTGAAAAAATATCTCAAAACAAACAAAAAGGTTTTTGCGGTTCGTTTTATAAACTACCTCATGCCCAAAAAGAGAATTTGGCTTTACCATGACTGCAAGGGAGTCGGTGCGGACAATGCATATTATCAGTTCGTTCATGATTTTGCGGTCGACGACGGAGTTGAACGCTACTATGTCGTCAACGGTTCAATAGATGCGGTGAGGGATAAATTCACCGCCGAACAGCAGAAAAATCTCATTGCTTTTCGCTCGACTAAACATAAACTTATGTATTTGAATGCTGAAAAAATTATTACGGCATTTATTGAAAAGGAAAATTATCTTCCCTATTTCAGCGATATTTATCCCGAATATATCGACCTGTTTGGCGGTGAGGTCTATTACCTCCAGCACGGCGTTTTGCACGCTCATCTTCCGTGGAAATATTCCTATGACAGGCTCGATGTGACGGGGGAGGTTGTTTCTACGGAATATGAGGTTAAAAATTTCACCGAGAACTATTTCTTCCCCGAAGAAGCGCTTATCAAGAGCAAAATGCCGAGATATGATTATTTTGAATTTAACGAGAACAAAGCGGAAAATGTGATTCTTTTTGCTCCGTCATGGCGAAAATATCTCATTGCGCACAAGGGCGAGGGCGGCTGGACTGCGGATAAAGAAAAATTCATGCAGTCCGATTATTTCAAAAAAACACAGGCCTTTTTAAACAGCGAGAGGTTAGATGAAATGCTTGAAAAAAGCGGATATACGCTTGAATTTAAGCTGCATCCGATTTTTGCGCCGTATAAGGACTGCTTTGATTTGAAATCGCCGAGAGTGAAATTTGCCGACGGCAGAGCTTCGGACGAATACAGGATATTTATAACGGATTATTCGTCATATGTCTTTGACTTTGTTTATCTCAACCGTGCGATCGTTTATTTTATGCCGGATCTCATGGAGTTCAAGGCGGGAATGAACGATTACAGGGAGCTTGACATCCCGTTTGAAAACGGATTCGGTGAGCTTACTCAAAGCGAAACAGAGCTTTGCGCAGCGCTTCAAAGAATAATTGATAATTCGGGAGAGCCTGTCAGCCCGTATAAAGAGAAAAACGCAGGCTTCTTCTTCGATAAGGAAAAAGACGCCTGCGACAGGATATATAAATCAATAAGTGAAAAATAGTGTGCTCAGTTCATATTGACATCCTTGTATATTGAAAGCGGAGTGTATGTCGGCATATAGTTTTCAACATAATCGAGAACATCGGTGGGGGACTCGGAGATGAAATAAAGCTTCTTGCTCTCCTCATTCATAAAATGATTGTCGATGACATTCTGAATGAATTTTTCCATGCAGTCGTAATAGCCGTTTGTGTTGAGTATAGCAATCGGCTTGTTGTGACGGCTGAGCTGCTTGAGGGTAAGAATTTCAAAGAATTCGTCAAATGTACCGATTCCGCCCGGAGTGACGATAAAAGCGTCGGAAAGCTCCTCCATCTTCTTCTTTCTTGCACGCATATCTTCGGGATAGATGAATTCCGTGCAATGCTCATAAAGAACGCCGTCCACATGGAAAAACTCGGGAGCAACGCCGATAATTTTTCCGCCCATGCGGTGCATACCTCTTGCCGATGCGCCCATCATTCCGTTTGCGCCGCCGCCGAAAACGAGTGTGTGATTCCTTTTGGCCATTTCTTCACCGAGCTTTTCGCCGGCCTCAATGAAGGAATGCTCGGTCGTTGTGCTTGAAGCACCGTATACGCATATGTTCATAATAATATAATCCTCCGATTAAAAATTTTCTTTGAAATATTTTTTTGCTTCATTCTCGGAAGCGGTTGCGTTGCCCTGCAAAAGCTCGGCTGAGCCGCCGCCTCGACCGCCCAGAGCCGTAGTGATATCCTTCGATTTCTCACGAAGATCGATATGTTTTGACGCAATAACAAAGCGATAGCCCTTTTCATCGCTGCCGGAAAATCCTGCGCAAAGCTTTGTCGTTTTCTCTGCGCCGTTTAAAACGAGCTTTCTTAAATCGTTTATGTCAGCGTCCGGCTCAAATATGAGAACACATTCGTCGGTGCTCTCGATTGTCGAAGCCTTCAGCTGCGAAAGCTCCTTCTTTAATGCGGCAAGCTCTGCCTTTAACGCTCCGTGTTCTTCGTTGAATTTTTCAAATGCTTTTGCCGTTTCGCTTTGCTTTGAACACAACGAGGTTGCAACCGAGCGGAGATTTTCGTATTTCTTTTCATAGTCCTCCAAGGCGTCCTTACCGCAGAGCATATGCAGCCTTATTCCGCCCCTGTGACGGGCAAAGTCAAGTATCTTTATTATTCCGATCTCGCCGGCGGAATAAACATGCGGCGCACAGCAGGCGCAGACATCATAGCCCTCAATAGTGACTATTCTGACATTTTCGGTCAGTTCAAGCTTGCTGCGGTAGCTGAGATTTTTCAGCGTGCTTTCATCGGGATATTCGCAGGTGAATTTTGCGTTTTTGTATATCGCTTCGTTTGCCTGTTTTTCAATGTCAAGCAGTTGCTCTCTCGTAAGCTCGCCGTTGAAATCGACGGTTACATCGTCTCCGAGATGGAATCCGACATTTTCATAGCCGTAAAGCCTATGCACGATTCCGGAAACTATATGCTCGCCGGAGTGATTCTGCATACGGCGAAAGCGCTGCTCCCAGTCGATTTCACAGCCTATTTCATCGCCGACCTCCAATGGCCTGTCGGAATAATGAACGATTTCATCATTTGCCGTTTGCACATCCGTAATATTGGCTTGCCCGATCTTGCCCGTATCTGCCGACTGACCGCCGCCCTCGGGGAAAAACGCCGTTTTATCGAGAATTATCTCAAAGCCTTTCTCACCTTTGCGGCAGGCGATGACCGTTGCTCTGAATGAGCTTATATGACTGTCCGTGTCGTAAAGCTTTTTCGTTATCATTGCCTCACTCCTAACCTTATGCATTGTAGCACAGAATGATGAAAAATGCAATTGCCTGATTGGGACAAAATCGCATAAATGGAAGTGCAGTAGCCTAAAATATTTTCGAGGTGACCATATGGAATACACGATTATAAGATCAAATCGCAAGACTGTCGCTTTGCAGATAAGCTCAGAGGGTGAGCTGACGGTTCGTGCTCCGTTGCATTTTCCCGAACGCAAGATAAAGAAGCTGATCGGGGAGCACAGTGCTTGGATCGAAAAGAAAAAAGCCGAAAGCGTTGAAAGAAAACGCAATCACCCCGAGCCGAACGAGACGGAAATCAACGAATACAAAAAGCAGGCGAAAGCACTCTTGCCCGGTTTGACCGAAAGATATGCTGCGCTCATGGGCGTCAGCTACGGGACTGTCAAGATAACCTCCGCTCAAAAGCGTTTCGGCTCTTGCAGCGGAAAGAATAATATCTGTTACTCGTATATTTTGATGCAATACCCGATTGAAGCGATCGAATATGTAGTCGTTCATGAGCTTGCGCATACTGTTCACCATGACCACAGCAGAGCATTTTATGATTTGATAGCAAGGTATTTGCCCGATTATAAGCAAAGAGAAAAGCTTCTGAGATAATACCTCATAAATTGAAACTTAACTTATGTACGGCATTTATCTGAAAAATAAGCTCACAAAGCCCGAATGAAGCCTTGTGAGCATTTTATTTGAGTTAAGACAACGCCTTAAAGAAGCTCATGCGCCTTTGCATATTCAAAGAAGGATTGGAGACTTCTGATCCTTGCTTCGCTGAGGGTTGAGCCTGCTCTCGTAACGGTCGTAAACGGAATCCCCTGAAGATTGATAAGGTACTTTGCGCTTGCGTTGAAGCCGCTGTCGATCGCACAGTCAAGGAGTATGATCTCGTTGAAGGTTTCTCTTGCCTTCTGCATATCCTTTTCAACGAAATATTCATCATACATCTTGCGGAAAAGATTTACTCCGCAGGAGGTGGGAGTTGCACAAACGCCTCTTGCACCTGCGTCGTAAGCGTCAAGGAGGAGGGGAATGTTGGCCTGAAGAACAGCCGAATCGCCCTGATACGCAAGTTTGTCCTTTATGCCTGCCATTGTGCAGGTCGTATCCTTGATTCCGTGGAATTTGCCTGTCTTAACAAGCTCTCCGTAAGCCTTGCCCGACATGCTGCAGTTTGCAAAGCCGGGGAACTCATAGAGAATGACGGGGAGGGTGGTGTACTGCGAAAGCTCGGAAAGATTCTCAACTATTCTCTTGTCGCAAACGCCGTAGCCTCTTGTTACAAACACAAGACCGTCAACACCTGTCTGTTCCATGCGCTTGACCTCTTCAATCTGCTCCTTCCAAGTCGGTTCGAGGTTGGCCGTTGCAACGATTTCAGCACCGTTTGCGTGCTTGACCGCCGTTTCGGCGCACTTGATTCTTTCTTCGAGCGAAAGGCAGGTCATTTCGGAGCTGCCGCATACCGAGAAAAGGTGATGAGCACCCTGCGCAGCCTGGAACTCGACATACTGCGCATATGTATCGTAATTTATGGATTTGTCTTCGTTAAATGGGGTGAGAAGAAGAGCATAAACGCCCCTGTATTCCTCTGCTTTTCCTGTAAACATTAAAACACCTTCTGATATTTTTTTGGCTGTTTTCAGCCTTTATCATAATACACTTTATGCACAATAAAATCAAGCATTATTTCATAGAATCTATGACTTTTTTCGCCATATCGGGATAATTTCCTATCACGGAATCAATTCCGAGCTTATAAAGTCTTGCCACGCTGTCCCCGTCGTTGACTGTCCAGGTGTTAATCTTGATTCCGTTGGCTTTCATTTCCCCGACGGTTTCCTCCGTCAGCGTCCAATGCATAGGGTGAATGCATTCGATGCCGTGCTCTTTTGTATATTTGCCGAATTCAAGAATCCAGCTTTCCTCAAGAAAGCCGCACCTGACCTTTGGGTTAATTGCCTTGAAGCGCATAACGCTGTAATGGTTGAAGCTTGAAATAATTATCCTGTCCTCAAGACCGAACTCAACTATCATGTCGTTTACGGCTTTTTCAATGCCCGGATATTCATAAACGCCCGTTTTAAGCTCGATGTTTGTTATGAATCCGTCGATCGGCTTGATGAATTCAAAGTATTCTCGCAGAGTAGGGATTCTGTTCACGCCGTAAATGCCCTTGAAGCCGGCCGAAGCGTCGAAGGACTGAAGCTCTGCGAGGGTGTAATCTCTGACGAAGCCTGTCGAATCGCAGGTTCTGTCGATTCGCTCATCATGAATAATGACAAGCTCTCCGTCCTTGGAAAAATGAACATCAAGCTCAATTCCGTCTGCGCCCGCTTCAACAGCCTTTCTGAAAGCAAGCATGGTGTTTTCGGGATATTTTCCGCTGAAGCCTCTGTGTCCGAAATTTAACATAAAAATCCTCCTCAGATATATTTTTTGATTGTGAAAGCCTGACGGCCTTTCTTTGTGATTCCGTCGTCCTCGGTGATGAGAACCTTGCCCTTGCCCCTGACGACAATTTTGGAGTTGAACGGCACCTTGAAATCGACTTTTGTAATCTGCACGCCGTTGATATAAACCTCGCCGGCGTTGATTCTGCGAACCGCCTCGCTTCTTGAAAACGAGAAGCACGAGGAAACCGTAGAATCGGCACGCAATGAGGAAACGAAGCAGCGCTTAGTCTCAAATTTCTCCTCAAGCTTGACTGTATCAAAGCTTTCAAGCATTCCGGTGGCAACCGTGCCTCGTCCTACGGATATAAGATTTTCGCAAAGATATTTTGCAACGCTTTTGACGGCCGCCGTCGTGCAGCCTTTATCGTCAATAATGATATCGCCGAGCATTTCTCTTTTGATTCCAAGACCCATTATCGCTCCGAGATAGTCACGGTGCGACAGAGTGGAGAAGCTGTCCTTGTCAATTCTCAACGGAACTATAGGTACATCGTCAAGCTCCGAGAGAAAATTATCGTCCGCATAGTCGGGGAGGAAGATAACGACCCTTCGTTCGGAATCCTCAAAGCCGCCGTAAAGCATATGCTTGATATGAAGTTTTTGAAGATATTGAATGGCCTTGCTCTGCTGATAAATGTCGAGAAAATTTGTATTGGAAATATAGTTGCTGTTTTCGCATTCTCTGATCTTATCGTCCAGCACGGCATAAAAGAGATCGTCCTCGGTCATAGCTTCCCTCCAATGTAATATAGGGATATTCTATATCTTTTTGTCCCATAAATCAATACATAAAAGAGCATAATATTTGTATAATATTTTTAATACGCAAAATATTCCGAATTTTTAGATTATTTTAAAAAAATGCTTGACTTTTAGGCTCGTTTGATGTATTATAGTCAAGCGTTAAATACGCATGCGATTCATTAGCTCAGTTGGCAGAGCACTTGACTTTTAATCAAGGTGTCCGGGGTTCGAATCCCCGATGAGTCACCAAAGGCTTGATATTCCTAAGTTTTTTAGGGATATCAAGCTTTTTTTATTATTTTTTGGATACCTTGATTTTTTAGTGAATTTTGTACCGATCAAGGAGTCCGGATCTGAAAAGCAGCAAAAAAACAAAAGCAAAAATGTGCAAGCAAAACAGATCGCACGGCGACAAAGACATGGATCATTTATCGAAGCCGATTGATAGGTCAGATCTTGCTCAACTTCTCACTCTCACTTGCTGAAATATAGCTGTGTTCCATGAACGCAAACAGTACGGCACATAAAATTTAAGATAAAAAAATCGAGTATTCATAAAGTCGAATCCTTTATGAATACTCGATATGGTCGAGGCGACAGGACTTGAACCTGCGGCATCTTGGTCCCAAACCAAGCACTCTACCAAACTGAGTTACGCCTCGAAAAATAACATTGACATTATATCACAAAAAAGCCTTTTGTCAATCTAAAATACTTGCGATTGTGCATTTATAGCGTAAAACCATACAAATAGAACAAGTTGTATAGACGACTGTATGCATAAATGTCTTGATAAATGTAAAAAATTGTGATAAAATTATCAAGCAAATATCATAAAATTAAGGTGGACTGTATTACCTTAATGGAATTTTGCAAAAAATATTTTTAGGAAGTGATAAAATGGCAAATCAGCGTTCGGGCGACAGAACAAAACTGATGCTGGCGGAATCCTTAAGAAATCTTATGCGCAAAAAACCTCTTGACAAAATCAAGATCCATGAGATAGTTGATGCCTGCGGGGTCAACAGACAGACATTCTATTATCATTTTCAGGATATTTATGCCCTTGTCGAGTGGATGTATCAGTACGACGCTGTCAAGATTATCGAGCAGAACAACGAGGCTTTTTTGAAGGGCGAAATCGGCACGGAGGATAATTGGGACAGCGTTATCAATGCTCTTTTTGCCTATATTGAGGAGCACCGAAACGAGATTCTCAGCGTTATCAACTCAAGGGCGATGGTTTATTTTTCAAACTTCGTTTACGAAGCACTGAAATCAAGCATAAGAAGGGTGGTCGATGTCAAGGCAGAAAACATTGATGTTGACGAATTCTACAAGAATTTCATCTCTAATTTTTATGCGACTGCTCTCGGCGGCATGGTTCAAAGCTGGCTCGAAACGAGCGGCACGGCAAGAATGTCGAGCCAGGAGCTTATACATATGCTCAAGATCACTGTTGCGGGCAACATTGAGGCATCTCTGATGCGTGCCGCAAATGATAAAAAATAATTGTTTTTATTTGGAGGCGAAGCTATGAAAAACGGAAAAATCGTTCTTAAAGCGTGCGTTTTTTCGTTCGTCGCCAATTTAATTTTATTTTTTGTTAAGCTGTATATCGGACTCAGGACGAACTCGATCAGCATTTATTCCGACGCAGTGAATAATATGTTTGACGCTCTGTCGGGTGCGGTCACATTTGCATTTTTATATTATCTTTTAAAAAAATCGAACGAAAGCACGGGCGGTATGCTAAAAAAGAGTGAGCAGCTTTTTTCTTTTGTTATCTCGATAACGGTCGTTGCGGCGGGCTTCTACTTTGCCTACACCTCTCTCGAAAGGCTGATTTATCCGACGCCGGTGTGGTTCTCGACGCTCTATGCGGCGGTTGTTGCCGGAACGGCGGCAGCAAAGGCTGCGATGTATTTTGTTTATTCCGGCTTTGAGAAAAAATGCGGCTCTCCGGTCGTCAGAGTGATGAAGTTCGACTGTATTCTTGATATGTTCATAACGGTCGTTTCCGTCATAACGCTGCTTGTTTCGCAATACAGCGACTATGCTGTTGACGCTGTTTGCGGATTGGTCATAAGCTCCGTAATATTGGTTTCGGCAGCAAAAATGCTTGTGTCGAATGCAAAAAAGCTTATCAATTTTGTCCCGTCGGCAACCAGAGAAAAGGTTGACTCCGTTTTTGCGGAATATTCCGACGAGATTTCCGTGAAAGAGCTTGACTATCATAACGACGGCGACGCCGTGGTTTGTTATGCTTGCGTGCAGTCCGCAGACGAAGCTTTGCTTGAAGAAACTAAAGACATCTGCCTCGAAAAGGCAAATGTGTGTATTAAATTTATATTGTTCTAAGCGAAAGGATTGTTTAAATTGGCAGAAAAAAAGAAAAGCAAGGGCAAGCTTGCTTTGAAAATTATCGGTATATTTTTCATTGTGCTTGCTTTGTTTGTCGGAATAACAACAGCGATAACGGTTATCGGTGATAAGGCGAATTTGAAGAAGGCACAATCTTTTGATACCGTTGTTTATGAAAATCAGCTTGTACCCGAAAAAGATTCGCAGGGCAACTGGACTTTTACGACCGACAGGGATTTTAAGGTCGTTCAAATTACCGATGTTCATATCGGCGCAGGCTGGATGAGCCTTCGAAAGGACGGGATGGCTTTGAATGCCGTTGCCGCCATGATTACGGCGGAGAAGCCCGACCTTGTTGTTGTAACGGGCGATATCGGCTATCCCGTACCGTTCCAGTCGGGCACATTTAACAATAAGCTCTCGGCGGAAATATTTGCCGAACTGATGGAAAAACTCGGAGTTTACTGGACTCTCGGCTTCGGCAACCATGACACGGAGGCTTACAGCTATTATTCGAGAGCCGACATATCTGATTTTTATTCCTCGGACGATTACAAATACTGCCTTTTCCAAAGAGGTCCGGAGGATATTTCCGGCTACGGCAATCAGGTAATAAATGTTAAGAAATCGAACGGTATTCTCAGTCAGTCGATTTATGTTCTTGACAGCCATTCCTATACCGACGGCGACTGGTTCGGCGTTATGTGGAAGTATGACAATATACATCAGGATCAGGTGGATTGGTATAAGCAATGCGTTGAATATTATAATTCCGTCAATGCCGAGACTTATAAAAAGCTCGGCTTGAGCGCAGACGATACGACTGTTAAATCAACCATGTATTTTCATATCCCGCTGGTTGAATACAAGGACGCATGGTATGAATACGCCGATAACGGCTTCAAGGATACGGAGAATGTCAAGCTCGTTTTCGGCACGGCAGGCGAGGGTAAAAAGGTTGTTTATCCCGGAATCGGCGAGGATAATCTCTTTGAAACGATTCAGGAGCTTGGCTCGACAAAAGCCGTTTTCTGCGGTCATGACCATAAAAATAACTTCTCGGTCGATTATAAGGGTATAAGACTTACATACGGCCTGAGCATTGACTATCTTGCATATCCGGGTATTTACAAATTAGGCTCGCAGAGAGGCTGCACTGTCATTGAGCTGTCCCCGGACGGCAGCTTTGATTGTCATCAGGAAAGCTATTATCAGGATAAATACACTTCACAGTACAAAAAAGAAAATGTCACAATGCAGGAGGTTGTTCCGATCGAGCCTGTGACGGAAAATTAAAGCGTTTTGTATTGACAAAAATCTTCTGTGATGATAAAATAATAGCAATATTGAAAGGCAAAGACGGAGAGTTTTCGTATAATTCGGTTTTCAGAGAGGCGTCGGCAGGTGAAAGGCGTCAGCCGTTATTTGAATTGTAGCTCCCGAGCCGGAGGGAAGAAAGCGTTAGCCGTAGAACCCTTCCGCAATTCCGCGTTAAGGTTTTGAGTGGTATTCTTTAGAGTACAAATTGAGTGGTACCGCGGGTTTTATCTCGTCTCAAGGTTTTCCTTGAGGCGAGTTTTTATATTGTAAATTAACTGCATTGATATAAGGAGGAAAATTCAATGGCAAAAGATCTTGCAAAACAGTACGATCCCAAGGATGTTGAGGACAGGATATATAAATTCTGGCTCGACGGAAAGTATTTTCACGCAAAGTGCGATCCCGAGAAGAAGCCGTATACAATTGTTATACCGCCGCCGAACATCACCGGTCAGCTTCATATGGGTCATGCGCTTGACAACACACTTCAGGACATTCTTATCCGTTACAGAAGAATGCAGGGCTATGACGCCTTGTGGCTTCCCGGAACGGATCACGCCTCAATTGCGACAGAGGCTAAAATCGTTGAAGCTATGCGTCAGGAGGGTATCACAAAGGAAGATATCGGCCGTGAAGGCTTTCTCAAAAGAGCGTGGGATTGGAAAGATAAATTCGGCGGAAGAATCATTGAGCAGCTCAAAAAAATGGGCTCCTCCTGCGACTGGGACAGAGAGCGTTTCACAATGGACGAGGGCTGCAGTAAGGCTGTTAAAGAGGTTTTCGTCAATCTTTACAACAAGGGACTTATCTATCGAGGCGAGCGTATAGTCAACTGGTGTCCGCATTGTCTTACATCGATTTCGGACGCTGAAGTTGAATACGAGGATCAGGCAGGCCACTTCTGGCATCTCCGTTATCCGTTCAAGGACGGCAGCGGCTACATTGAGCTTGCAACAACAAGACCGGAAACAATGCTCGGCGATACTGCCGTTGCGGTTAACCCGAACGATGAAAGATACAAGGATATCGTCGGCAAAACGCTTATTTTACCCATCGTTCACAGAGAGATTCCCGTTATTGCCGATGACTATGTTGAAATGGACTTCGGAACAGGCTGCGTTAAGATCACTCCCGCTCATGATCCCAACGATTTTGAGGTCGGACTCAGACATAACCTTGAGGTTATTGACACCTTCACCGACGACGCACACATCAAGCC
Source organism: bacterium (assembly GCA_963649715.1). Taxonomy (GTDB): domain Bacteria; phylum Bacillota; class Clostridia; order Oscillospirales; family Acutalibacteraceae; genus CAG-488. The sequence goes on along the minus strand of CAVJIV010000011.1, from coordinate 25,076 downwards.
CGAATGGGGCAAGTATGCCGGAATGGACAGAATGGAAGCGCGCAAGGCGATTGTTGAGGACCTTGAAAAAGAGGGTGCAATCGTTAAGATTGAGGATTATTCGCACAATGTCGGCGTTTGCTACCGCTGCCACAGCTCGATTGAGCCTAAGGTTTCAAAGCAGTGGTTCGTTAAAATGGAGCCGCTCGCAAAGCCTGCCATCGACTGCGTTAAGAAAGGCGAGGTCAAGTTTGTTCCCGAACGTTTCGACAAGACATATTATCACTGGATGGAGAATATCAAGGACTGGTGCATTTCCCGTCAGCTTTGGTGGGGTCACAGAATTCCTGCGTGGTACTGCGACGATTGCGGCGAGATCGTTGTTTCAAAACAGACTCCGTCTGCTTGTCCGAAGTGCGGCTGCACGCACCTCACCCAAGATCCCGATACGCTCGACACATGGTTCTCGTCCGCTCTTTGGCCGTTCTCAACGCTCGGCTGGCCGGATAAGACACCCGAGCTTGCCCACTATTTCCCGACGAATACGCTTGTTACGGGCTATGATATAATCTTTTTCTGGGTTGCGAGAATGATATTCTCCTCTGTCGAGAATATGCATTCAAGGCCTTTTGACACTGTTTTCATTCATGGTATTGTCCGTGATTCGCAGGGCAGAAAGATGTCAAAATCGCTCGGCAACGGTATCGACCCGTTGATAGTTATTGACCAATATGGCGCAGATGCGCTCAGATTTACTCTTGCAACGGGCAACAGCCCCGGAAACGATATGCGCTTCTCGGACGAAAAGGTTGGTGCAAGTCGCAACTTTGCAAACAAGCTTTGGAATGCCGCAAGATTTATTTTAATGAATCTCGACGAGGAGGAAAAAGTTCCGCATATTCCGGACGAGCTTGCCCTTGAGGACAAGTGGATACTCAGTCTGTTCAACAAGCTTACAAAGGAAGTTACCGATAATCTCGACAAGTTCGAGCTTGGTATCGCAGTTCAGAAGCTTTATGATTTTATCTGGGATGTTTTCTGCGACTGGTATATCGAGATTTCAAAGATCAGACTTAATTCGGACGATGAAAAGGCGGCTCAGACGGCAAGAGATATGCTCGTTTACATCATGTCGAATACGCTTAAGCTGCTTCACCCGTTCATGCCCTTCATCACCGAGGAAATTTGGCAGACCCTGCCTCATGACGGCGAGTCGATAATGATTTCCGAGTGGCCTGTTTATAAGGACGAGCACAATTTCGGCGTTGAGGAGCAGGAGATGGACAGAATCATGGAGGCTGTTCGTGCTATCCGTAACCGCAGAGCCGAGATGAATGTTCCGCCGTCAAAGAAGGCTAAATATTATATCGCCACCGCTTACAAGGATACATTTGAAAAAGCCGGTATCTTTATGCAGAGACTTGCTTCGTGCTCGGAAGCCGAGATAGGCGACAGCTTTGAAATTGACGACGCAGTTTGCATCGTTACGACGGACGCCAAGATTTATATTCCGCTCGGCGAGCTTGTTGATTTTGAAAAGGAAATCGCAAGACTCAATAAGGAGAAGGAAAAGGTTCTCAAGGATCTTGAGTTTATCGATAAGAAGCTTAACAACGAAAACTTTGTTTCAAAAGCTCCGCAGGCTGTTGTTGATGGTCAGCGTGAGGCTGCTCAGAAGCTTAGAGATAAGATTGCAATGATTGACGAGAGCATTGAGAAATTCCAAAAATAAACCTTTAGGCAATACCGCACGACTCTGTCGGTGCGGTGTTGCCTCAAAAAATAAAAGAGTGATACCATGAATTATAACGAAGCATTGAATTTTATACATTCGAGGGACAGGTTCGGAAGCTGTCCGGGCATGGAGCGCATCAAAGCTTTATGCGACGCCTTTGACAATCCGCAGGACAAGCTGAAATATGTACATGTTGCCGGCACAAACGGCAAAGGCTCAACCTGCCATATGATAGCTTCCGTTTTGTCCGAGAGCGGATATAGGGTCGGGCTTTTCACATCTCCGTTTGTTGTGGATTTCCGCGAAAGGATTCAAATCAACGGCGAAATGATACCACAGTCCGAGCTGGCGGAAATTATTTCCGAAGTTAAGCCCGTTGTCGAAAAGCTCTCAAAAAAGGGCGTCGAACCGACCGAGTTTGAAATTATCACACTTACTGCTTTTTTGTATTTTTTAAGGCGGAATTGCGATATCGTCGTGCTTGAGGTCGGCCTTGGCGGACTGCTTGATTCAACAAATATCATAAAAAGCTCCGAGGTCAGCGTTATTACATCAATTTCTCTCGACCACACCAATATACTCGGCGATACGCTTCTTAAAATTGCCGAGCAGAAATGCGGCATATTTAAAGAGGGCGGCAATGTCGTCGGCTATCCTCAGCCTGATTTTGCCGTTGAACGCTTTATCAAGGATAAGGCTAAAGAAAAAAATTGCAGATATTATCCGCATGAGTTAAGCAAGGTTCGTCTTGTTCGTGAGGAGATCGACGGCTCGACGGTTATCTATGCCGGCTGCACATTTAAAATTCCGCTGACCGGCAAGCATCAGCTTTATAACTTTGCGACTGCTATAGCAGCGATAAATGTTCTCAAGCAGAACGGCTGGAGCATCACATATAAGAGCCTGATCGACGGCATTTCAAAGCTCAAGGTTCCCGCAAGAACGGAAATTGTTTCCCGTTCGCCGCTGACGATAATCGACGGCGGACACAACGCAGAGGGCGTTGACGCTCTTTGCAATACGCTTGCGAAGTTCTGCGCCGACAAGAAGATCATTGCCGTTTTCGGAATGATGAAGGACAAGGACTACGCTTATGCTGTTAAAAAGCTTGCGCCGCTTTGCGAGAGGATATACACGACCGAAGCGTCGAATCCGAGAGCTATTGACGCAAGGTCGCTTGCAAAGGAAGCGAAGCCGTATTGCAAAAAGATTCGTCCCGAGCCTGATCCGGAAAAGGCTTACGGAAAGGCTTTGAAAAAGGCAAAGAATGACAATGTTGTTTTGGTATGCGGCTCGCTTTATCTTGCTTCGGACATCAAAAAACTCATTAAATGACAACGGTTTACAAAAAGAAATTATTTTTTTAACCACACTTCAACAAAATATTTTCGGACAATCCTTTATCCTATTGGGTAAGGGATTGTTTTTTTAGGGGGGTATTCTTATGCCTGTAAAAATTATAGCGACAGAGCAGAGGGTGACGGCGTTTCTTGAAGGCGAAATTGATCATCACACCGCCTCAACGCTCAGAATGGAGATTGACGACGCAATACAGACCTATAAGCCGAAGGTATTGAAGCTTGACTACGGTGATGTAAACTTTATGGATTCGTCGGGGGTCGGGCTTGTTATGGGGCGTGTCAGAACAATGTCGCCGTTCGGGGGAAGAATTATAGTTTCAAGCCTATCGCCGCAGAACTATAAGGTTATGCAGCTTGCCGGGCTTGAAAAAATTGCAAAAATAAGCAAAAGGGAGGATGTTTGCGATGAAAGCAAAAAATGATTTCAGAATGACAATAGATTCGAGGTCTGTTAACGAAGCCTTTTCCCGCTCGACCGTTGCTGCGTTCGCCGCTCAGCTTGACCCGACGGTTGACGAAATAACGGATATTAAAACCGCTGTCAGCGAAGCGGTGACAAACTGTATCGTTCACGCTTATCCCGACAGAGTGGGAAAGATTTACATATACGCCGCCGTATGTGAAAATAATACCGTTAAAATTTCGGTTAGAGACAGGGGAGTCGGAATCGCCGACATTAAAAGGGCGATGGAACCGCTCTTTACCACGCTCGGCGGCGAAAGGGCAGGGCTTGGCTTCGCTGTGATGGAAAGCTTTATGGATAAGATCGCAGTCAGGTCAAAGGAGGGCAGAGGTACAACGGTAACAATGTTCAAAAAAATAAACGGGCGTGAGGACGGATGATCCTTTCAAAAACAAAAAGGAACGAGATGATTGAAAGCAATATGGGCTTGGTTCATTCCTGCGCTCATAGATTCGTCGGCAAGGGTGTTGAGTATGACGACCTTTTTCAGGCCGGCTGCATCGGACTTATTAAAGCTGTAGATAACTTTAAGACAGAGCTTGGATTTTCGTTTTCGACCTATGCCGTTCCCGTGATTCTCGGTGAGATCAAGCGGCTTTTTCGTGACGGCGGAACGGTAAGCGTCAGCCGTTCAATTAAAGAAAAGGGACGAAAAATCGCTTATGAAAGGGATGTTTTTATAAAAAAATATGACCGTGAGCCGACGGTTGGGGAGCTTGCCGAGATTCTCGGCTATAATGAATTTGAAACTGCCCAGGCGATTGCAGCGTCATTGCCGGTTATAAGCCTAACGGTGAATGACGACGAGACGGATTTGCAGCTTGACATTCCCGTGCCCGACCATGAGGACAGCGTTTCGTCAAGACTTGCCGTTCATCAGGTGATGGACAGGCTTGACGAAAGGGACAGAGAGCTGATAAGGCAACGGTATTTTTCGGGAAAGACGCAAACGCAGACTGCGCAATCGCTCGGAATGACGCAGGTTCAGGTCAGCAGAAAGGAAAAACAGATATTAAAACAAATGCGACAGAAATTGTGCTGAAAAGGGCAGCACCGCACGACTCAATTTGTGCGGTACTGCCTTATATTTTCGGTGGAATTCGGATCAAAAAGATGGATTTTATCCGTAAGTATTCCCACTTCGACGGTTTCGTTTATCGCTGAATCGGCAGCTACTCTTGCCGTAAGCTTCTGCCCCGAATAATCAAGATAAAGAAAGCTCTCGCTGCCCATAAGCTCACTGACCTCATATCTCGCCGTTATAATTTTGTCCGGATTTTTTGCAATGAAATTTTTATCGATCGTGATATCCTCCGGACGGATTCCGACCTTGACCGGTTTATCGAAATAGCCGTTTATTTCCATGCGGTCGGCGAAGGCTTCGGTTATATCAATTTCATCATTGGCGAGCGTCAAAACAATTCTGTCGCATGCAGATTTTAATCGAGCGTCGAGAAAATTCATTTGCGGCGAACCGATAAAGCCGGCAACGAACATATTCCGCGGATGCTTATAAAGATTTTGCGGCGAATCTACCTGCTGAATAATTCCGTCCTTCATAACAACGATTCGGTCGCCCATCGTCATTGCTTCGGTCTGATCGTGGGTGACATAAATAAATGTAGTACCCAAACGGCGATGAAGCTTTTTTATCTCCGTTCTCATGTTCGCTCTCAGCTTTGCGTCCAGGTTTGAGAGCGGCTCGTCGAGCAGAAAGACCGACGGCGAACGCACCATTGCTCTGCCGAGAGCAACACGCTGGCGTTGACCGCCCGAAAGAGCCTTCGGCTTTCTCTTGAGAAGATGCTCGATGTCAAGCGCCCTTGCCGCTTCGAGAACACGCTCGTTGATCTCGTTTTTCGGAAGCTTTCTCAGCTCAAGGCCGAACGCCATGTTTTTGTACACAGTCATGTGAGGATAGAGGGCGTAGCTTTGGAATACCATTGCAATGTCCCTGTCCTTAGGCGCAATGTCATTCACTACGCGCTCGCCGATTTTTAATTCACCCTTTGTGATATTCTCAAGTCCGGCTATCATCCGCAGCGTAGTTGACTTTCCGCAGCCCGAAGGGCCGACAAGAATTATAAACTCTTCATCCTTAATTTCAAGGTTGAAATCATTGACCGCAGCCGTGCCGTCATCAAAAATTTTATATATATTTTTCAAACTGATACTTGCCATAGTTATCCTTTCACAGCTCCGGCAACAATGCCCTTGATGATATATTTCTGACATGAGAGATAGAAAACAACGATAGGTATAATCGAAAGCACAAGCATTGCCATCATTGCTCCCATATCGACAGAGCCGTAGCCGCCTCTGAGATATTGAACGGCAATCGGAATCGTTTTGTATTCGCTGCCGATGAGCAGATAGGGCAGCAGGTAGTCGTTCCAAATCCACATTGCGTCAAGAATCGCAACGGTAATTGCCGTCGGCTTCATAATCGGGAACACTACATAAAAGAAGGTTTGCAGAGGACTGCACCCGTCGATCATAGCCGCTTCCTCGATTTCGAGCGGAACGGATTTCACAAAGCCGCAGAACATGAATACCGCCAGCCCTGCACCAAAGCCGAGGTAGACGATTATCAATCCCCACGGCTTGTCAAGTCCGAGGTCGGCAATTGTTTTCGTCATCGTGAACATTACCATCTGAAAAGGAACTATCATCGAAAAAACAAAGATATAATAGAGTGCCTTCGTAAATTTATTTTTTACCCTGACGATGTACCACGCCGTCATTGATGTGAAAAGAACTATTGCCGCAACCGAGAACGCCGTTATGAACAGCGAACGGCCAAAAGCGGCGGGGAATCCCGTTTTTTTGATTCCGTTGACATAGTTTTCGATTCCCGAAAATGTTTCTGCATCCGGAAATGCAAACGGGTCGTCGCTGATAAAAAGCTTCCCCTTGAACGAGTTGTAGAGGACGATAATTATCGGAGCGAGAAACGCTGCACCTGTGGCGACAAGAAAAACACGGAGCACCGCTCTGCCTGCCTTTTTCGCCGTTATCCCGTTCATTGCTCCACCTCTTTTTTTCGTGTGTAAATAAGCTGGGCAAAGGAAATTGCCGCAACAATGATGAAGAAAATTACCGCCTTTGCCTGACCGACGCCCTCCCGGCCGATTTTTCCGTAGAAGGTGTTATAGATGTCCAAGGCGAGCATCGCCGTTTTTTTTGATGGTGCGCCTGCCGTAAGGGCTAAGTTCTGATCGAAAAGCTTGAACGAATTTGTGATCGTCAGAAAAAGACAAATCGTTATTGACGGCATTACAAGCGGCAGCGTAACATGCCTGAGCGTTTGCCGCTTGTTCGCTCCGTCAACCCTCGAAGCGTCCTGCAAATCCGAGGGAATATTCTGAATTCCCGCAATATAAATTATCATCATGTAGCCGATAAGCTGCCAGTTCATCATCACAACAAGTCCCCAGAAGCCGTATTTTGCATCGTAAGTTATCGTTACGCCGATATTTTGCAGAATTCCGTTAATAATAAGTTGCCATATATAGCCGAGCACGATTCCGCCGATGAGATTGGGCATGAAGAAAACCGTTCTGAAAATATTTGTACCCCTGAAGCCCTTTGTTAACAGCATCGCAAGCACAAAGGAGATGATGTTTATAGTAATTACCGAAACAACGGTAAACTTGACCGTGAACCACAGTGCATTGAGAAAATCCCTGTTTGAAAAAGCTTTGGCGTAATTTGCAAAAGCTACCCATTTTGCATCAAGCACGGTCGTAAATTCGGTGAAAGAAAGTCCGAGACCGAGGACAAACGGCACGGCAAAAACGAGTGTAAACGCTGCAAGAGTAGGCAAAACAAATATCGGAAACCATTTTTTCAGTGCCATGTTATCCTCTCCTCGGTTATGATTTTGCGTTTTTCCAGCTTTCTACGGTGGCTTTTTTTACATCGTCCCATGTTTTTGAGCCTTGAATATACTCAAGCAGCGCATTGCCGACATCGTCCTTGAAGTCGAGGCTCGGAAAAGAATTGAATGTCCATTCGACCGTTGTTTTATCCTTTTCCATCCATTTGATGATCTCCTTCGCAAGAGGGTCGTCCGGCTTTTCATTGTCGTTAAAGGTGTTGAACGGGGAAATAAAATTCAGCTTGTTCACAACATAATCCTTGCCGGTATCGCTTGAAAAGAGCCATTCGAGAAATTCCACGGAAGCCTTTTGCTTTTCTTCGGAAACATTTTTATTGATTGCCAGATAGTTTTCTGTTCCGATACAAAGCCCCTGCTTTTCCTCGCCGTCAACGCCGATATAGATAGGAAGATACTTGATGTCCTCCGCCTTGACCGTATTGCCGCTGACCTTTGATATCTGATCCCACGCCCAGTTGCCGTTTTGAACCATGGCTGCCTTGCCGAGCGCAAACTCGGACATTGAATTTTCAACCGATTTGCCCGAAAGCAAGCCCTTTTCGGTTGTCGAATTATCGATGTAAAGGTCGAAAATATTCTTGAAGTTATCGGAATATTTAAAGTCAACCGTTTCTGCGTTATAGGCGGTCGCTATGGAAGAATCGTCGCTTTTGTCTTTCATTTCGTAGTAGAAAGGAACATTCAAAAGGTGGGTTGTCCAACGCCATTGCTCGCCGCCGGACATTGAGGTTGAGGCAAAAACGCCGTCAATGCCAAGCTCCTGTTTATGCTTGGTCATATCCTCTGCAACCTCCTTGAGCAGCTTGAAACTTGTTATTTCCTCTGCGTTTGAAATGCTGACGGCCTTATCCTTGAGAGCAAAGTATTTTTCCATGATCGCATTGTTGTAGATTATTCCGTAGCCCTCGACGACATAAGGTATTCCGAAAACTCCGTCGCCGTTTTTAATTGCAAGATCTTTGTCCGAAAGGTAGTCGTAGAGCTTCGTGTCCTTTAGGTCTTTACAGTATTTTGACCATGATTGATATCCGACCGGGCCGTTTATCTGAAAAATTGTCGGTGCGTCGGATTTTGCGATCTCCGATTTAAGCGTTGTTTCATAGGTGTTGCTGGCGGCTGTAACGACCTTGACTTTAACGCCCTTTTCGGCCTCGTATTTCTGCGCTATTTCCTTGTAAATATCCGCAATTTCGGGCTTGAAATTGAGAAAATAAACCGTGTTGTCCGCTTTTGCGCTGTTCTTATCCGTTGCGTCCTTTTTACCGCATGCCGAAACGATAAAAAGAAGCGCAGTGACTGTTAAAACCGCAATGATTTTTTTCATTGAGATTCCTCCCTGTGATTTTTTCATACAACGCCGTGATTTGTGCGGCGCTGACTTCGTGTATTGTCCTTATAATCATTAACAAAAAAGAGCGTGTTTATACAAAAAATGTTACAATGAATGTTGACTAATTCAAATTCTCTGTTATAATTAGTATATGTGTAATGCCGCACGGTTGATATGTGCGAATTACATCCGAGGCGTGCGCCGCAATTTGTGATGTGCAGCCTATAAAATTACGGGAGGTCATGTTATTGGTCAAGCACATTGTCTTTTGGAATGTCAGAAATGACGATCAAAAGAAACACAATATGGAAGAAATTAAAAAAAGACTGACTTCGCTTGTCGGTAAGATTGACGGTCTTATCAGTGCAGAGGTCGGCTTTAATTTTAACGAAAAGGGCTACGATCTTGCTCTTTATACGATTTTTAAGGATAAGGCTTCCCTTGAGGGTTATCAGAATCACCCTGAACACTTAAAAGTCAAAGAATTTGTTCATTCAGTTATCACCGACAGAGCGGTGGTTGATTTTGAATTTTGAGAGGTGCTATATGAAAAAATATGACGCAGTTGTCGTCGGTTCGGGCTGTGCCGGTCTTGCGGCTGCCCTGGAACTGATTACGGCAGGTAAAAAAACATTGATCATCGAAAAGCACAATCTTCCCGGCGGATGCGCAACAAGCTTTTGCAGGGGCAGATTTGAGTTTGAACCGTCATTGCATGAGCTTTGCGGAATCGGTCCGGAGAATAATCCCGGCGAGATAAGATTGCTTATGGACAGATTCGGCGTTAAGGTCGACTGGCAGTGCGTTGATGATTGCTTCAGATGTATTTCAACCTACAGCGACGGTTCACCGATGGATGTTACGCTCCCGACGGGAATAAAGGGCTTCATCGACAAAACCGAAGAATATGTTCCCGGCAGCAGAGAGAAGATGAAGAACTTTTTCAGACTTCTTGAGCAGCTCAGAGATCTTATCGACTATCTGGACAAGCCGCCGAAGGAGATGTCGCCGGCATACATGATCAAGAATTTCTCAAGCGTGTTTAAAACCGCCGCTTACACCACCGAGGAGGTTTTTGAAGCGCTTGAGCTGCCGCAGAAATGCAGAGATATTTTGGCTGTTTACTGGTCATATCTCGGCGTTGACATGAAGAATCTTTCATTCTTCCACTACGGCGCAATGGTATACAACTATGTAGCAAGAGGAGCATATATCCCTGCTCATACTTCGCATGAAATAAGCAACGCCATGATCGAACGCTTCCGCGCACTCGGCGGCGAGGTTTGGTTCAACTGCCGTGCAGAGGAATTCCTCTTTGAGGGCGAACGCTGCTGCGGTGTAAAAACAAACATGGGTACCATCAAGGCCGATATGGTTCTCGCCAATATCAATCCCGATATAGTCTATGGCAAGATGATGCCGAAATCACTTGTTCCCGAGCGTGAGAAGAAGCTTTCCGCAGCAAGAAACCGCAACTTCGGCGCAAGAATGTTCACCGTTTATCTCGGACTCAACAAGACTGCCGAGGAGCTTGGCATCAAGGATTACAGCATATTCCTTGCCGATACGGCTGATTCCGTTAAGGAATATGAAAACATTAAGAAAATCGATTCCAACAATTATTCGATTTTCCTTTGCTACAATGTAGCCAACCCGCACGCTTCGCCCGACGGAACGGCAATGTGCAGCTTTACGACAATGTTTTCGACTGCGGACGACTGGAACAATATTTCCGATGAGGATTATGCAGCCGTCAAGAACAAGCTCGCAAAGAAGATAATCGATAATTTTGAGAAGAAAACAGGAATCGAGCTCACTCCGTATATCGAAGAAATTTCGATCGCTTCTCCCTGGACATTCGCACGCTATCTCGGTGTGCCGGAGGGCAGCGTTTACGGTTATCTGACTACAGGTTGGGACAGTATGCTTTCAAGAACCGTTTCTCAGGCGGCGGATTTCCCGATCAAGGGTCTTAAGCCTATCGGAACCTCCGGCATCAGAGGCGACGGCTACAGCTCCACATATATGTGCGGAAGCATCATTGCAAAAACTGCAATCAAAGAATTGAATCAGAAGGGAGCTTGAGATTATGGCTTTTAAGGTAACTGTCGGCAAATCAGGCATTGTTGATATAAAAAATCTGGTGAAGCATCTCACCGAAAAAAACCGTGTTATAAAGACAACCCCGGCAAAAGAGATCTCGGCGGTATTTCCGATAAACGAAAACGCTAAGAGACTTCATCCGGATTATCAGAAAATGAGAATTTCAGAGGTCATTGACCACGCCGGCGCGGGCGCAAAGACCTATGTTTTTAAGGCGGATAAAGCCGCTTATTTCAGAGCAGGTCAATATCTGAGCGTTGCTCTTGAAATAGACGGCAGCGTTTTGACCCGTCCGTATTCAATCAGCTCTTCACCGAATCGGTCGAAGAATGGCGAATATTCAATTACCGTAAGGCGCACGCCGAACGGCTTCGCTTCGGACTGGATTCTCGACCATTGGAAGGTCGGCGACGAGGTTTTGCTTTCCGAGCCTCTCGGCAGCTTCTTTTACGAGGAGCTTCGTGACAGCGAGGATGTAATCGCTCTCGCAGGCGGCAGCGGAATAACTCCGTTCCTTTCAATGGCTTGCGCTATCAGAGACAAGTCCGAGAACTTCAACCTGACAATTCTTTTCGGCAGCAGAAACGAGGAGAGCATTCTCTTCAAGGATGAGCTTGACGCAATCGCCAAGGAATGCGACAAGGTCAAGGTTGTTCATGTTCTCTCTGAGGAGAAAAAGAAGGGCTATGAGCACGGCTTTATCAATGCCGATATTATTTCAAAATATGCGCCGAAAGACAAGGATTATTCCGTATTTATGTGCGGCCCCGAGGCTATGTATCGCTTCGCGGAGGGCGAGCTTCAAAAGCTCGGTCTTGACAGAAAGCACATTCGCCGCGAGCTTCTCGGCGTTACCAAAAAGGTTTGGGAGAAGGACGGATATCCCGTTGACGCAAAGGGCAAAACCTTCAGCGTAACCGTTCGCATGGGCGAGGACGAAAAGGTTATCTCCGCTTCGGCTGACGAGCCTGTTCTCGCTGCGATCGAGCGTGCGGGCATTGCCGCTCCGTCAAGGTGCAGAAGCGGCGAGTGTGGCTGGTGCCGTTCAAAGCTCGTTTCGGGCAATGTCTATGTTCCCGAGGAGAACGACGAGGGACGCCGCTGGTCGGATAAAGAGAACGGATACATCCATCCTTGTTCAAGCTTCGCTCTTTCGGATTTGGTTCTCGAAGTGCCGGCAACTTATGTAAAATAAATAATTGAAGGCGATATCGCACAATTGAGGAGTGCAAATTGCGCAGATTGTACAAAGCTTTTTGACGCAAGTCATTTGTACGGTATCGTCTTAGCTGTGTCGTGTAAGGCAATGGGGTCTTTTCAACAGAGGAAAGACTGCTGCCTTATGCGACAGTTTGTTATAGAGGTGAAATATCATGGGACTTAATGATACCGTTTCTGCGGAGAGGGTGCACATCAGCTTTTTCGGCATGAGAAATGCAGGCAAATCAAGCCTTGTCAATGCTGTCACCGGGCAGGAGCTTGCCGTTGTTTCCGATGTAAAGGGCACAACGACAGATCCCGTTCGCAAGGCGATGGAAATTCTGCCTCTCGGTCCGGTTGTGATTATTGACACGCCGGGTATCGACGATGAGGGTGAGCTGGGCGAAAAGAGGGTTCAAAAGGCAAAGCAGGTGCTCACAAAGACGGACATTGCCGTTTTGGTCGTTGATTCAACAAAAGGGCTCGGCAAATTCGACAATATGCTGATTGACTTTTTTAAGGAAAAGAAAATTCACTTTATTATCGCATATAACAAATCGGATCTTCTTGAAAATATTCCCGAAGCGGGGAAAAATGAAATTTATGTCAGCGCAAATGCCGGCGGAAATATTTATGAATTGAAAGAAAAGCTTGCTTCCTTTTGCAAGGTTAAACAGACGGGGAAAAATATTGTTGCCGATATTCTCGAAAAGGGCGATACCGTTATTCTGGTTATTCCGATCGACGAATCCGCACCCAAGGGCAGAGTCATTCTCCCACAGCAGCAGGTGCTCAGAGAGCTGCTTGACAATAACTGCACTGCGGTCTGCTGCCAGGTGACGGAGCTTGATACAACGATAAAAAATCTCGTCAAAAAGCCGAGGCTTGTCATCACTGATTCCCAAGCGTTTGAGCAGGTTTCGGCAATCGTACCGGAAAATATCGAGCTTACATCCTTCTCAATTCTGTTTGCAAGGTATAAGGGCGATTTGAAGCAGCTTGTTGACGGAGCAAGACAGCTCAAGGAGCTGCAGGACGGCGATACCGTTCTTATTTCCGAGGGCTGCACCCACCACAGACAGTGCAACGACATCGGCACGGTAAAATTGCCCGGTTGGATACAAAGATATACGGGCAAAAATCTCAATTTTGAATTTACCTCGGGTACGGAATTTCCCGAAGATTTGAACAAATACGCTCTCGTTGTTCATTGCGGAGGCTGTATGCTCAACGAAACCGAGATGAAATACAGAATCGGTCATGCCGTTCGGGAGGGCGTCGGAATAGTCAACTACGGCGTTGCGATCGCTCAGATGAACGGAATACTTGACAGAAGTATTGCACCGCTTGGATTTTAAGACTGTGTTGAAGGCTGTGACGAAGCGATTTTCGTCACAGCTTTTTTGACGGCATAAGCAGCAGATAATTATACTAAAAAATACTTTTATTTTCGGCTATAATGTGTTATAATAAATAATGATTTAATTTTGAAAAGGGTAGTGAACATATGACAACGCAAAATATTGCGGAGGGAATCCGCTTTTGCTCGGTCAAAACCGATAAATTCAAGACCTGTCGTGTGAACATCAGTATGGCAATGCCCCTTGATAAGAATGTTTCTTCAAGAGCTATCCTGCCGTTTATGTTTTCACGCAGATGTGCAAAATATCCGGATTTTACTTCTCTTAACCGTGTGCTCGACGAGCTTTACGGTGCTTCGATTTCTGCGGGCGTATTGAAAAGAGGCGAGGCTCAGGAGCTTTCGTTCAGTCTTACGGCGATTGACGACCGTTTTGCTCTTGACGGCGACAAGGTTGCGCTTGAATGCACAAAGCTTCTTACCGAAATGATATTTGAACCGCTTACGGACGGCGAAAGCTTTCCGGAGGATATAGTGGAGCAGGAGAAACGCTTACTTGTTGAAATTATTGAAAATGAACAGAACGACAAACGCCGCTATGCCATGCTCAAGTGCGAGGAGGCGATGTTCTCTGATGAGGCGTACGGAATCAATCGCTTCGGAACTGTCGACGATGTAAAGGCACTTACGCCCGATGCTGTCTATGCCGCATGGCGCGATGTACTCGAAAAGGCAACGGTACAGATAACTATGGTTTCGAGCATGGACGCTAAGCCGCTCATTGACCTCGTTAAAGATAAATTTTCAAGGATAGAGAGAAATCCGGTTGAAATAAAAACGGAGTTTATTTCCGGACTTCCGAAGCCGGAATATGTTTCCGAATCCATGCCTCTTAAGCAGGGCAAGCTTGTTATGGGCTTTAGAACGGGCATGAGAAGCGAGGACGACATGATGCCTGCAATGAAGGTTGCCGTTGATATTTTCGGCGGAGGAACCTATTCAAAGCTTTTCTCCGTTGTTCGAGAAAAGATGAGCCTTTGCTATTATTGCTCGGCTGCGCTGTTTAATTCAAAGGGAATCATAATGGTTCAGAGCGGAATTGAGGACGCCAACGAGGAAAAGGCAAAGAATGAAATTATAAATCAGCTCAGATTGACTGCGAACGGTGAATTTTCGGATGAGGATTTTTCGTCCTCGATCAAGAGCCTGACGGATTCGATACTCGGTAATTCCGACACACCGGAGGAGATAACGGCATGGTATGCTTCGCAGATTCTTCGCAAGGAGCTTAAAACTCCCGAGAACTTTGCCGATGAGATAAAAAGCGTTGACAGAGCCGAGGTTATAAGAGCTGCAAAAACAATTATGCTTGACACTGTGTTTATGCTTAAATCAAGCGGGGAGGCTGAATGATGAATATTAAAGAGATCAAAAATGAGCTTCTCAACGAAAAATATTATGACATCGATCACCCTTCGGGTTTGAAGATTCTTGTTATGCCCAAGGAAAACTATGCAAGCAGCTATGCGATCTTTGCAACAAAATACGGTTCGATCGACACCATGATACAGCTGCAGGACGGCAGCTTTAAGG
>CAVJIV010000011.1:0-10041 GCA_963649715.1 bacterium | reverse complement strand
GAGATACCGGAGGGAACGGCTCATTTCCTCGAACACAAGCTTTTTGAAAGTGAGGATCTCGACGCCTTTGAGCGTTTCGCCAAGACGGGAGCTTCGGCAAACGCCTACACAAGCTTTGACAGAACCGGTTATCTTTTTTCGTGCTCCGCAAACTTCAAAAAAAATCTTGAAATTCTTCTTGACTTTGTTCAGAATCCCTATTTTACTCAGGCGACGGTCGAGAAAGAGCAGGGTATTATCGGTCAGGAAATCGATATGTACAAGGATGTTCCCGACTGGGAGGTCATGTTTAACTGCCTGAGGACAATGTATCACAATCTTCCGGTCAGAATCGATATAGCCGGCACGCAGGAGTCCATAGCTCAAATAACCGCCGAGACGCTTTACGGCTGCTATGATAATTTCTACAATCTTCATAACATGGTTCTTGCCGTTGCGGGAAATGTTTGCGTTGACGAGGTTATCGAGGCTGCGGACAAGGTGCTCAAACCTGTTGAGGGCAAGATGGCTCAGCGCAAGATTATTGACGAACCGAAAGAGGTCGTTGATAATTATGTTGAAGAGAAGCTTTCCGTTGCAACGCCGCAGTTTATGTTCGGCTTTAAGGAAAATTGGGACGCTCCGGAGCGCACGACCAAGGAAGAGATTTCTATGGAGATCCTTCTCGATATGCTATCGGGTCAATCCTCCGAGCTTTACAAAAGACTTTTTGACGGCAAGCTTATCAATAACAGCTTCGGCTTTGAATATTTCACCGGCTTCGGCTATTCATGCGTTCTCTTTGCCGGAGAAAGCAACGACCCGAAAAAGGTTGCCGAGGAGATAGTCAAGGAGATCAACCGTTTCAGAGAAACGGGCTTTGACGAGATCACATTTGAAAGAACAAAGAAAAAGCTTTACGGCAGAATGATAATGGGAATGAACGATGTTGACGGCATAGCCAACAATATGGCGGTATCATACTTTGCCGGCGAGGATATTTTTGCGGATTTTGAGATTTATAAAACGATTACACTTGAGGATGTAACCGAGCTTTTCGGCAAGACGCTTGACGAAGATTACAGTGTTCTTTCCGTAATAAAACCCAACTGATCGGAGTTGATTTAATGGACACTGTAACGGTGTATTTTAACGGTTTGGAGCGCGGATTCGAGGTTTCCTCGATCCTTGCTCAGTTCTCCGTTTTCGGCCATGACATTACAATTAGATGGTACGGAGCGATAATTGCTTTCGGTTTTCTGCTTGCGGTTCTTTTCGGCGGCAGAATGGCTTACAAATGGAAAATGAGCATTGATAAAATGCTTGATGTGCTCATCTATTCAACAATTTTCGGCATCATCGGTGCAAGGCTGTATTATTGTCTTTTCGAGCTGGACAGATACAAGGATAATCCCATCGAGATTCTTTATATCTGGAACGGAGGATTGGCGATATACGGCGGAATAATCGGCGGAATAATTGCCGCCTATGTTGTTTGCCGAGTGCGCAAAATGAATTTTTGGAATCTAATGGATATCGCTTCCATGAGCCTTTTGATCGGGCAGGGTATAGGTCGTTGGGGCAACTTTGCCAATCAGGAGGCATTCGGAACGAATACCGATATGCCGTGGGGTATGTGGAGCGAAAAAATCGCTCGCTACATAACCGAGTATTCCTACAAGCTCAGCGCAAACGGTATTTCCATGGATCCGGAAAAGGCGGTTCACCCGACCTTCCTTTATGAATCAATATGGTGCTTGCTCGGCTTTTTTGTCCTGTATTTCATTACGAGAAAAGCGAGAAAATTCAGCGGTCAGATCTTTCTGACCTACGGAGTTTGGTACGGTGCGGAAAGAGCTGTCGTCGAGGGCTTCAGAACCGACAGTCTTTATATCGCCGGCACAACGATAAGAGTTTCTCAGGTTCTTTCCGCAGTTCTTGCGGCGGTATGTCTTGTTGTTCTTATCTGCCTGCTCGTAAAATTCAAAAAGCATCCGAAGCCGATCGACGGCATAGATTATTTCCTCGAAGACGAGCTGAAAAAGCAAGCCGAGGAGAAAGAAAGCAATGATGAAGATATGGAAACGGAGGTCAATGATGTACAAGCTGATCAGCGGTAAAGAAATTTCACTTGCGGTCAAACAAAGGGTAGCCGAAGAAGTGGAAGAAATGAAAAAAAACGGTGTTGAACCGGGCTTGGCGGTAATTCTCGTCGGCGACGATCCCGCATCAAGGGTTTATGTCAATAACAAGAAAAAAGCCTGCGAATTTTGCGGCATTCGCTCGTTTGAATTTCTTCTTCCTGCCGACGCATCGCAGGAGGAGCTTAATTCACTCGTTGAAAAGCTCAACGATGATGACAGTGTGAACGGAATATTGTGTCAGCTTCCGTTGCCAAAGCAGCTCAATGAAAAAGAGGTGCTCAACCTTATTAAGCCGGAGAAAGATGTTGACGCTTTTCATCCCGAAAATGTCGGTCATATAATGATCGGCGATTACAGCTTTCTTCCGTGCACACCTGCAGGCGTTATGGAAATGCTCAAGTACGAAAACATCAGCCTTGACGGTAAGCACTGCGTAATAATCGGCAGAAGCAACATTGTCGGCAAGCCGATGGCAATGCTCATGCTTAAAGAGAACGCAACCGTAACGGTCTGTCATTCTCACACGAAAAATCTTAAAGAAATCGTCTCTCGGGCGGACATTGTCGTAGCCGCTGTCGGCAGGGCGAAGTTCGTCACGGCAGACATGGTTAAGGACGGCGCAATAGTCATTGATGTCGGCATAAACCGCAACGAGGACGGCAAGCTTTGCGGCGATGTTGATTTTGACGAATGCAAGGAAAAGGCGAGCTACATTACGCCTGTTCCCGGCGGAGTGGGCCCGATGACTATAGCGACGCTTATGCAAAACACCGTGACCGCGGCGAAAATGCAGAAAGGATGATTCACATGAAAAACAAGAAGCTTTACAGAAGCTCAACTGATAAAAAAATATGCGGCGTTTGTGCCGGAGTTGCCAATTTTTTTGGCATTGATCCGACGCTTGTCAGGGCGATATATGCGCTTGTGACCTTTTTCTCCGGCAGCTTTCCCGGAGTTATCGTTTACTTTATCCTTGCGTTCATCATTCCGGAGGATAACGGCATGATTGATACCGACGCAACAAATCATGATGAGGAAGAGAAGTAAGCTATCGGAGAGTGAACGGCTTGAAACAGCTTGTCATAAAAATAATTGATATTTTCGTAAAAATATGGCTGAGGATAAAGGATATATTTTGGCGGGTTAAGGATTTTTTCTATCGCAAAATAACCGAAGCTCCTCATATTGCCACGGTGGACGAAACGATTGATGAAATCGTTGACAACAGAAGCTCGATCGCTCGCTTCGGCGACGGAGAGATCAAGCTTGCCGCCGGAAAGAACATCACTTTTCAGGTCAATTCAAAAAAAATCCGTGATAAAATGCGAGAGGTTCTCTCAAGCGATGTTGACGGGCTGATGATAGGCATTGCCGATATTTTTGAAAACAAGGAAAGGTATGACGATGCGACTAACCTCCATTGGAAGAAGCACCTTGCGCAGTTCAGGGGAGTGTGGTACAGGTATCTGATCAAGGGCAAGAAGTATTACAACGCCTCCATGACGCGGCAGTATATGGGTCTGCGGCACAAGGAGGAGAGTGCGGACATTTTTGCCCATATCAAAAAGATTTGGGACGGCAGAGATGTTGTTATAATCGAAGGCGAACTGAGCCGTCTCGGCGTAGGCAATGACTTGCTTGATAATGCAAGCACCGTCAAGCGCATACTCGGTCCTTCGAGAGAGGCGTTTTCAAAGTATGACGAAATTCTTGATGAGGCGAAAAAGCTCGATAAGAATGTGCTTATACTTTTGGCGCTCGGCCCTGCGGCAACCTGCCTTGCCTATGATTTGCACAAGCTCGGATATCAGGCTGTCGATATCGGTCATGTTGATGTTGAATATGAGTGGTATCGCATGAGAGCAAAGAAAAAAGTTCCCGTCAGGAACAAATTGGTTCATGAGGCTTATAGCAAAAACATCGGCGAGCTTCACGACAGCGAATACGAAAACCAGATAATAGCTAAAATTACAAATTGAGAAAACCGACGAATCGGGCATTTGCGCTTGGTTCGTCGGCTTCTTATTTGTAAGAAAATAGAAAATTATACTTGTCGATGATGGATATTTGGATAAAATCAACAAAATGTCACAATTATGTAAGAAATGCGAAAATAATACTTGAAAAATGAATAATAAAGTGATATTATTAAGCTAATAGTAGAAAAGTATTACCTTATTAGTAGAAAATTTAATTAACTTTGTCCAATTTGTATGTTTTGCGATTCGTTTTTCGGCAGAAATCCGTCAATAATGCTTCTGAGACGAAAATTCTCGTTGAAGGCATTTTTACATATAAATATTTGGTTACTTAGTTGAACGGGAGGTTTTAGACATGACAGGTAAATTTCGCAAATGGAGTAAGAAGGCGTTAAGCTTAGTTTTGTGTCTTATTATGCTTCTTACAACATTCTGTTTCTTTGACATCGGTTCGGTTTTGTCCGATGCCTTGGTTACGGTGACGCAGAAGGACAAAATGAAGGGAGCTCTTTCGAGTCAGTGCGTTTATGCGCCGGAGATAATATATCTCGCTCCGGGCAGCACCTCTTTTCGATATTACAGTGATTACAATCCGGACACCTCGGCGGCGATAGCGGAAAACAAAACATCATCAACGCTTGAGTTCGATTACAAGGGCGCAACCTCAATTGTTTTTGCGGTCAACAATGTTTACGCCAAGGAAAGCGGCACACAGGTGGCTGCCGGTAATCTCAAAATCAACGGCACAACGGTTTCAGTTTATGCCGGATGTAACGCAAACTCAACGGATTTTGTCAATAGTTCGGCGACGCCGATTGCAACGAGCACAAGCGGCTCGGTAAGGGTGAGCCTCACGAGCGGCTCGCTCACCGGTGCAGCTGCCGGTACAACATACATCATTCAGTGGGTAATAAAATATGTCGTTTACGGCGAAAGCCACATTACCTATATGTACACGGGCGTGTATGCTCCTTTGCTTGACCAGGCAGGCACATCTACGGCGCAGAGCTACATAAAAAACGGCGGCAATCCCGAAATTAACCATGCCTATACATTTATAACGGGCGCGTTCAGATATAGCGGCGGTAATCGGTACACAAAGTTCACGGGCACATCCGGCGGGCTGCGAACCGCTCCGCTTGTTCGCTTTGCCGGTATCGCTCAGGACTCATCAAACCCGACGATTCCGGGCGGCAGCGATCAGTATGCAAGCTCCGATAATTTTGGAACAGGCAATTCGACGACAAACAATGTTTTCATTTACGGAAGATCGGCGAACGGTGAAAGCGGTAAAAGAGGACAGAACAACCTGCATTACAAAACCGTTTATAGTTCTGTTCCCTCAAACTTCTCGCAGAATGCGACAGGCTCAGTCAGGTTATACAACGGTGACGGCGGTCAGATCAATGACACAGATATCAACAGCGACAACGGAGGAGCCGGCACGGGTGTAACCACCGGTACGGCATATATTGTTGCGGACATCTCACGGTACAGCAACTATAACCAGATACCGTACCTGAGTGCAGGCTTTGTGCAGTTCTACCACCAAAAGCACGGCAACGGAAATAAACTTAACTCAATCACGAGCGACACGAGATATCCTGCCGGGAGCACCTCTGGCAGCTCGTACACAAGCATCTCCTGCTCGGTAGACACCTCAAACTATGAGGGAGGAGACAGTAACTCTGTCGCAAGAGGACTTTACACCCTTAACGGCGAAATAACATCCGGACTCATAACCTTTAAGTTTGATTTCTTTAATGGATGGAAAGCAGGTGTTTTGACAGAATCCATCGGTATCAGACATTATAATGCGCTTTATACTGAGGTCGTCAATAAGAGCTCGCTGCGTACCGTGTACAATGCGGCGGCGCACTCGCATATCGACAAAACGACCTACAGCACAAACTATTCGAATTATTATACCCAGCTCAAGACCCTTGCCGAAAAACTCTGTGACCCACAGGCTTATACGGATCTTTCAACCACCCTGAATGTCACAAGCATAGAAAATACTGTCGTCAACAGCCTTACGGTTGAGGATGACTATGTCTATTTTGTCGTTCCGGAGGCGATTTATCTTACACCGAGTGTTGCGACAAGCGGATCATTCGGCACACAATATGTTCTTAACCAAACATTAACTTTGAACAGTACAACAAATGTGTGTACCGAAACCGTTAATCAGGGCTATGATACAATGAGCAACGGCGGCAAGATTTACTTCTACTATAAAAATGCCGACAAGGTTAAGATTACATATTCCGCATCGGGTGTTTCCGGATTTACGGCGTCGGGTGCGGCAAGCTCATTCGGCAGCTGGATAGACTGTTCGCCCAACAGTATCACGACGCTGACGGTCAAGAACGGAAGCACGACAACATACAGCTCCAAGTACATAACCTGGACGGCGACCTATTGGGAGGACAATATCGAAAAAACCGTAACGGCAAAGACATATCTTTATGCGCCGTTTGTAAATGCTGTTGCCGGCATTGCCGGTGTAACATGTGAAGATGCAAGAGCATTCGGACATAGATTTATTTCGGGCGGTTTATCAACGGCTATTTTCGGTATACAAAAAGTCGTGTCAAGCTCCACAGATACCGTTTATTTGGGTTCAAGCGGATACAGAAACGGTGATGATGATGACCAAAAAGGTCAGATAGACCAAACAGGTGTTTATAAATATAAACTGCCTAATCACAGTACTACACCGGCGGGATATGTTGGAGGAGCAAACCCGACAACTTCTAACCTTTATGCATCAATAGACAGCTCGACAAATGCATTAAGCACATCCGGAACAAGTAACTACTATAAGAGCTCAAATAAATCCGGAAAAGCAAATAGCAACGGAGGTACGGGCGAAATCGTTTTTGACAGTTCACGTGTTGTAAATATTTCTCATATTCCTAACTTCCATGTTTATTCTTACCTTACGGGAACAAGTGCGCATAACGGTAACTGGGACAATTTCGATAAATACAATTATTATGCTCGATATGCTTACGGTCAGACATCGCAGGTATCGCAATCAAACAGTTATACCGTAACTGAGTACCAAAAAAGAGAAGGCAACGGTAACGACTACAAAAACAAAACATCAAACATTGCGTCATTTAATCCTAATGTAACAAATGTTTCGGTTTATAATGGAATGACATTGGTAAGCTTTATTCAACTTAGCATTAAAAAGGGCAGTGGAGGTACACAAGATGGTTACGCAACGGCAAAGGTTAATTTTGTTGGAGCCGACCGTTCCGGACTCAGAAGAGCGGTAGAATATGCGACGAATTACAGCTATGCGCTTCAGGCTAAGTACTTCGACACATCAAGCTCCGCATGGACTACCTATGTCTCGAAGCTTT
This sequence comes from bacterium, assembly GCA_963649715.1. Lineage (GTDB taxonomy): Bacteria > Bacillota > Clostridia > Oscillospirales > Acutalibacteraceae > CAG-488. The sequence continues at coordinate 2,565 of CAVJIV010000011.1, read as the reverse complement.
CGCAGGCGCAGGAGGCGCTCGCAAAAGTTGATGGTACGGCGAATTACGGCACCTTTGACCGCACAGGCAATAGTGGCACGGGTCTTGCCGAAGAGCTCAAGGATGCAGTTGACGCACTCATCGGTGCAACACGCACCATTTCGCCGAGAAGGAACACCGCAAACACGGCAACCCAGTATAATGTTGGCCTTATGCCCAAGGGCGACGGAACCTACACAATAGCTTCAATCGGTCAGGCGGATAAGGAGTCGACAAGCACTATTGCAAAGTCGTTCTATGCCTACGACAAAATTGAATATACTTCGGAAAGCTATGAGGGCTACGCCTATGTTGGCTACATAAAGAACGGAAATGCGACCGCAGGCGGCACAATGACTGCGGCGACATATAGCAGCATGTCGTCGACAAGCGACCCGCTGACGAGCTCGTCAAACACCTATCTGCTCTATGGCAACGCCGAACCGGCCGACTATTCGTATACATTCTACTACCTTTATCAGCCGAAGCTGACCTTCGACAATGCTTTCCCGTTCGACAGTATTGTAGGTGAAGCCGCAAATAACTCGCAAATGACGGTTGATTATGTCGATGAAAGCATTACGCTAAAGCTCACCGGAGATGACTCGTATACCGCCGGAAACTATGACGGAATGAAATCAGCAAGGTTCCCGGTTATCCCCGGTCACACATACAGGCTTTATGCTGAGGTGGAGACTCAGGGTGCAGTTAATGCTCAGGGAGTGCAGCAGGATCCGAAGCTGGAGAAGAGTGCAGCCAATATGTTTATTTTCACCTTTGCAGACGAGACAGCGTCCGGCACACCTATTTATACTGCCTTCGGCGCAAGCGCGGACGGAATAATAAACGGAACATATACGATTCCTGCCGGCAGAACCTACGCGACGGTTCGATTAGGCGTTCCCGGTTCGGTGAACGCAATCGGCGACAGCTTCACATTCAAGAACATCTATGTTCAGGACATCACCAATGCCGACGGAGAAGCCGACGACATTAAGATGGCAGAGCCGAAGAGCAAGCATGTTGCCCCGGCAACGGAGGTTGGCGCACTCGCCTCAACGGACAGAACAGGCTACAGGTTCAAGGGCTGGAACACGAAAACGGACGGAACGGGAGAAACATATACGGAAACAACGGCTATGCCGGCGAAGAGCGTGCAGCTCTTCTCGCAGTGGGAAAAGGCACAGTATAAGACCGAGTTCAACCTCAACTATCTCGGCTCTAAGCAGACAAACCTTTTCGCTCCGTACTACATCGGCTCGGACGGAAGATATGCGCTCAGGAGCACGGTCAGCGTTGAGAACGGCACGGTGACCTACGACTACAACCTCGGCGAGGATACCTACACCGTCAACAAAACGGGAACAAGCACGGCGGCGATATTTTCGCAGGCTCAGGAAAATCTGCGACTTGTTGATACCGGTAACGGCGGTCAGTACAAGCTGAAGGTAACGAAGATAAGCGACGGCGGCTCAAGCTCCAACGCATCTATCACCGTTCAGCCTATAAAGAGTGGCGCAGATGTCGGCGGCTGGACATCGCTCAGTGCAACGGCGGCGAACGGAACAGTGGCAACCTGCCCAACCGACTCCTCTCTTAACCTCTCGGACAACGATTATCTTTCTCTGAGAATCTATGTCCACGGCGGTGGTTCGGCTTACACAATAACCAACCTGAAGCTTAAGATCGAGCTCACCAAGGAGACGACTAACTCAGGTAATACCCCGATGGCGAGGTACACTGATTACAATACTCGCCTTGGAGCACTCCCGACGCCGGAACGCACTGGCTACACCTTCGGCGGATGGTATGTGTCAGACATACTCCAGGCCGACGAAACAAAAGTAACCGAAAGCACACTCACACCGGCACAGGATCTGATCCTCTATGCGAAGTGGACGCCTGACAACTATACAATTACATTCGACGCAAATAACGGTAAAATGGGCAATGATACGACTAAAGGATTTGGGTTGCTTTATGATTCAAGCCAGTCTGTTGATGATAAAAATTTAGCTAAGGTCGATTGGCTTGACCCTCAGCGCACGGGCTATGAGTTCGTCGGCTGGTATGATACCGATGGTACAGATGCTGCAAACCCCGGAACTCAGGTATACAACGCAAACGGTGAAGCGGTTGAAAGCGACTACTGGCATTACGGCGAGAAAGAAGAACGGCGCACGAGCGATGACGGCGAGGTTTATGTTGAAATTATAAATGATTGGATGTATAAGTGGCCGAGCAACCTGACGGTTTATGCCCGATGGTCAAAGGTGACATTCACGGTAACATATTCGAAGGGCACACAGTCCGATGCGGTGCTCACCCCGTCCGACAATCCCATAGAATATTCGATTGAGTCCGGCTTCACGACGGCGGGAATCAGCAAAACAGGCTACACCTTCGCCGGTTGGAAAGTCACTGCAACCTCCGGAAAGTGGACCAACTGGACTGTCGGAACGCTTTACAATCAGAACTATCCAATTCCGGCAGGAATGTACGGCAATGCGACCCTGACAGCGCAGTGGATTTATACTCAGGCTGCGG
>CAVJIV010000010.1:0-82010 GCA_963649715.1 bacterium | reverse complement strand
TCGTATACATACCTGTGCCGACAGGCTGAATATACGGCTTGTATACATATGTATATGCCGTAACCGTTTTTGCATATCCGTCAACGGAATCCGTATAGCTTGCCGTCCACTCGATGTAGCAACCGGTTACATTTGCGGCAAGGCTCGGAGATGTTGAATCTTGTGTAATTGTCGCTTTTTTATAATTTCCGTCGGTTGACATTGCCGTGCTTGTGATTGAGCCGCCCGATAACGCTCCCATTGAAGAATTTAAAAATCTTGCAGAAAGAGTTACATTTCCCGAAAGATTGGCATACGAAAAATAAACATAGCCGTTTGTATCATAACCCGACTTTACCGTCGGTTCTTCTGATGTATCGCTTGTCGTAACAGTGTTCTGAATAAACCACTGAAAATTGTATTCTTGGGCTGTTGTTAAAGAATTTATTTTCGGTGCAAGATAAATTGCCTCCGGCACATAGAAATACACCGAAGGATTCTCATTCGTCGTCGTTTCAATCTTCGCCTCCGACACCGGCGAACCGATATGAAAGAAGCAGAAGGTTGTTAAAAGCATAGTAAGACAGAGCAGCACGCTCAGAGCACTCTTGAAGCAATGCCGCACGCCGCGATATGCTCTCCTTTTGAAATTTCCGTTTTTCATGATTATTTTCCTCCGAATTTCTTAATTTTATATATGAAAATGATAATGTTGGCTTGTGGATTTTGACCCGCAAAAACCGTTTTGCCGTCCAAAACCCTTATGATTTAATCAACTGTCATTTGACCGAAATAATGCATTTTTATTCTAACCGAAACCGTCATTTGCTAAAATTTCATAATGAAGACCCCTTTTTGAAAAGCATATTGTTGCATAATAACAACAAACCCTATGTATTATATAACTTTTCAATCTTGTTTTCAATCCTTTATTGTCAAAATATTTTTTGTAAACGAAGAAGTATTGACGGTTTCTCTGTAACTTTTTGTTACTTTTTTACATAATCGTCCGTTTCCTGTCCTTTTTTCGATTTTTTACCGTGAATGAGAATTTTTTTCATATTGAAACCATGACAGATGTTAGATTTTAGACCTGCGATAAATTATGCCTTTTATGATAAACATCAACCGGCGTCTTCCGTCTCCCATCTAACTTGACGGTTTTGGGAATGAGTATTATAATGTTTTATCATCATACAATAACGAGAGGATTTCTCAAATGAAGACATTAAAAAGGCTATCGGCATTTATTTTTGCGGCGGCAATTGCTCTTTTGACCTCGTGCCGGTCAAACTTTAAAATCATCGAAACCGACGGCAGCGTTTCCGAGCCTTCTTTCGCCGTGCTCACGACCGCAACCACTACGGAAGCGACGGCCGAAGCTTCGACCGCCGCTGCGCAAATCTCCACCGCCGACCCATACAAAACCGCTCTCACCTATTGCATCGACACCGACAGTTTCAGCCAACAGAAAAACATCGACAAGCGCATTTATCCGGCAAGCATGACTAAATTTTTAACCGCATACACTGCGCTGAAATATATCGAGCCGGAAACAAAATTCACCGTCGGTTCGGAGCTTGACCTGGTTCAGCCCGAATCGAGCCTTTGCCTTATCCAAAAGGGAAATGTGCTCACGCTTTACGACCTGCTGACAGGGCTTCTGCTCATGTCCGGCAACGATGCGGCTTACACCGTCGCCGTCGGCACGGCTCGGCAGCTTCGCCCGAACGACAGCCTGACCGATGAGCAGGCGGCTGCATATTTCTGCGAGCTGATGAATAAAACCGCCGCCGAAATCGGCATGATCGACAGCCATTTTGAAACCCCCGACGGTTGGGACAACGACAAGCAGTACACCACCACGAACGACCTGCTGACGCTGACAAAATGCGCAATAAAAAACCAAAGCATCAAAAAAATTATTTCCATCAGGGAGACGACCGTCACCTTTGCCGCAGGCGGCAGCGTAACCTGGAAGAATCACATCAAGCTCATCGACCCCGAGAGTCCCTATTACTGCGAGGACTTCATCGGCGGAAAAACCGGCACGACCGATGTCGCCGGATACTGCCTGATATCGCTCTTTCAAAAGAACGGCAAAGCATATGTTATTATCGTCACCGGCTGCGAAAGCGATGAGGCTCGCTGCGCCGCAACGCTCGACCTGTACAATCGAATTAAATAATCCCAAAATATACATGATTTATACATTTTTATCACTTTATACAGTTGACATATACCTACTACGGTGATAGAATAAAAATGCAGATATAATTCTGACACTATGAAAAGGAGGAAGAATCAATGGACGCTGTTATTACTGCAGTTACTGCTGTGCTTCAGCAGGTTCTTGATGCTCTTAAGGATGTTGACATCACTCCTGTAATTGATGCTATCAAAGAATTATTCATTCAGCTTGTATAAGTTGTAAAAAAAGGCTGTGGCAAAATTATCATGTTTTGCCACAGCTTTTTTGTTTTTTATTTTATAAAAAGTCTCCGTGCATTCTCGTTTGCGGCGTCGATAAGTCCCTGCGTGTCCGTGTGTCTGACCTCGGCAAGCCTTTCGGCGGAATATGCAATCAGATCCGACGAATTGCGCCGCCCTCTGAACGGCACGGGCGTCATATACGGACAGTCGGTTTCGAGCAGAAGCCTATCCTCCGGAACGACCTCGGCAACCTCAAGCGGCTTGCGAGCATTCTTGAATGTGACCGCGCCGCCCAGCCCGATATACATTCCGAGCTTCAGCACCTCTCTCGCCATCTCTGCACTGCCGGAAAAGCAATGCACGACGCCCTTGGGTCTGTGCTTTTTCAAAAGCCGCATTGTGTCCTCGTGCGCCTCACGGTCATGCACGATAACCGGCAAATCAAGCTCGTTTGCAAGAATGAGCTGCTTTTCAAAAATATCGAGCTGCTTATCCTTCGGCACAAAATCGTAGTGATACTCCAGCCCGATTTCACCGACGGCAACACATTTCGGATGCGAATAAAGCTCTCGGATTTTTTGAAGCTCGTCATAGGAGGAGTCCGTGATATTGCTCGGATGAATTCCGACAGCCGAATAAAAATAGCCGTATTTCTCGGAAAATTCAATGCTTTTCAGGCTCGACGCAAGGTCGCAGCCGCAGTTTATTATATTCACAACACCCATCGAGGGCAGAGAAGCCAAAAGCTCATCTCTGTCCTCGTCAAATTTTTCATCGTCATAGTGGGCGTGCGTGTCAAAAATCGAGTGATACATTATCTTATCTTCGCTCCGTTCGGCATACCGTCAACAAAAATGACCTTCGCCTCGTCCCCTGCGTCGGCGGCAAGAATCATGCCGTTGCTCTCAACGCCGCAAAGCACAGCGGGCTTGAGGTTTGAAACAACTATCACCTTATGACCGATAAGCTCCTCGGGCTTGTACCATTTTGCGATTCCGCTGGCAACGATCCTCGGCGTTTTGCTGCCGTCATCAAGCGTAAGCTTCAAAAGCTTCTTCGCTTTCTTGACCGGCTCACAGTCCTTGATCTCGGCAACCTTAAGCTCAACCTTGGAGAAATCCTCAATGCCTATCTTCGCCAAGCCCTCGGCTTCCTCAACCTCGGCGTTTTCCTCCTTGGCGGCCTCCTGAGCAGCCTCGGCTCTCGCTTCGATTTTCTCGAACATTTCCTTTGCATCGATTCTTGCAAAAAGCGGCTCGGCCTTGCCGACAGCAGTGCCTGCCTTGAGTGCGCCGAAAGCGGAAAGCGAATCGTAATCCTTAATATCCGTGTTCATCTGAGCGAGAATCTTCTCAGAGGTTTCCGGCAGGAACGGGGAGAGAAGAACCGCTATGAAGCGAATGCTTTCAAGCAGATTGTAAAGCACGGTGCCCAAACGGGCTTTTTTGTCCTCATCCTTTGCAAGCGCCCACGGAGTTGTTTCGTCAATATATTTGTTGCATCGCTTTGCAAGAGTAAAAATTGCGTCAAGCGTATCGCTGACCCTGTATTCCGAAAGAAGCCTGTCAACCTTGCCGACCGTCTCAACCGCAAGGCTTTTCAACTCGTCGTCAAGCTCCTCGGCAGCATCACCCGGCTGAACAACGCCGTCAAAATACTTGTTCGTCATGGCGATAGTTCTGTTAACAAGGTTGCCGAGCGTGTTTGCAAGGTCGGCATTGTAACGCTCGATCATGTTCTCGTATGTGATTGAACCGTCCGAAGCATACGGCATTTCGGCAAGCAGATAATATCTTACGGCGTCAACCCCGAAAAGCTCGACAAGGTCATCGGCATAGATAACATTGCCCCTCGATTTCGACATCTTATCCGTGCCGAAAAGAAGCCACGGATGACCGAAAACCTGCTTCGGAAGCGGCTCGCCGAGAGCCATGAGCATAATCGGCCAATAGATCGTATGGAAACGGACGATATCCTTGCCGATTATATGAACATCGGCAGGCCAGTATTTTTTGTACTGCTCGCTTGAGCCGTCGGGATCGTAGCCGATACCGGTAATGTAGTTCGCAAGGGCGTCAAGCCAAACATAGACAACATGCTTCGGGTCGAAGTCAACGGGAATGCCCCACTTGAACGAGGTTCTCGAAACGCAGAGATCCTGAAGACCCGGCCTGATGAAATTGTTGAGCATCTCTTTTTTTCTGCTCTCGGGATAGATGAAATTCTCGTTGCTCTCGATGTATTCCTCAAGCTGCTTCTGATACTTTGAAAGCTTGAGGAAATATGCCTCCTCACGGGCAGGCTTGACCTCACGGCCGCAGTCGGGACACTTGCCGTCAACGAGCTGCGACTCCGTCCAGAAAGACTCGCACGGGGTGCAATACATTCCCTCATAGTGTCCTTTATAGATATCGCCCTGATCATAGAGCTTTTTGAAAATCTTCTGAATGACCCTCTCGTGGTCGGGATCGGTCGTTCTTATGAATTTGTCATAGGTCGTGTTCAGCAGGTCGCAGATTTCCCTGATTTCACCGGCAACACGGTCAACATGCTGCTTCGGCGTGATTCCCTCTGCGGCGGCGATCTCCTCAATCTTCTGACCGTGCTCATCCGTGCCGGTCTGGAAGAAAACATCGTAGCCCTGCAATCTCTTGTATCTCGCAATCGCATCGGACATTACAATCTCATAGCTGTTGCCGATATGCGGCTTACGGGAAGTATAGGCAATTGCGGTAGTAAGATAAAATTTTCCTTTATTCATTATATATCCTCCTATGTTTGATTCATGGCAATACCGAGAATTGCACGGTGCTGCCTTAGCTGAAAAAACGGGTAAAAAAATACGCCTCAAAGAAAATCCTTGAGACGAGAATAACCCGCGGTACCACTCAACTTGTAATCCTTTTCGGAATACCACTCTGTTCCTTAACGCAGAAATACGGAAGACCCTACTGTTGTTTCAGACCTTCGGCTCAAAAGCCATAGGCTCATGAAGCTCCGCTGTCGGCTTTCACCTACCGCCGACTCTCTGAAAAGCCTTGCTCCGACCCTCTTTATCACAGCCGTTGCAAAAATAATAACACCAAAACGAAAAAAAGTCAAGCTCACAAGATATTATAACAGGCTGATAAAATCCGCTTCCTTGCTGTCGGCAATTTTTTTCTTCATTATCATCAGCAGTATGCACGGAACAAGCGTACCGAACACGGTACAAACAATCCATTCGATATATGCGTTATACGCTATCAGCGTTCTGATGATCTGCGTCGGATTTGAGCCGAGCTCCTGAATATAATCGCTGTCGTAAAAAGCAATCAAAAGCGCCGCAACGAAGAAAACCGTGTTAAGAAATGCGCCGCTGAACGACGATATGATATTGGAAAACACCGGCGAACAGTTCCGAATAAAAAGCTTGTGTATAAATCCGCAGCTCAGCCCCATCAGCAATCTCGGAATCAGGCAGACAAGCAAGGTCAGGATCGGGCTTATTTCAAGAAAGGTCTGTCCGAAAACATAGCTTTCATCAAAGCAATGAAAAAAGCTGGAAATTCCGAAAACCGCTCCCAGATAAAGTCCGCACAGCGGTCCGCATTGAACGGCACCGACAACGACCACAACCGGCAAAAATGTTATCGACGCTCTGAGCATTTTCAAATATCCGAGCGGCGTAAAGCTCATTATAATTATAAGTATGGTCAAAATTGCCATAAATATAATCTTTTCTTTTCTGTTTTCCCTCAAAGACTTTTTCATCTATCAATATCCCTTCCGTTTGTAAATATTTTTCAATCCCTCAAGTATAAGGTCACGGTCAAAAATAATTTCACGATCGCAGTTTTTAACAATCTCTTCTGCCAAGCCGCCCGTGGCGACGGTTGTTTTAACCTCCCTGCCGAATTCCTTTTCCATTCTTTCGGTCAGTCCGTCAAGCATTGCCGCCGTGCCGAAAACCGTGCCCGACTGCATACAGTCAACGGTGTTCGTGCCGATCGAGGTCGAGGGTGCGGTAAGCCTGACCGCCGGAAGCTGCGAGGTCTTTTTTGCAAGAGCCTCAAGCGAAATTCCGACGCCTGCCGAAATCGTACAGCCGAGGAACATTCCGTTCTCGTCAAGAAGAATGATTTTTGTCGCCGTGCCGAGATCAAGAATGAAGCACGGCAGCGGATATTTGCTTATCGCCGAAACCGAAGCGACGGCAATGTCTGCGCCGACGAAGCCCTCGGTGTTCGTGACTATCTTCAGTCCCGTGCCTATATCCGAGGTCAAAACGGTCGGGGTGACCCTCGTGACGGTTTCGACCGCCTTGCTCACCGCATTGACAACCTCGGGGACAACGCTGCTGATTATTGCGCCGGAAAAATCCGAACGGCTTGCGTTGTGAAGCTTAAAGATATTAAGAAGCTCGACAGAATACTGGTCGCTCGTCCTTTTCCTGTCCGTTGCCAGACGGGAGGTGAAGAGCAGCGTGTCGCCTTCATATATTCCCATAGTTATATTGGTATTGCCGATATCTATTGTTAAAAGCATATCAATCACCATATAAATTATATTGATTTTCGGTTTGAAAGTCAATGTTGTTAATACAACAACCATAATAAACTGCGTTTTTCGGAGTTTTAACCATTAACCCGAAGACGCTTTGTACATATTTGCCGAATTTTTCATATTTTATTGAAAAAAATATAAAAATGTGATACGATAAACCAAGTAACGGAGGTGCTCTATGAGAATCTTACAAAAAGGATTTAATTATTCGCAGGACGGCCCCGGAAACAGGCTTGTATATCATCTGCAAGGCTGCAATTTCAAATGTAAATGGTGCTCAAATCCCGAAAGCATTCCGCTTTTTTCGGACAAGGCGGAGGATATTTCCGCCGACGGTATCGTTGACGAAATCGAACGGAGCAGAATGATGTTTTTTGACGGCGGCGGAGTAACCTTCACCGGCGGAGAACCGACCTTGCAGGCCGATGAGCTTATATATGTTTTGAAAAAAACACAGTCGCTCGGCATAAGCACCGCCATTGAAAACAACGGCTCAAGTCCGAGACTTTGCGAAATTTCCGATCATGTCGATTACATGATAACGGATATAAAGCATCCCGATGACGATATACATAAAAAATTTGTTGCGCACAGCAACAAAATGACGGTGGAAAATCTCATAAAGCTTTCAAATAAGCGCAATCAGCTCCATGTTCGGATTCCGCTGATAAACCGTGTCAACACAGATCCCGAGCCGTTCGCCGAGCTGTTTAAAAAAATGAACATGACAAACACGGTCGTCGAAATTCTCGCCTATCATGAGTACGGCAAGTGCAAATGGACAGAAGAATATCAGATAACGGACGGCTTTGTAACCGAAAAACAAATAAACGAATTCAAAAATCATCTTGAATGTGACGGTGTAAAATTTATAACCACTTGAGGTGACGGTATGATTTTTGACATTTATTCACCCGAAAAGGTAAGTGAAAAAGCAAAGGAGCTGTTCAGGCACGAGAGAGCAAAGGACAGGCTTGACGGCTGGTTCATCGCTAAGGAAAAAGAGCTGGAAATATACGACTCGCTTTCCGAATATGACGAGGAGGTCAAAAAAGCTCTCATAATTAAGGAAATCGTAAAGGATATCCCGATTGATCTCGACGAAAATCAGATTTTCGCAGGTACTCAGGACGATTCATTTGCAAGAAGCTATGCGCTCATCAATCCCTCATTCAAGGTTGAGGAGTTTGCGGGCTATTGCGACCCTGCCGCGGTTTTCGGCGACATCGTGCCGAACGGTGAGTTCACTGAGGAGAGAATTAAAAAGGCCAAGGAAAAATTTCTCCGAACAGAGTATGCAAAAAAGCTCGAAAGAGTATATTCCGAGAGCGAGAGCTACACAAAAGAGGTTATCTATTTCTTCGAGCAGGTCACGGGACACCTTATCCCCGATTTTCGCTTTGCGCTGAAGCACGGACTTAAAGCTCTCATTGACGAGATGAAGGGCAAGGAGGGCAACGGCTACAAAGCGTTCGTTATCGCTCTTGAAGCGGCGTGCGACCTTGCCGCAAGATACGAAAAGCTCGCAAGAGAAAAGGCGAAGGCTCTCTGCGAACCGCAAAAATCGCAATTTGTTCTTATGGCGGACACTCTCAAAAAAGTTCCTTACAACGGTGCGGAAAATCTCTACGAAGCTATCCAGTCTTTTATAATATTATGGCAAATGATGTGTCTGGAGCAGGCTCCGAACCCGTTCGCCTTCTCCGTCGGAAACGCCGACAGAATCTTCGAACCGTACCGCAACGGTCTTGACCGTGACGAAGCGGCGGCTTTGTTCAAGCATTTTCTTGTTTTCTTCAATGTTGCGGACAGAAGCTGGGCTATCTCGCAGAATATCATCGTCAGCGGACGCAGCGTTTGCGGCGAGGATCTGACAAACCCGACTACATATGCGCTGCTTGACGCTTACTACGATATGAACCTGCCGCAGCCGATACTCTCGGTCAAGTTGCACAAAAGCACCCCCGAAAAGCTCTACCGTGAGCTTGGCAGATTTTTCTTCTCGCCCGGCGTTCTCACTCCGTCGATGTTTAACGACGACGCACTCTTTGAAACGCTCGGCTCGCACGGCGTTGACAGTGACGATCTTCCGAATATAGCTATCGCAGGCTGTCAGGAACCGCTGATTATGGGCGAGGACAACGCCAACACGACCAACAGCTGGTTCAATCTGCCGAAAATTCTTGAAATGACCCTCACCGGCGGCTATTCTCTCATCACGGGCGAAAAGCTCTGCGATGTAAAAAAAGCTCCGCTTGAAAATGTCCGTGAGGAATTCTATAAAAATGTGAAATTTTTTGCGCACGAAATGGCTAAATCCGCCAACGGTGCATCGGAAGCGATTTCAACTCAGCGTGTGCCGTTCCTCTCCTGCTTCATGGGCGGTCAGCGCAACGGAATCGACGCAAGAGACATTCATAAGCAGGGCACGAAGTATAACGGAAGCGGCTGCCTCATTCACGGCACATGCGTTGTCGCCGACTGCTTCGCTGCAATTGACAAGCTGCTTAAGGAAAGGCCGCAGGACGCAGATAAGCTCGTGCCCGCTCTCAAAGCCGACTTTGCCGGCTACGAAGAGCTGCGTGACTTCCTGCTCGGCGCAGATAAATTCGGCAACAACATCGAAAAGGTTGACAACGAAGCCGGTGAAATTGCGTCAAGGGTTTCCGATGTGATCGCAAATGAGAAAAACTATCTCGGCAATCCGTTCAGACCCGATTTCAGCACCCCGTCAACCCATCTTCTCTACGGCTACTGGGTCGGTGCGACGCCCGACGGCAGAAAGAGCCGTGATATGCTCAACTACGGCGTCGATCCCCTCTACGGCAGTGCCGAAAACGGACTCGGCTTCCGTGTGCTTTCAAATATGAAAATGCCGTTTGAGAAATTTAACGGCGGCTACGCTTCCCACCTCGGCGTTGACCCGAAGTATTTCAAGGCTGAATCCTACGAGGAAAAGGGCGTTGAATTCAGGGATAAAATCGTCAATCCCCTGTTCTTCAATCCGCTCAAGCAGGGCGTTTCACCGTTCTATCTTTATGTTAATGTCACAACAGCCGAAATTCTCCGAAAGGTTCTTGCCGAGCCTGAAAAATACGCCCCGAGCGGAGTTTATATCATGAGAATACACGGCACCTTCGTAAACTTTCTCGATCTCTCCCCTGCTATCCAGCAGGATATAATCCGCCGCCTTGACCCCAAATCGGCGAATTTGGAATGAGAAATGTGAATAATATAAGCAATAAAAGGCTTACGGGGTACGCACAAAAATTGCGACATAATATGACCAAAGAAGAACGCCGATAGTGGTATGATTTCTTGAGAGATTTTCAATGCACATTCAATCGTCAAAAGGTTATCGAAAGTTATATAGTTGATTTCTATTGTGCTAAAGCCAAACTTGTTATAGATGTTGACGGCACACAGCATTTTGAAGACAGCGGACTTGAATCCGACAGACATCGAGATGAATTTTTGAATAATCTCGGATTAACGGCTTCGAGGTATTCCGATTTTGATGTAAACACCGATTTTGAGGGCGTGTGCTTGGATACACAAAGCAATTATTGCCTCGGTAATCTTTGCCATGGCTTTATAAATTCTGCTGACATTTTATCAGCCTTCCTCTTTGAGGGGAAGCCTTGCTAAAAGGTATCAATTATTCATAAGGAGTCACCAAATGAACTCACTCGGAATTGACATAGGAACAACGGGAATATGCGGAATCACCGTCAACTGCGAAAGCGGCGAAATTCTTGATTCCATCAGCGTAAGCAATGATTCATTCATCAAAACCGCCGAGGAATACGAGCGGATTCAATCGCCCGAAAGAATAACGGAAATCGTCTTTGCCATCGTGGAAAAGCTCTGCGATACCGACACAAGGTCGATCGGAATTTCCAACCAGATGCACGGTATTCTTTATACCGATAAAAACGGCGAAGCGATATCTCCGCTCTACACCTGGCAGGACGCAAGAGGAAGCCTCGAATACAGGAACGGCAAAAGCTATGCCGAGCACCTCGGTTCATTCACAGGCTACGGCTTGGTTTCCGATTTCTACAACCGTGAAAACGGTCTTGTTCCCGAAAGTACAAAATATATAATGACCATCGGCGACTACATTGCAATAAAGCTTTGCAAAAAATCCGAACCGGTCATGCATGTTACCAACGCCGCTTCGCTCGGTCTTTTTGACCTCGAAAGCAAAAAATTCAAGACGGATTCCGTTCTTCTGCCGAGAGTAACCGATGCGCTCGAAACGGTCGGCGAATACAACGGAATCCCCGTCACGGTCGCTCTCGGCGACAATCAGGCGAGCTTCATCGGTTCGGTTTGCGACGACGAAAGCGCATTGCTTAACTTCGGCACGGGTTCGCAAATCTCCGTTATCGGCAGCAGTGCAAACGCTCCCGAGGGAATCGAAGCACGCCCGTTCACCGAGGGCAAATATCTCTATGCCGGCTGCGCTCTCTGCGGCGGCAGAGCCTTTGCGGCTGCGGCAAGCTTTGTTGAAAAGTGCGCTGAGCTTGCAACAGGCGAAAAATGCGAAAATATCTATAAAAAAATCGACAAAGCCCTTGAATCAAGGCTTAAAACAGCTGTCATCGCCGACACACGCTTCTGCGGCACAAGGAGCGATCCGACGGTCAAAGGCTCTTATTCGGGCATTGACGAAAACAATTTCACTCCCGAGGATATCCTGCTTTCGACGATTGTCGGAATGTCACGGGAGCTTTACGATATGTATAAGCTAATCGGTAAGGACTGTGAAAAAATCGTATGCTCCGGCAACGGAATAAGAAAGAATCCTGCGCTGAGGCGTATAACCGCCGAAATGTTCGGTAAAAAAATAAATATTCCTCTTTATAGGGAGGAGGCAGCCTACGGAGCAGCCTTAACTTCCATGGCGGGCAGCGGAATTTATCCGAGTCTCGGCAAGGCAAGACAGCTTATCAGGTATGAATAACCGAGGAGGTTTTAAATTATGTTTTACAATTTTCCGATTTTCTTTGAGCAAAACAGAGTTTTCCGTGTCTACAAGGGCGGAAAGCTTTTTGCCGACTTTTTCTCCGACGATTCCGAAGACGGCAACTATCCCGAGGAATGGGTCGTTTCAAATGTCCATGCGCTCAACGACGGAAGCACCGACGAATACGAGGGCGTTTCCAAAATCAAAGGCGAGGAGCTTTATCTCAGCGACGCCCTGTGCAAGTACAAAACCGAGATCATCGGCGAGCGTGACGATCTCGGCGTGCTGACGAAAATTCTGGACAGCGCAATCAGGCTTCCCGTTCAGGCTCACCCCGACAAGGCTTTTTCAAGGAAATATTTCAACTCCTCCTACGGCAAGGAGGAAAGCTGGTACATTCTTGCCACTCGCCCCGGCGGAAAGGTTTTCTACGGCTTCAAGGACGGAGTTACCATGGAGCAGTTTGAAAAAGCAATCGAGGAAAGCGAAAACAGCAAAACCGTTATGGAGGATCTGCTCGAAGCCTTCGAGGTCAAGCCCGGCGATGTCATTTATATCCCTGCCAAAATGGTTCATGCCATCGGAGCGGGCTGTCTGCTTCTTGAGGTTCAGGAACCGTCGGATTTCACGATTCAGCCCGAGCGTTGGTGCGGCGATTACAAGCTCAGCGATCATGAAATGTATCTCGGCATTGACAAAAGCACCGTCATGGAGTGCTTCGATATCAATCTGAAATATCCTGCGCCGATTGAGCCGGTAACGCTTGGCGACAGCGACGGCGTGAGATATCTTTCGCTCATCGACGAAAGAATGACAACGAGCTTCACAGTCAGAAAAATCGAGCTTTCCGGCGGCAAATTCAGCCTTAACAACGGCGCAAGGATCTATGTCGTTACCGAGGGCGAGGGCAAAATAACAGGCGACGGCTACGAAAAATCAATCAAAAAAGGCGATTATTTCCTGATGCCCGTTGCCGCCGAGGGCAAATTCAAACTCAGCGGCAATGCAGGCGTTGTGGAGTGCTACAGATAAAGCAAGCTTCCTTAGCGCAGTAAATTATATTCAAATTTCAATTTCCTCCAAAGAAAGGAATGTTCAAAAATGCACACACTTAATCCAAAGGTACTCAAAAATCAAATCGTACAAATCGAACCGTATTGCGTGACCAATCGCTTTGAAATAAGCTCGTGGAAAAGCTACACGGGTATGCATGTCAGTCCGAACAATATCGTTCTCGACGAGAATCCACCGATTCAAATGCGGCTCGGCGACAAATGGAGGGCCGGTTATGACGAAACGAGATACTTCGAGGCCGAGATCACCGTGCCTGCCGAATTTGAGGGCAAAAAGGTATATCTTTCAATCGATTTCGGCGGTGAAGCCATTGTCAGAATCAACGGTCAAATTGTCGGCGCAGTCAGCTCGGAGGAAAACTTCGGCTGGGTTCACCGCACGGAGATCCTCTTTAAGGACGGAGTTAAAGCCGGCGAAAAGCTCAATATTCAGGTTGAGGGTGCGGTCAACTGCGCCGGATTCTGCGATCGTGCGGTCGCAGGCGCAAAATTCATGGAATATTCACTGAGAAGAGCCGAGCTTATCACGGTTGACAAATTGACCGAGAGCTATTGGTTCGATATCTCGACCGCTTGGGACGCATATGAGCATTGCGAGGATGAATATGTAAAGTCCCGTCTTTTCAACGCCATTGACGATTCGGTTCATCAGCTTGACTTTGACCTCGGCGGCGAGGCTTTTATCGCTTCCGTGCCGAGTGCAGTCAATGTGCTTTGGGGTGAAATTGAAAAAATTAACTACTCCTCCCCCGGTGAAATCATCATGGCAGGACACAGCCACCTTGATGTTGCATGGCTCTGGACAGTCAGAGAAATCACAAGAAAAACGGCAAGAACCTTTTCCAACAATCTTGCCCTTATGGACAATTATCCCGACTTTAAATTCACTCAGAGCCAGGCGGTTCTTTATGACTTTATGAAAAAGCACTATCCGGACATCTTCGAGCGAGTTAAGCAGAAGGTCAAGAACGGACAGTGGGAAATCGTCGGCAACGCATGGGTTGAGGCGGACACAAATATCGCAAGCGGCGAGGCTCTTATTCGCCAGCTTCTTTACGGCAGAGAGTTTTTCATGAAGGAATTCGGCGTTTCGTCCGATATTTACTGGCTGCCGGACTGCTTCGGCTTCACTTGGGCGCTTCCGCAGATCATCAAGCGTTCGGGCATGAAATATTTCATGACATCAAAGCTCTTCTTTAACGACACCAACGAGTTTCCGCACAGCGTTTTCCGCTGGAGAGCGCACAGCGGCGATGAGGTTCTCGCCTACCTTTGCAAACAGCCGTACCAGAGCGAGTACAACGCAGATTACATAACACGGCTTCGCAGAAACAACAGCCAGAACAGCATTGTTGACATTTCCTGCGGTATGTTCGGCTACGGCGACGGCGGCGGCGGATGCACCTTCAAGCAGGTAGAAAGCGGCAAGCGTCTTGAAAAGCTCCCCGGTATGCCAAAAACGAGAAACGGCAAGGTTTCGGAGTTTTTCCATGCCATTGACGGCGATTTTGACAAGCTTCCCGTTTATGACGGCGAGCTTTACTATGAAAACCACCGAGGCACATTCACCAGTCAGGCATTCATCAAGAAGAACAACCGCCGCGGTGAATTTATGATGAGGAACGCCGAGATTCTCAATGTTTTCGGGGGGAATTATCCAGCCGAGGATATTGAAAAGGCATGGAAAATTCTTCTCATCAACCAGTTCCACGACATTCTCCCCGGCACCTCCATTCACGAGGCGATGGAGAACACGAGAGCGGAATATGCCGAGCTTCGTGAGCTTGGCGGCAGACTTATCCGTGACGGCAAGAGCAAAATTCTTAACAGCGTAAAGGTCAAAGACGATTCCGTGCTTGTCTGGAATATGCTCACATGGCAGACAAAGGGTCTTGTCAAGGCCGAGATTCCGTATGCCGCAAAGGGCATCAAAAATTCCGACGGAGAGCTTCTTTCAAGCAAGGTTTACAGCGAAAACGGCAAGCATTATATTGAATTCTATGCCGATCCCGTGCCTGCCTTCGGCTACGGAATTTTCACCCTCTGCGACGAAGCGGCAGAATTTGATTCGGTCAAGGCAACAAAAAATTCCATTGAAAATAAATACCTCATGGTCGTTCTTGACGATAACGGACTGCTCGACGAGATAGTTGACAAGCAGTCCGGCAGGCAACTCCTCACGGGCAAGGGAAACCTTATGACCGTATCCCTCGACAAGCCCATTCACGAGAGCGCATGGAACCTTGAGTTTGATTATCAGATGAAATCCGTAAAACTTATCGACGCCGAGAGCATTGAGGTTGTCGAAAGCTCACCGCTCAGGGGTGTTATCCGTGTTGTCAGAAGATTCCATGAATCAACCGTTACTCAGGATATCATTCTTGAAAAGGACAAGCCGACGGTTGATTTTGACACAACGGTTGACTGGCACGAGCGTGAAAAAATCCTCAAGGCTGAGTTCCCGGTTGATATCAGAAGCCGCAACGCAAGCTGCGAGATTGCTCATGGCGCAGCAGAATATCCGACCCATTACAACACCTGCTACGATCAGGCCAAGTTCGAGTTCTGCGCCCACAAGTGGGCCGATCTCTCCGAGGGAGGCTACGGCGCAAGCATAATCAACGACTGCAAATACGGCTACAATGCGCACGACAATGTGATGAAAATAACGCTTCTCAGAGGTCCGAATTTCCCCGATCCGCTCGGCGATATCGGAATGCACTCGTTCAGATATTCGTTCTATCCTCACAAGGGAACATGGCGTGACGCCGGCACGGTAAGGCTCGGCTTTGAGGAAAACATCAGGCTCGACGGCGAGTTTATCAAGGCAAACGGCGGCGATGGCAATACCGGCCGCAGCTTTGCGCAAATTGACGGCGACAGCGTGATTCTTGACGCAGTTAAGCAGGCGCAGGACGGCAACGGAATAATCGTCAGAATGTATGAATCCGAAACACGCCACTGCACGGCGAAAGTATGGTTCGACCTTGACTATTCAAGGGTTATCGAATGTAACCTTATGGAATGTGACGAACACGAAATTCCCTGCAAAAACGGTGAATTTGAGTTCAGCATGAAGCCGCATGAGGTCAAGACATTCAGACTTATCTAAGTAGAAAAACAGACTGTGACAATTTATCAATGCCACAGTCTGTTTGCTTTTATATTTATTTATTTTCAAGCAATTCTTTAACATCGAGCAGAGACGGGAGAATGCGAACCGCCATTTTCCTCGACTCCTCGGACGGCTGCTTCAGGTCGGGAATACAGATAACGGGAATCCCTGCGGCATAGGCGGCGTGGATTCCTGCGTCGCTGTCCTCAAGAACAAGGCACTCCTCGGCTTTCGTCCCCGCCTTTTCCTTTGCTTTAAGAAAGATATCCGGCGCAGGCTTGCTGCGTCCAATCTCGTCGCCGAAAACTCCGCCGTCAAAATATCCGTCAACGCCGTTGCCCGATAAAATCGTGTGCGCTCTTTCCTTTCCGCTTGAGGAGGCAAGATAGATACCGTAACCGTTATTTCTGAGAAAATCAAGAAGCTCCCTTGCGCCCTTTTTAAGCGGAACGCCCTTGGTTTTCAGATATTCTTTTTCCGCCTCATGGGTAAGAGCAAGACCGCTTTCAACATCAAAAGGCAGGTCGTAGTTTTTGATCAATTCCGTAAGGTTTCGGACTGCGGTACGGCCGCAATAAATATCCGCATATTCTTTCAGAGTAATTTTATGTCCGTTTTCCGCAAGTGTTTTTACAAAAAATTCATATGTCATCATCTCGCTGTCCACCAGCAGACCGTCAAGGTCAAAAATTACCGTTTTGATCATTGCATCACCGCCTTTTCGGGTTTATTTTATCACAAGCTGCGCAGAAAGGCAACACCGCAACACAGAATGCAGGCGGATTCTTGACTTTTAAAATCAATATGATATTATTAAAAGTGACACAGCATAATAAATTTTTCAAAGGACTGATTTAATGAGAGATATTGAAGAAACACGCCGATTTTTCGAGGGCGACAGATACGCAGTTGAGGTCACGGGCGTAAAGATAGACAAGGTTGACGACTGCTATTCAATGTGCAGCCTTGAGCTTGACGAACGGCACTACGGTGCACACGGTCAGGTCATGGGAGGCGTTATGTTCACCCTCGCCGATTTTGCCTTCGCCGTTGCGACCAATACCCCCGAAAACTTCACCGCCACGGCGGACAGCCACATAAGCTACCTCACCTCATCAAAAGGCAAAAAGCTTTTTGCCGAATGTCAAAAGGTTCGTGAGGGTAAAAAACTATGCTTCTATGAAATAACGATAACCGACGATCTCGGCACTAAAATCGCCGTTATCAGCACAACAGGCTTTCACATCAGTGCAAAATGAGGTGACAGAATGACTCAAACATTATTGTGCATCGTAACGGCATTTTTGACGCTTGTCGCTCCGATTTTTAATCTTAACACAACGCCGATAACCCCGTTTGACAGTCTCATCATTGAAAAAGAGCCGACAGCCGATGAGGCTCGTTCCTACGACCGAGTTGATGGCGTAAATAATTCGACCTTCTACATTGCAAGACCGAATGAAAATAATTATAAGACCGTCAACACCTCCGATTTCGGCGTAAGCACTGCGGCAAATGATAACTATTCTGCATTTTGCAAGGCGATTGAATACTGCAAGGCGAACCCGAACACAACGCTCAAGATTGACGGCGGCAAATACAGTTTCCGAACCGACTCGGCAATTATTCTTGACGGCCTCAAAAACATTCTCATTGACGCCGACGGCGCACAGTTTGTTTTTGAGCACCCGAATTATTTTTACATCACCGGCTGCGACTGTATCGAGCTTCGAGGTCTTAGTATAACATGGAATTTTGAAGCGTCAAGGCTCGCCTCTCTTGTGAAAATTAAAAATGCCGACCCCAAGGCTCACACTCTTGAAATTGAATTCACGGAGCTTGACGAGGTTTCGGAGGATATTCCGATAATGGCGTTCACAAAATATGATCCTGAAACGCTCACTCCCGGAACAAGGAAAAAATTCAGAGAGAACTATGTTTATCAGCAGCCAGACTCCATTAAATCCGTTGAAAAGACCGAGCGTAATGTATTAAAAATCACACATGACGGCTCGCTCGACGACTATTTAAACGACGATATTTTCCTCCTGCGCCACCATGTTTACGGTGGAAATGCATTCAATGTTTACGGCACATCGAACATCACATTTTCCGACATCAAGCTTTATGCCGTTGCAGGTATGGGCTGGGTTTTTGAGAGCCGTTCCGAGCGATTTCAGCTGCTTGACTGCGTGATTGGGCTTGACCCCGAACACCCAAACGATAACAGAGCTTCGGCAACCGCCGACGGCGTGCATATCGCCAACACAAACGGTAAATTCAAAATCAGCGGCTGCGATTTCAGCTTCATGGGCGACGATGATGTTAATGTACATGACAATGTTGCAATGGTAACAAGCAAGCCCGACGCAAAAACGGTTGAAATTTACGCCACCTCAAACAATTTTGCTGCCGGAGATACCGCAATTTTCAGCAGCAAAGCACTTAACGACCTCGGCTTCTCGGCAACGGTTGTTTCCGTTGACGGCTACAGACTTACATTTGACCGAGAACTTCCCGACAGTGTCGTCAAAGACTGCATCGTTTCAAACGGCAGCATTAACAGCGGAAATTATGTTATCAGCGACAATTATTTCCACGAAAACCGTGCAAGAGGTCTGCTCCTCCAAAGCGACAACGGACTCTGTGAAAACAACAGATTCTATAAAACCATGGCAAACCCGATCAAGATCATCATGGACATTTCGTCGGGATATTGGCTTGAGGGCACGGGCGTCAACGGTCTTGTTGTCAGAAACAACAGCTTCGTTGAGTGTAATGTTGCAAATTGGGGTGCGCAAATAGATATATCGACAAATATTGACGGCAGCTCCGCCGAAGCTACGCTTTTCTATAACATAATCATCGAAAACAACAGCTTTGAAAACTTCAGCAACAGGCTTATTGATGCGTCGAATGCGTCTAATCTCAAAATTTGCGGAAATAAAATCACCAATACGGATGGCAAATGGGAAGCAAAACGAGGACGAATCATAATTCGCCAAAGCTGTTCCAAGGTAACGATCAGCGATAATAAATACGCAGCTTCCGCCAAAGCTCCGTTCCAGAGGTTGATTGAATTTAAAAGCATTAAGTCGGCGATATAAAAGCTTGCAACTGAACAGGTGAATAATTAAGGCAACACCGCAATTGTGCGATGTTGCCTTTCCTTTTACAGCTTGTTTCTGATAATCTTTCCGCTCGTTGTTTTGGGAAGCTCGTCCTTGAAAACAACGATTCTCGGATATTTATACGGTGCGGTATGCTCCTTAACATAGGTCTGGATCTCTTTCTTAAGCTCCTCGGTCGGCTCTGTGCCTTTGGTCAGAACAATTGAAGCCTTAACTACCTGACCTCTTACCTCATCGGGGGCAGCCGAAACGCCGCACTCAAGAACATACGGAAGCTCCATGATGACATTCTCTATTTCAAACGGTCCTATGCGGTAGCCCGACGACTTGATAACATCATCAATACGGCCGACATACCAGTAGAAGCCGTCCTCATCACGCCACGCAACATCGCCCGTATGATAAAGTCCGTCATGCCAGCACTCGGAGGTTTTTTCTTCGTCGCCGTAATAGCCAACAAATAGTCCGCACGGAACCTTGTTATGCTCCGCCTTGATAACGATTTCACCCTCCTGACCTACGCCGACGCTCTTGCCGTCCGGGTCAACGATATCAACATCGAAGGTCGGAACAGGCTTGCCCATTGAACCGAGCTTATGCTCCGAACCGAAGAGGTTGCCGACAACGAGCGTTGTTTCGCTCTGACCGAAGCCCTCCATAACCTTGAGTCCTGTGAGCTTGTTGAGCTGGCGGAAAACCTCGGGGTTAAGTGCCTCACCCGCAATGGTTGCATGTTCAATCGAGCTGAGGTCATACTTGGTGAGATCCTCTTTGATCATCATTCTGTACATCGTCGGCGGTGCACAGAAGGTCGTGATATTGTATTTCTTGAACATCGGGAGAATATCGGATGCGTGGAAGCGATCAAAGTCATAAACAAATATGCCGGCTTCGCAGAGCCACTGACCGTAGAGCTTGCCCCAAAGAGCCTTTGCCCAGCCTGTGTCGGAAATTGTAAGATGAAGTCCGTCTGGATTTACGCAGTGCCAGTAGTTCGCCGTTACGAAATGACCGAGGGGATATTTAAAGTTATGAGCTGCGATTTTCGGATAGCCTGTTGTGCCGGAGGTAAAGAACATAAGCATCAAATCGTTGCCGCACGCACTGTCGTCGGTGCGTTCAAATTCCTTGCTGAAGAGCTTGACCTCGTCGTTGAAGTCATGCCAGCCCTCTCTCGGCTCGCCGACGATAATCTTCGTCTTGAGCGTCGGAGAGTTCTTCGCCGCAAGGTCAACCTGATGAGCCGTGTCGTCGTCCGAGGTGCAAAGAATTGCGCTTACTCCGGCAGCGTTGAAGCGATAATCAAGGTCATGCTCCTGAAGAAGATGAGTTGCGGGAATTGCGATCGCACCTATCTTGTGAAGCGCAAGAATTGAGAACCAGAACTGATAATGCCTCTTGAGGACTATCATAACCCTGTCGCCTTTCTTGATTCCGAGCGACTTGAAGTAATTCGCCGTCTGAGCGGAATATTCCATCATATCCTTGAAAGAGAATCGGCGTTCGGTCTTGTTTTTGTCAATATGAAGCATCGCAAGCTTATCCGGAAGCTTCTTTCCGAGTCCGTCAACAATGTCGAAAGCGAAGTTGAATTTGTCCTCGTTTTCATAGGAAAGAGAAATAACCTTGCCGCTTTCGTCCTCCTTCGGATGAATAAAGTTGTGATAGATTCGCTTGCCCGTACCCGTTCTCTTGGGGGACTCGTCATTGATCGTATTCTTCGGCGTAACGACCTCGCCTGCCGGATTCAGAACAATGGCGTAGAAGGTCGTTTCCTCTTTGTCAACGGCTATCATGCCGTGAGGCGTTGAGCTGTCGAAGAAGATAGTGTCTCCCGGACGGAGAATTTCAACATGGTTGCCGACCTGAACCCTTAATGTGCCGCTGACAACGATGTCCAGCTCCTGTCCGGCATGGGTCGTGAGGGCTATATCGTCGCTGCCCTCGTTCGGGTCGCACCTAACGAAAAGCGGTTCACAAATCTTGTTTTTGAAGGCAGCGGCAAGGTTATAGTATTCCATGCCGTGAGCATGATCGATTTCAAGGCCCTCGCCGCTCCTTGTGACCGTATATGAAGCAAGAACGGGGCTTTTACCCTCGATAATATCGTTGACATCAACATTGAACGCAATTGCGCACCTGTACAAAAAAGCAAATGTCAGATCCTTCTCGCCACGCTCGCAAGCGATGTAATCCTCGATAGTCATGTCGGTTTTTTCCGCCATTTCGGCAGGAGTAAATCCCACAATTTCTCGAAGCTCTTTGATTCGCTGAGCCATTTCATTGATTTTGAAATTCAATCCTGTCATTTCTTTCATTTGTGACCATTCCTTTCGCTGTTTTATGGTTAGGCTGTTATGCCTGAATTTTTGATGAGTTTTCGTTAGACGGATTTTATCCTTTGCAGGTTATATTTTTATATGCCAAGAGGGATAAAATTCGTATAACGGAAAAAGATCCGTCAAAAAACAAAAACCCGTCTCGAGGCTTCATTGCCTTGAGACGAGTTGTAATTACTTAATTTACTACCCGCGGTACCACTCAAATTGCGTTCACCGAACGCCACTTCAGACTCCAACAAGTCCTATGCTTTCACGCAGCCATACGAGAGGGTTCTACTTGAAAATCTTTCTTCCCTCCGACTCAGAAGCTACAAACTCAAAGCTCACATATCGGCTTTCACCTGCCGCCGACTCTCTGAAAAGCTACCGCCTTAAGTCCTCTTCGTCACCGTCTTTAAATATTTTATTTGTACGAATTTTAACACGACTTTTTTCTCTTGTCAAGGGTTTGAAAAGAATTTTTTTACTTTTTCCCCAAATTTGCCTTATTTATGATACTTTCCGCCGCCGTTTATGCGGAACGCTCTGTAAATCTGCTCAAGAAGCATGATTCTTGCCAGCTGATGAGGAAATGTCATTTCGGACATCGACAGCCTGAAATCCGAGCGCTTTTTCACCTCGTCGGAAAGTCCGTAGGAGCTGCCGATTATAAAAACAATGCTGCTGAAGCCGAGCACGCCGCAGGCTTCAAGCTCCTTTGCAAGCCTTTCCGAGCTGAGCTGTTTGCCCTCAATGCACATGGAAAAAACCTTTGAGCCGTTCGGAATTTTGGATATTATCTCCTTTCCCTCGGCGTCCAGAGCGTTTGCTATTTCACTCTCCGACGGATTTTCGGGAAGCCTTTTCGGCGAAAGCTCGATTATATTCAGCCTGCAATATGCGCCGAGCCGCTTAACATATTCGTCCGAAGCTTCCCTGAGATATTTTTCCTTGAGCTTTGCCTCGCATATCACCGTAACGCCTAACATCAAAGCACCACCGTTTCCGGCTCATCGGAGCCTGCTACCTTGAGTATATAGTCCCTGTTTTCGGTTGCCCCCATGCAGTCGAGGGCGGATTTTGTTGTTCTGTACGCCAGGGTGGGAATGTTGTTCTCCTTGCTTAAATGTCCGAGAATCAGCCTTGTTGTGCCGCTTTTGACAAGCTCGGCGGCAAAATCGCCGCACACAACATTTGAAAGATGCCCTAAATCGGAAAGGATTCGGCGCTTCAAAAGATATGGATAGCTGCCGTTGCGCAGCATACCTATATCGTGGTTACTCTCAACAAGCGCAAGATCACAGCCGATAAGAGCCGTCCTCATCTCGTCGGTAACTATTCCGGTATCGGTCGCAACGCAGATTTTTCTTTCGTCGCTTGTTATAACAGAGTAGCCGCAGCCCTCGGCAACATCATGCGAAATACGAAACGGAACAATCTTATGTCCGTTGCATTCAACGCCGTCGCCGATAGGGATAACGGGAAATTTGCCGTTGATTATGCCCATTTTTTCAAGTTCCCGAATAGTTCCCTCGGTCGCATAGACGGGGATATTGTATTTGGAAGCAAAAACACGCAAACCCTTAACGTGATCGCTGTGCTCATGGGTAACAAAAACAGCGCCGATTTCTTTCTCGCTGACACCGATGCCGTTGAGCTTCCATGAGATCTGCTTTGCGCTCACTCCAGCATCAATCAGCACTCCGCCACCCGAAGAACCGATATATGTGCAGTTGCCGCTGCTTGACGAAAAAAGTGAACAAAAACGAGCCATATGTACCTTCCTGTGTAACAAAATTATTGCCCCGATCTGCTCGGGGCATAAAATCGAAATTTAGGTGTGCGGTGTTGTCTTAACCGACCTGTGTGCTCTCCAGCGGCTTGGGCTTGTCCTCCTCGCTGACTCTGACGATATCTGCGCCGAGATTGCTGAACTTGCCGACAACATTGTCGTAGCCGCGGTCGATATATACTATATTTTCAATTGAGGTCGTGCCCCTTGCGATAAGGCCTGCGATAAGCATTGCTGCGCCGGCTCTGAGGTCATCCGCCTTGACGGGAGAACCGTTGAGATATTCAACGCCCTCAATGGTGGCCGCCTTGCCGTTGACGGAAATGTTTGCGCCCATTCTTGCAAGCTGCTCAACATACTGGAAGCGGCTGTCCCAAACGCCCTCCGAGACAATGCTTGTGCCGTCGGCAACCGAAAGCATGGTTGCAAACTGGGGCTGCATATCCGTCGGGAAACCCGGATGCGGCATCGTCTTGATGTTGCATCTGTTCGGTCTGCCGTTGCCTATTACACGAACCGAGTCGTCATATTCCTCAACCGTCGCTCCGCATTGGATAAGCTTGGCGGTAATCGACTCAAGGTGCTTCGGGATAACATTCTTTACAAGAACATTGCCCTGAGTCGCAACTGCGGCAACCATGAATGTGCCGGCTTCGATCTGGTCGGGAATTATCGAATAGGTGCAGCCGTGCATATGCTCAACGCCTCGGATTTTGATAACATCCGTTCCTGCGCCTCGAACATCTGCGCCCATGGAATTCAAAAAGTTTGCAAGGTCAACAATGTGCGGCTCCTTTGCGGCATTCTCGATTATCGTCAAGCCCTTTGCCTTAACGGCGGCGAGCATGAGATTGATTGTTGCGCCGACGGAAACCACATCGAAATAGACCAATCCTCCCGTAAGGTCGGGAGCCTCAACATCGATCATAGCATTTTCCTTGAGAGAAACGGTTGAACCGAGTATCTCAAAGCCCTTGATATGCTGATCTATCGGACGAACGCCGAAATTGCAGCCGCCGGGCATGGCTACCTTCGCCCTGCCGAAACGAGCCAGCAGAGAGCCGATAAGGTAGTAGGAAGCCCTGAGATGCTTTGTCATGTCATGGGAAACGACATATGAATTTATTGTTGATGAATCTATATCGTAGGTGTTTGCGTCAACCTTGGTGATCTTTGCGCCCAGCTGATGAAGAATTCTTATCATCATCGTAACATCGCTGATATCGGGGATATTTTCCACCCTGCACACATCCTGTGCCAGGATAACTGCCGGAAGAATTGCGACAGCGGCATTTTTCGCTCCGCTGACGGTAACCTCGCCGTGGAGCGGCTTTCCGCCGTTGATATATATCTTATCCACCCGTTACACTCCTTAAATTTTATATATGTAAAAAAAGATAAATTTCCCATTTATGCCATAAAGACGGCAAATAACCATATTTATTATAAACCGTTAAGATTATAACACTAAATCATGCAAAGTTCAATATTTTTTTGCCGAGTGACAAAAAAACGATTTTATCGCCAAAACCACAATATATATTACATATTCTCGCAGCCGATATCAATATATTGTATGCGACTTGCCACAGCCGCTCAAATGTTGAGTTTTTTTCAGCATATTGTACAAAAAGCTTATTGTATTTTTTAATTCCACAATATATTGACATTTACGATGCGGACAGCGGAAGATTCCGCCACGGTTATTATTTGTTAATGCGTCAATAATAATGTAGGTGATATTATGGAAATTTTAAAAATCTGTCTGACCTCGGTGCTTTCGATTGCCGAGCTGTTCTTCCTGACAAAATTGATGGGCAAGCGTCAGGTTTCTCAGCTGAGCCTGTTTGATTACATCAACGGCATAACGATAGGCTCGATTGCCGCCGAGATGGCGTTCTGTCCGCTCAACGAGTGCTGGAAGCCTGCCATCGCCATTGTCATCTATGGATTTTTTGCAATGCTTTTTTCGATTCTCTCAAATAAATTCATCGGCTTTCGCAGATTTTTTGTCGGCAAGGCGGTTATCCTTATGGATAACGGAACGCTTTACCGTGAGAATTTCAAGAAATCCAAGCTTGATTTGAACGAATTTCTGACTCAATGCAGAATAAACGGTTATTTCAATATTGACGATCTGCAAACCGTTGTCATGGAACCGAACGGTCAGCTCAGCTTCCTGCCGAAATCAGACTTAAGACCCGTAAATCCTCAAGACATGGGTATACAGCCGCCAAAGGTTTCCTCCCCCGTCGTCGTGATATCCGACGGTGAAATACTTTTTGAAAATCTCAAGGCGTGCGGCAAGAACGAGATTCGGCTCAGAAAAGAGCTAAAGGACGGTAATTTCCCACCCATCGGCAAGATATTCGTTGCATTTTTCAATGATGATGAGCTTTCGGTCTATGAGATGAACGAAGAAGAAAATAACAACGATATTTACAGTTGACATAGGCAACATACACTGCTATAATCTCAGTCGCAGGGGTCGCTTCATGCGATCCCTATAATCTCCAAAGCGGGCGTTGTTTCATGAAAAAAGAATTACATAACGATCCGACCTTCTTCGGCACGGACAGCATACCTAAAATACTTCTGAAAATTGCTCCGCCGGTCATGCTGGCGCTGCTCATTCAGTCGCTTTACAACATCGTTGACAGCTTTTTCGTCGGCAGGTATTCCGAGCAGGGGCTTACGGCGTTGTCTATAGTTTATCCGATCCAGCTGATAATAACTGCGCTTGCGGTCGGAACCGGGGTCGGAGTGAACACTCTGATGGCAAAATACTACGCCATGAAGAACAGCAAAAAGGCGAACAGAGCGGCAGGCAGCGGCTTTGTAATCTCAATCGTTCTGTGGCTGCTCTTTGCGGCGGCGACGGTGCTTTTTCTCAAGTCCTATCTCAAAACCTCGGCGAACGATCCGACCGCTCTTGACTATGCCTATACATACGGAATGATCGTCTGCGTCGGCAGCATCGGACTTTTCACCGAGGGTATTTTTTCAAAGGTACATCAGGCCGAGGGAAACATGGTTCTGCCGACGGCGGCACAGATCTGCGGTGCGGTTTTCAATTGCGTTTTTGATCCGCTGCTGATTTTCGGGTTTGGTCCGTTTCCGAAAATGGGTATTGCCGGAGCGGCGATAGCGACGGTCGGCGGACAGATCCTTGCGGCGATAATTACGGGCGCAAAAGGACTCCGAAAGCCGCCGAAGCCCTCGGAGATTACGGAATACATCGGCAAAATCTTCAAGCTCGGCTATCCCTCGATAATCATGCAGCTGATGTATACGGTTTACATTGTTGCGCTGAATATTATTCTCGTCCGTTTCTGCGACGAGGCGGTAACGGTTCTCGGTCTTTACTACAAGCTCCAAACATTTTTCTTCATTCCGCTTATCGGTCTTACAACCTGCATCGTTCCCGTACTCAGCTATAATTACACAAATCACAGCTTTGACAGGACAAGGGAGGTCATGAAGTGGTCGTTCATTATCACGATCACATTCATGGTCGTCGGCATACTCTGCTTCGAGCTTATCCCCGTTCAGCTTCTGAGCATATTTTCAAAGAGCGAAAAGGTGTTTGAGATAGGCAAAACAGCGCTGAGAATAATCGCAAGCAGCTTTTTCCCCGCAACATTTTCGCTCATGCTCCCTATTTTCTTTCAGGCTATAGGACGGGGTGCACCGAGCGTCGTGCTCACGCTTCTCAGGCAGATAATCTGCCTCGTTCCGCTTTTCTATGCGTTCTCGTTTTTGGGACTCGACTACACTTGGATCGCTTTCCCTCTTTCGGAAACGATAACGACGATAGTCGGATTTATTCTCTATTTCCGCCAGATCGGTATATGGAAAACAGACTACGGCTATGTGCCGAAGAAAGCACCAACTAAATAACATACAGACCTCCTGCCGTTTTGCGGTAAGAGGTCCTTTATTTTGGCTTTAGCTCTTGTTTTCTTTTCGCCGATGTTGTAAAATACTTGTATAATGTTGCCTTGTATCAAAATTCGGAGTGTATTATGACAGTATTAAGTTTTCAGAGCCTTGCGTTCTCGTTCGGCGAGCGTGAGCTTTTCAGAAATGTTAGTTTTGAAATAAACGATAAAGAAAAGGTAGGCTTTATCGGCTCAAACGGCGTGGGCAAAACCACTATATTGAAGCTCATCAGGGGCGAGCTTGAGCCGACTGAAGGTGCAGTCGTCATCGGCAAGGACGCAAAGCTCGGCTACATGGAGCAGCACACCTGCTCCAAAAAGGGCGTGACCCTTTACGACGAGCTTATCAGCGTTTTTGACGAGCTGATGAGCCTTGAAATTGAAATAAATCAGGTCAATTATCGCCTTGAACATAATCTCGGCGATATGGAAGAGGACTTACGGCTTCAGGACGAGCTGACAACAAAATTCAACAACGAGGGCGGTCTGACCTTCAGAAGCCGCACAAGGAGTGCACTGCTTGGCCTCGGCTTTTCCGAAGACGATTTCAAGCTGACGACGGACAAGCTCTCGGGCGGTCAGCGATCCAAGGTTGCTCTTGCGAAGCTTCTGCTTTCAAAGAGCAATCTTCTGCTCCTCGACGAGCCGACGAACCATCTTGACATAAAATCCGTCGAATGGCTTGAAAATTTCTTAAAAAACTACAACGGTGCAATATTCGTAATATCGCATGACCGTTATTTTCTCGATAAAATAACAGACAAGACCGTGGAGCTTGAAAACCGCAAGGTGCGATGCTTCAAGGGTAACTATTCCGAATTTCTCGTCAAAAAGAAAGCCGAGCAAAAGGCAATTGAGGATAAATATGAAACGGATATGAAAGAGATTCAGCGTCTCGAGGGCGTTGTGGCTCAGCAAAGGCAGTGGAACAGGGAGAAGAACATCAGAACTGCCGAAAGCAAGCTCAAGCAGATTGAGAGGATAAAGGAGCAGCTTGTTGTCCCCGACAGCAAAATTGAAAGGATTCGTTTTCATTTTGAACCGAAGTGCGTCAGCGGCAACGATGTTATTATCGCCGACGGGCTGTCAAAAAACTTCGGCAGCAAGACGATATTCCGCAACGCATCGCTTCACATAACGAGGGGCGAAAGGGTGTTCATTCTCGGCGACAACGGCTGCGGAAAGACAACATTTTTGAAAACGCTGATGGGTCAATACGCCCCCGACGAGGGCACATTTATCTTCGGTGAAAACCTCTTCAAGGGTTATTTTGACCAGGTTCAGGCGGGACTTGACCTCAACAAAACCGCAATCGAGGAGATTTGGTCGAAATATCCGAAGATGACGCAAACTCAGGTTCGCAGCGCATTGGCAGCATTCCTTTTCAAGGGCGACGATGTTTTCAAGAAAATTTCCGAGCTGAGCGGCGGTGAAAGAGCGAGAATAGCGCTGCTCAATCTCATGCTCGGCGGCTATAATCTGCTGCTTCTGGACGAGCCTACAAACCATCTTGACGCATTCTCCCGTGAGGAGCTTGAAAACACCCTGCTTGACTATGACGGCACAATGCTGATAGTTTCCCACGACCGATACTTTATAAATAAGCTAAGCTCACGAATCCTGGAGCTTAACGAAAACGGATTTACGGAATACCTCGGCAATTACGATTATTATATCGAAAAGAAAGCGTCACGCCGACCTGCCGAAGCAAAAACAGACACGACAAAAAAGGCTGAAAAGGTCAACGACTACAAGCTGAAAAAGGAGCAGGCATCGCAGCAAAGAAGGCTCAAAACTCAGCTGACAAGAACGGAAAACGACATTGCCGAGCTTGAAAAAGAGATTGAGGATATTCAGGAAAAGCTGAATACGGAAGAAATTCAAACCGACTACGAAAAGCTGATCGAATTCACCGATATGCTCAATTCAAAGAATGACGAATTGCTCGATAAATATTCCCTCTGGGACGAGCTCCAGGGAATGGTTGATGAATAAATTAAGGCAACACACCGCAATTGTGCGGCATCGCCTTAACAACAAAACAGAAATGAGGATATTATGCCCGAATACTTAGACACTTATCTTGAGCTTGCGGATGTTGAAAAACACAACCCCTTCATCTCTCGCAAGCCGAATACGGCGGAGCTGCCCGACTTTGAGAGCAACAGGGATAAGCTTCCCGAGCCTGTTTGGGACGACCATGCCGATTCAATCGAAGCCTACTATAAAGCGTGGAAAATCGCATTTTCAAATCTCGGAAAGCCG
This sequence comes from bacterium, assembly GCA_963649715.1. Classification (GTDB taxonomy): domain Bacteria; phylum Bacillota; class Clostridia; order Oscillospirales; family Acutalibacteraceae; genus CAG-488. The sequence continues at coordinate 52,443 of CAVJIV010000010.1, read as the reverse complement.
ACCGAGGAGAACGGCTTCGTTTCACCGTACATTGACGCCGCATTTAACGGCGACATCTTCCTTTGGGACAGCTGCTTCATGCTGATGTTCGGCAAATACGGCGACAGCGTGTTCAAATTTCAGGGCACGCTCGACGATTTCTATTGCAAGCAGGAGCCCGACGGCTTCATCGGCAGACAGTACCATGAGGGCAACGGTTATTCAAAATTCCACCGTCTCGACCCAGTAAGCACGGGTCCCGAAATTCTCGCATGGTGCGAGTGGCAGTATTATCAAAACTATGGCGACAAAAAGCGCCTTGCCGACGTTTATTATCCGCTTCTCTGCTATCACAGATGGATGCGTAACTACCACCGCTGGCAGGACGGTTCCTATTGGTCAAGCGGCTGGGGCTGCGGCATGGACAATCAGCCGAGAACCGACCTCGAAGCCGTCCCCGGCGTTGAGGACTGGCAGGTTGAGACCTTCCACCACGGCTTTATGTCATGGATAGACGCAAACTTTCAGGCTCTTCTCAGCTGCAAGGAGCTTCTGAAAATGGCAAAGGAGCTTGACATAACCGACGGCGTTGACGAGCTTCAAAAAGAGGCTGAATACCTGACAAAATTCATCAACGAAAAGATGTGGTCGGAGGAAGATAAATACTATTTTGACCGCAGAGGCAACGGCGAGCTGCTCAAGGTCAAGAGCATCGCAAGCTATTGGGGCTTGCTTGCCGACGGCGTTCCCGAGGACAGAAAAGCCGATTTTATAGCTCATCTTGAGAATGAAAAGGAATTCAAGCGTCCGCACCGTGTACCCACCCTTTCGGCGGATCACCCCGATTATTCGGATGACGGTGCATATTGGAACGGCGGCGTTTGGGCACCGACAAACTATATGGTAATAAGAGGTCTTTCCGAGTGCGGCAACGAAAAGCTTGCACATGAAATTGCCCTCAACCACTATGATAACATGATGGAGGTTTACCATAAGACGGGTACTTTCTTTGAAAATTATGCTCCGGAATCCGCAAACCCGGGCAACCCGGCAAAGGCCGATTTCGTCGGCTGGGCAGGAATTATTCCGATAACCGTTCTCATTGAATATGTTCTCGGAATTCAGGTTCACGCCGAGAAGAACGAGATAGTGTGGTATGTCAACAATCTCGAACGCCACGGAATCAAATGTATTCCTGTCGGCAGAGACGCTTATGCCGACCTCATCTGCGAGGCAAGAAGTGATGAAAACGAAAAGCCGAACATAACAGTCAAGTCGGATAAGCCGATAAAGGTTACGGTCGTTTACGGTGACAATAAATTTGTGATTGGAGAATGATTATGAAGCTCGGATTTACTCTTTTTAATTTTTGCTCCGTTATCAAAACGCTTGATGATCTCGATAATGTGCTTGCAAAGCTTGAGGACATGGGCGTTGATACCGTTCAGGTGTCGGGTATCGCCCACCTTAATAGCTTTGATATTGCAAAGCTTTGCAAAAAGCACGGTATGGAGGTCTGCGTGACCCACCTTTCGTTTGACAGAATAGTCAACGACACCGACGCAGTCATCGAGGAGCACAAGGCTCTCGGCTGCAAAACCGTCGGTATCGGCTGGATCGAAGAAAAATACAGGGGCGAGAACGGCGTCAAAAGGTTCGTGGAGGAGCTTACTCCCGCAGTTAAAAAGCTCCGTGCGGCAGGCATGAGATTCGCCTACCATAACCACCAGTTCGAGTTCATGAGATATCCCAACGGCAAAACGGGATACCAGATGCTCACGGAACTTGACCCGGAGCTGATAAGCTTTATCTTTGACACCCACTGGGCGCAGACAGGCGGAGTTGACCCTGCGTCATATATCAAAAAGCTCGGCAAGCGTATCAGCGTCTGCCATTTCAAGGATTATCGCATTGTCAAGAACGGAGAAGGCAGCTTTGTCCGTGACTTTGCCGAGATCGGCACAGGCAATCTTGACCTTGACGAATATTTCAGGGCGTGCCGTGACTCCGAAGTGGAATATATAATTATCGAACAGGATTCAACACCGCTCGATATTTTTGAGTCGGCAAAAATCAGTTGGGAAAATCTCAAGGCAATAGCCGCAAGAAATTAAGACAACACAAAAGCACCGTGCTTTGCAATCATGCAAGACACGGTGCTGATTTTACTTTATCCACGCTCTGACTCTGAGCGGAATCCCCATATCGTCGGCAATTCTTCGGCATTCGGCGATTTCATCCTCGGTTATAACATCAACAACCGTGAACTTAACCTTAGGGATATATTTTTTACAGTCATTTGCAAATTTCAGCAGAGCCGGAAAAGCTTCCTCGCCGAAGCGTGAACGACTGACTTCCTGATAACGCTTTGCATTCGGCGCATTAAGGCTGATCGAGATAGAATCAACAACGCCCTCCAGCAGCTTTGCGGTTTCCTTGCCGTTGATAAGGTCGCTCAAGCCGTTTGAGTTGAGCCGAATTTTAAGCCCGAGCTTCTCCTTGAGATACCTTGCGCTTGAAATAAGATTATCCAGTGCCTGCGTCGGCTCGCCGTAGCCGCAAAAAACGACCTCCGAATACGGAGAAAAATCAAAATCGTTGATTTCATTTTCAATTTCTTCAAGCGTCGGATCTTTCTTCAACCAGAGCGAATCGGCAGAGCCGAGCCCGTCGCCGTTGCTCCTTATGCAAAAAACGCAGGAGCAGGGGCATTTGTTGGTTATATTCATATATACGCTGTCGCCATAAGTGTAAACAATATCGGCCATTTTAATTCTTCCTTATTTTTTCTTTGATTTTTGCTCTGTCAAGCGCAGCGGAAAGCACAATATAAAGCACGCCGCTCGATACGGCCTGAATTGCATTGCCGGGGAGAGTGTTCAGTGCGCTGACCCACGACGGAACGCTGAAAATATATTCCGCAAATCCGACCGGAGACGAAAGAGCAAGAATAATAACCTCGGCTATATAGTAGCCCGCCATTGTGATAACGGCTGCGACAAAAACGGCAATTATATTCCTTTTGCAAAGGAGAGTCTTTGCCGTGTGGGTAAAGCACAGCACCAAAAGCGCCTTGATAATAAAGGTCGGAATAATATACATTGTGTAGCCGCCGACTGCGTCGGAAAGAGCTGCGCCTATACCTGCCGAAAGTGCGGCAATCGGAGTCGGGAGAATACTTGCACAAAGATAAATCATGGAATCTCCGATGTGCATATATCCGTTCACACTCGGAACCTTGACATAATAGGTCAAGACTGTCGTCAGCGCAGCAAAAAGTGCCGCTAAAACTATCTGATTAAGTTGAAATTTACCTTGTTGTTTCATAACTCAGCCCTCCAAATATACTATTGCAGTTATTATAAATAGTCAATATTGAAAAGTAAACAAAAAATTATATCTTAACTTGTGCAAATTAGACAAAGATATGACTGTTGAAAAAAGTTTTATTTTGTGTTATACTTTCCTTAATGACCAATGCAACAAAACAATGGTCAAACGGAGGTAATTCAGCATGAAAAAAATAATTTCGATTCTTATCGCAGCCGCAACGGCTCTCTGCCTGTGTCTGCCCGTCCTTGCGGCCGAAAGCGCAACCTTTTCCGTCAATGTTGTTTCGGAAAGCGACGCCAAGGCGGTCGTTTCAATAGACTTTGAGGGCGGTGCGGCTTTCAACTGTCTCGATTTTGAGGTCGAGCTTTCCAAAAGGCTAAGCGTTGAAAAGTGCGCAACCGGTGCAGGACTCAGAAACTTCAAAATTTACGCCAACGATTTAAATTCTGATCTCGGCGATACCGTAATAATGTCCTTCAACAAGGACACAAACCCGATAAAATTCACATTTGCCTCGATAACCGGCTTCAAGGCTGTGAACGGAAAGGATCTTTTAACCCTGACGCTGAAAAAAACCTCAGCCGACAAGCTTAAAGCGGATGATGTCAAGCTCACGGTTTCAAACTGCGGACTCAGCGGCAGCACGGCGGACAGCGTTATCGCTGTCGATATCAAAACCATTCAAATCGGCGGCTCTTCGGAGATCAAAACCTCCGCCGCAGCCGGTCAGGCAGGTACAGCCGTTGAGAAAACAAACGCTTCAGACAAAACGACCGCTACCTCGGCAGTCACAACAACGGCAGACAGCTCCGAGCTCAGCGCAGAGTCAACCACGCCCGTTGCCGAATCGACATCGGACAAGAACGACGAAAGCTCCGACGCAAAGACAACCGATAAGAAGAAAATCGTTATTGTCGCAGCGGCGGCATTGATAGTGCTTGCGGTTATAATCGCCGGCGTGGCGGTTATCGCAAAGAAAGCTAAAAAGGACAATGAATAAAAACCACGGGCTGTGATGAAACGCAAAAATTCATCACAGCCCGTTGCCTTAATTGTCAAAATCCCGGTCGAATATATTGAACTGCTCCGGCTCATTTGCCCGGGCTTCAACCTCAAGCGGCGGAGTGATCTCAATGGAATCAAGCTGATTTTCAAGCTCCGAAAGCTCCGTACTAAGGCGCTCAATGTTCCTTGTGACCGTCGAAAGATTTTTCAGCAAGGCGGGGAGCTTGCTTTCCGTTGAATTTATGTATTTGCTCGTTTCGTCGGCAATGCGGACGACCTCGTTGTGTGCGTCGATAAATTTCTTCGCCGAACTGCTGAGATTGTCGAAATCGGGCTTATCCCCGTTGCTTTTGTCAAGCTCCCGAAGCCTTCCGTTAAGCTCGACAATTTCCCCGTCTTTCTCGCTGACCGCTTTTCTCAGCTCGGATATCTCGTCACGAAGCTTTGCAATATCCTCTTTTGCAACCGCTTTTTCGTATTCGGCGGCAAGCTTTTCAAGATATTCGTCCACTTGCTTTTTATCAAATCCGCCGACGGCTCTTGTTTTTATCGGAATGTTATTGCTCATTTTCGTGCCTCCGCTCATATTCTGTAACCTATAATAACATAAAATTTGCCCTTTTGCAACGAAAACAGTCCAACAAACTGCAAAAACCGCATTTTTTCTTGCACAAAAGCGGTGAGAATGATATAATTAGTTAGATGTGCGGATTGCGCAGTAAGATTCTTCCGGAGGTCTTCAAAATGGATTTATATGATAAAATTGTCAACGGAGAGGAAAAGCTCTCGCTGGTGGGGCTCGGCTATGTCGGGCTGCCCATCGCCGTCGCTTTTTCAAAAAAGGTTAATGTTATCGGATTTGATATAAACGATAAAAAAATCAAAACCTATATCGGCGGCAAAGACCCGACCAAGGAGGTCGGCGACGACGCCGTTAAGAAATGCAGCGTTGATTTCACAAGCGACGAAACACGGCTCAGAGAAGCGAAATTTCATATTGTTGCCGTGCCAACTCCGGTTCGCTCGGACAAGATTCCGGATCTTTCCCCCGTTATCGGCGCAAGCGAGATTCTCGGTCGCAACCTTACAAAAGGCTCTGTTGTCGTCTACGAATCGACGGTTTACCCCGGAGTGACCGAGGATATCTGCGTTCCGATTCTTGAGAAGGAATCCGGGCTTAAATGCGGAGTTGATTTCAAGATAGGCTATTCTCCGGAAAGAATAAACCCCGGCGATAAAAATCACAGGCTCGAAAATATAGTAAAAATCGTCAGCGGCATGGACGACGAAGCTCTTGAAACCATTGCAAGGGTTTACGGTCTTATCATCAAAGCCGGAGTTTACCGTGCCGAGAGCATAAAGGTTGCCGAAGCGGCAAAGGTTATCGAAAACAGCCAGCGTGACATAAATATTGCATTTGTAAACGAGCTTTCGATGATTTTTAGCAAAATGGGAATCGATACAAAATCCGTTCTGAAAGCCGCAGGAACAAAATGGAACTTCCTGAACTTTGAACCGGGTCTTGTCGGCGGACATTGCATCGGCGTTGACCCATACTATCTGACCTATAAGGCGGATCAGCTCGGCTACCATTCGAGAATAATTCTTGCCGGCAGGCGCATAAACGACGGAATGGGCGCATATGTTGCCAAGGAGCTTGTCAAGAAAATGATCCGTGCCGATGTCAAGGTTAAGAACGCAAACATTCTGGTGCTCGGTCTTACCTTCAAGGGTAACTGCCCCGACGCAAGGAACACAAAGGTCGTTGACATTTTGGACGAGCTGAATTCCTACGAAATAAACACCTTTGTATTCGACCCGATGGCGGATGCTGCAGAGGCAAAGGGGGAATACGGCATTGAGCTTATAACCGAAATTGAGCCGAAAAGCTTTGACGCAATCATTGTTGCAGTTGACCATGACGAATTTAAGGCGTATTCCCCGGAAAAGCTTATGGCGATGTATTCGGACAGAAACAAGAAAAAGATTCTCTTCGATGTTAAGGGAATTTACGATAAAAATGAATTTGAGAAAAACGGCTTCAGCTACTGGAGGCTGTAAAAGGGAAATAAACTATGGGATATGCAAATCTAAAATTTCCGAGGGATTCTGTGTTCCTCGTAACGGGCGGCGCAGGTTTCATCGGTTCAAACCTTTGCGAAGCGATACTGAATATGGGCTGCAAGGTCAGATGTCTTGACGACCTTTCAACAGGCAAGCAGGCCAATGCAGACCTTTTTTCGGATAACCCGAATTATTTATTCATAAAGGGCGATATCAAAGACCTTGACACCTGTATGCAGGCGTGCGAGGGTGTGGACTATGTGCTCAATCAGGCGGCATGGGGCAGCGTTCCGAGAAGCATTGAAATGCCGCTTTTCTACGAAAAGAACAACATCATGGGTACGCTGAATATGCTGGAGGCGGCAAGACGGCAGGGAGTCAAGAAATTTGTTTACGCTTCAAGCTCCTCGGTTTACGGCGATCACCCCGCCCTGCCGAAAACGGAGGGGCAGGAGGGCAATCTGCTCTCCCCTTATGCGCTGACAAAGCGTGTTGACGAGGAGTATGCCAAGCTCTACACAAGGCTTTACGGGCTGGACACCTACGGTCTGAGATATTTCAATGTGTTCGGCAAGCGGCAAGATCCCGACGGAGCTTATGCGGCTGTCATTCCCAAGTTCATCAAGCTGCTCATGAACGGCGAAACGCCGACTATCAACGGCGACGGAATGCAGTCGAGAGATTTCACATATATTGAGAATGTTATTGAAGCTAACTTCAAGGCCTGCCTTGCTCCTCACGAGGCAGCAGGCAACGCCTTTAACATAGCCTACGGCGGACGGGAATATCTGATTGATATCTATCATTCGCTGACCCGTGCGCTCGGCAAGGATATCGAGCCGAACTTCGGCCCCGACAGAGCCGGCGATATCAAGCACTCCCACGCCGATATATCAAAGGCTCGTGAAATGCTCGGCTATGACCCGGATTACGATTTTGATTCCGGCTTGAAGCTTGCCATTGACTGGTATGTGGAAAATTTGTGATAATTTTTTTTAAGGAGACTCAATATGCTCATTTACACCTGCGAACAGATGCGTGTCATCGAAGAAAATGCGGATGTCAACGGACTCTCATATGTCGAGATGATGGAGAATGCAGGCAATGCCTGCGCCGAAAAGATTCACTCAACCATTGTCGGGCTGAATTCTGCGACTAAAACGGTTGCCGTGCTCTGCGGCTCGGGAAAGAACGGCGGCGACGGCTTCGTTATCGCCAAAAATCTCAGCAACAAGGGCTATGGAATACGCCTTGTGCTGACCAACGGATACCCGACGGCGTATGAGTCCAAAATTATGTACGCATACCTTGAGGATAAGCCCGTTCTGGTTTCCGACCTGACGCAGAATTACGACGCCTGCGTTTCGGCTTGCATGAGCGCGGCGGCAATCGTTGACTGCGTTTTCGGAATCGGTTTTCACGGCAAGCTCGACGAAAAAACATCTGAATTTTTCGGCGATATCGCAAAGTCGAGAGCCAAAAAATTTGCCGTCGATATTCCGAGCGGACTTGAGGGCAACAGCGGCGAGATAAAATCCGACTTTTTCAAGGCGGACTACACCCTTGCGATAACCTGCTACAAGCCCGTTCATATTCTCAAGCCGGCTTCGGAGCAGTGCGGAATAGTGTCGCTGATCGACATCGGAATTGACGAAAAATGCTACGAAGCGGTCGGCTCGGATGTTATTGTTTCCGCCGAGCATAACGAGATAAAACGCTTCTTCAAGCCCAGAAACCCCACCGCAAACAAGGGGGATTTCGGCAGGCTTCTGAGTGTTTGCGGCAGCCGCAATATGCAAGGTGCGGCAGTCATGGCTGCCAATGCGGCGGTCGAAAGCGGAGTCGGAACGATCAACTGTGTTTTCCCCGAAACGGCATACGCAGCGATTGCGCCGAAGCTTACCGAGCCGCTGATGAAGCCCATGTCCTCGACCGACGGCGGTTTTCTGAAAGCGGAAAATTTGCCGCAAATCATTGAGCTTGCCGAAAAATCGACGGCGGTTCTTCTCGGCTGCGGACTCGGACTTTGCGAGGACACGGTGCAGATAGTCAACGGAATCCTTGCCAATGTAAAAAAACCGATCATTCTCGACGCAGACGGAATAAATGCCGTTTCGCTTAATATAAATATATTGAAAGAAACCTCTGCGCCGCTGATCCTTACACCTCACCCGGGTGAAATGGCAAGACTTATGGGATTGAGCATTGAAGAAATTCAATGCAACAGAGTTAAGACGGCAAGAAATTTTGCAACTCAATACGGCTGTATACTCGTCCTCAAGGGTTCAAACACAGTCGTTGCGGGGCCGTCGGGCAGCGTGTACATAAACCGAACCGGTAATGCCGGAATGGCAACCGGCGGTTCGGGCGATGTTTTGGCAGGTATAATTTCCTCTTTTGTTTGTCAGTCTATGAGCTTGCAGTCAGCAACGATTGCCGGCGTATATGTACACGGACTTTGCGGAGACAATGTGCAGAAAAAATACTCCATGCACGGAGTTACCCCGACAAAAATGATCGGCGAAATCGCAGAGGTTCTTTCAAATTTTGAATGATCGGGGATAAGCTTGAGAAAGAGCCTTGTTATACTGCTTATCAGTATTATGATTTTTCTGCCCTCGTGCGGCAAAAAAGTTAAAAAAGAGAGCGTCACTCCGTCGAAGCCGAACGGAATCGTCAGCGCAAGCTATAACGATACGGAATATTCGGCGAAGATAAATTACGACGACAAGGGAATAATGACCGTCGAGACAATTTCACCGATAAAGGGTCTGTCGATCACCGTTGACGACAGCGAATGCCGTCTCGGCTATGACGGCATGACGCTTGACTGCACGGCAGCGCAGAAAAAAATCCTTTGCCCTTTTATCGCCCTTTATTCCGTGTTGAAAACCGTGTGCTACACCGTGCCCGAATCGGCAAAAGCGAACGGCGAAAGCTATATTCTTAAATACCGAACACCCGAAACCGAGTGCACGGCAATATCGAACAGGTCGGATGGAAGGCTTCGTGAGATAGAGGCAGATAAAATAAAATTCATATTTCAATAAAAAACGGCTGCGTCGCAATGCGCAGCCGTTGAGCTTTTTTATGTTGTTTAAGGTGTGCGCATCAGTTGCGCGGCGTTGCCTTAACTATATGCTTTGGTGGTGTACTGTGTATCGTCCTGCGCAGTGTTATCGGCATTTGTTCCATAATGCGCAGCCGCCTTTTGAAGATTTTCCAGCTTAAGCTCAGCCGAATATTTATCGCTGTCAAGAGCCTTGCTCCGCACGGACTTCGGGAATCTTTCGTTTATGCTCGTTTCAAAGTCAGTGCCCATGCCCGGCTTCCAATATTCCTTCAATTCATATCCGTTGTCCGTCTTTTTCACGGTTAAAACGAGCGGAGAGGAGCTTGCGGAAATCACGCTTAAGCCGTCCTTGTCAGCATAATTTTCATAGCATGCAACAAGGTAAATTTCCTTTGTGTCGCCGTTTTTTTGAGTCTTCAAAACCTTGTATGAAGCGGTGGGAAAATCGTTTTCTTCACGAAAAGCCGTTTGGGAAGCCTGAGTAATTATCTGCTCTTCAACATATTTTGCCGTCTCGTCGTCAAGCTTCGGTTCACGAAAAAAAGCAAATGCACACACAGCGGCAACACATACAACGACGGCAACCAAAGCTATGCATATTACCTTTTTTCGGATTTTTGTGTCCTTCATTTCTATTGGCCTCCTGTTTTTGGTTCAATTTTATTATATCGTGAATCGTACGGCTTGTCAATACGACCGTTACGCATTGCGGAATGATTTCGCAATTTCGGCATAAAATAAAAAAGAGGTTCATTGAACCTCAGACATAAAAAAACCACACAAGCCGTACGCCCATGGGCTTGTGTGGGGGCGTTTGAATTCAGTAAGGATTTATCCGGAATAAATCCTAAATTCTTGGATTAGTCTTCCTTCTTGCGGAGTGCAACTACAGCTGCACCGCTGATAGCGAGAAGTGCGACTACTGCCGATGTAGCAGTGAGACGGTCGCCCGTCTTCGGGTTAACAACATCACCGCTTGTGTTAGAAGCAGTTGTTGTAACTACGCCGGCATCGGCTGTTGTTGTATCAGCAGCCTTGGTTGTTGTATCGGCAGCCTTAGTTGTTGTTACATCGGCAGCCTTAGTTGTTGTTACATCGGCAGCCTTAGTTGTTGTTGTTACATCTTCGTCTGCGGCAGTTGTTGTCGTAACATCAGCAGCAGTTGTTGTCGTAACATCTTCGTCTGCGGCAGTAGTTGTTGTTACATCTTCATCAGCAGCAGTTGTTGTCGTAACATCTTCATCTGCGGCAGTTGTTGTTGTTACATCTTCATCAGCAGCAGTTGTTGTTGTTACATCTTCGTCTGCGGCAGTTGTTGTCGTAACATCAGCAGCAGTTGTTGTCGTAACATCTTCGTCTGCGGCAGTAGTTGTTGTTACATCTTCATCAGCAGCAGTTGTTGTCGTAACATCTTCATCTGCGGCAGTTGTTGTTGTTACATCTTCATCAGCAGCAGTTGTTGTTGTTACATCTTCGTCTGCGGCAGTTGTTGTCGTAACATCAGCAGCAGTAGTAGTAGTTGTTGTTGTAACTACTTCAGCAGGAATGTTGTTTGCAATAGAAGCTGTAACTTCCTTGTTGTCTGCACCTGTGCAGCTGGAAATCTCAACAACGATATCACTTGCAACAATCGTTTCCTTAGCCGATTTAGTCTTTTCAAATGTGAAGATAAGCATCTGACCCTTTGCATCATAAGGTGCAATAGAAGTATAGCTTACTTTACCATTCTTGTTGTTTGTAGCCATGATAGGCGGTGCATCATCATTCTCATGTGCAGAATAGAAGTCCTTGTATGCCTGTGCCTTCTCGATCGAACTAAGGGTAAGACCCGTGCTCTTATCAGCACTGCTCCAATCGGAAGCGTTAACCACGAAGTCGATTGCCGAGAAGCTACCGTCTTCAAGAGTGAATGCAACCTTAACCTCGTCCTTAGTCTCTGAAACTACATTTACAGAGAACTTCGGAGCGGAAGCAGCGAATGCAGAAACAAGCATTGCAACTGTAACGCCGATAACCAAGGTTACGGAGAGAACAACTGACATGATTTTTGCAATCTTATTCATTGTAATCACCAATTTCTCCTTCATTTAGAATTTGTACATGGAGTACATGGATTATTTATTAGACATTGTTCCCCATAGGCGAATAGGGATCAACGAACTAACCTGAATTGTACGGTATTGCCTTAATATCCGAAATTTGAATATGTTGTGGCAATCAGATCGTTTGTGGTCATTTCAACCGTGACTTTTGTAAACGCTATATAAGTGGTTATCTTTGAGTTTGAAACTCGCTTTAGCGACCAGCTCTCATCAGTGATTTCCCCTGTCGTCGGGTTTATCTCACAGGTGAGCACACAGTCCTCATAGCTAAAACTAAAGGAATCTATGTTTATTTTTACTCCGTCCATCGAGCTTTCATCATCAAGAGTTGCCTTGGCTTCCTCATAAGTCGGTGCACCTAAGGCCTTGACGATCATGCTGTTTTCGCCCGGATTGGTTTCGTTCTTAAACTTAACCGTTAAGCTGTACTTGCCGTTCTCTTTTATGACGCAATCCACCGAAGCAAGCTCCGAAAGCCTTGAAGCGTCGATAGCACCGGTCATTCTCTCGACGGACTCGTCGCTGTTTTGCTGAACTATCTTTGTGTATGGCCTGGAATCTGATTTATACTGTTCTTTTATGCTTTCTTCTATTTCACGAAGCTTTTCTTCCGTAAGAAAAACGCTGTTTGAGCTAACCTTGACATCGCCGATGTCGGTAGATGTGATTTGCTTGAAGGTATATGACGGACGAGCACTTTTGGCTTTATCGATCGCCTTATTGTAGGCGTCAACGGCGTCCTTTGCGTCAACACTGCCGGAAGCCTTGAAGGCTTTGATAAGTCCGACCGAATATCTCAAAATGTCGAGAGCATCTGAAGAATTGACCTGACCGTCGGCAGTAACCTCGGCACGCCGAAATTCCTCGTCGCTAAACTCCCTCTTGCCCACGCTGTAGGTCAAGACCGACAAAGCGTCGGCGGAATTGATGAGCGAATCACCGTTTACATCGCCGAGAGCCAAGCCTTCGGCACTGCCGAAAATCGGCAAAGCTACCGTCGCAGATGCAGCAATAGTGAGCGAAAGCAAGCCCGATACGACCTTTTTCATGAAACTTTTCATTTCTTTCATCCTATTCCAAAAAAATGTATAAACATTCACACTATTTTTTAAAATTATATAACAAACCCTTTAAGTTGTCAATAGTTAATTTATGGCGGTTTCTTTCACTCTATAAGGAGAAAAATCAAAATTCATTCGCTTAGTTTGTTGACTAATCTCTTATAATATGCTATTTTTTAAGGGATTGATAAGCTCTAAGGCAATACCACACAATTAAACTAAGCGGTATTACCTTAGATTAAAATAAACAATTCATAAAAATTGGAGCGTAAATTTTAGAAACTCAAACCGTTGACATTTTCCCAAATATAATATATAATACAAATAAATGTAACCGAATAAACAGCGGCTACTAAAATATTGTATTGGAGGAATGGAAATGAAGAAAATCTCATCTTTATGCGCCGTAATGCTTGCAATGGTTATTGCTTTTTCGTGCCTTGTGATTCCGACTTCGGCACTTGATGTGCAAATAGATCATATGCCGAATCAGCTGACTTTCTATCAAGGCGTTGACTGGATGTATTCCAACGAGGGCGACATCATGCTCATGAAGGGCAATTTGAATGTGTCGGGAACCGTGCTCACCTGCAACGGAAAAACCGTTGAATACAAGGTTGGCGCAGCGGGTCCGAATATGTATGCAAGAAGCCATTCCGGCACTTGGCAGCCCGGAAAAAACCGGATCAGAATTTATTGCGACAATTTTGACAGCAATTACGCTCTCTGCGAGGTCACATTTGCAACCGTCACCGCCATGAGCATTGTCAGAACGCCGAAAACAAAGCTCGTTCTCGGCGCTGAATGGAACATGGGAATCGGCAAGGATGTCGAAATGACAAAATTCGACCTCACAGGCACGATCATCAAGGCGACCTACAACGATTCAACATCGCAGCAAATTTCAGCCCCGAATGCCTGCCTCGGCTGGTCAATCGAGGAGGATGTTGATGTTATAATGCCCGGCGACAATACGCTTTACATAACATTCTGCGGAAAAAGAGCGCCGTTCGGCGTGACCTTTATCACCGAAACGAATTTTGCAAAGGGCGATGTCAGCCTCGATGGCAAGGTCAATTCCTATGATGCGCTTAATGTTCTTCAGTATTCGACCGGACTGATAACTCTCAGCCCGACGCAGATCGGTCTTGCCGACACAGACGGCAACTCAAATGTTAATTCCGCAGATGCGCTCAATATTCTTCAATATGTCGTCGGAATCAAAACATCACTTTAATAAACAGGAGGAAACGGTAAAATGAAAGTATTTCAGAAAATTATTTGTGCAGTAGTTTCTGTATCGGTCGTTGTTGCGACTATGGCGTGTATGGCAACCTCGTCTACCGCCGCCGCAAACACCCCCGGCGATGTTAACAGCGACGGTTCGATCAACTCGTTCGACGCTCTTTCAATCGTCAGATATTGCACGGGAGCAGACTCCCTCACCAAGGCGGAGATTGTTGCCGCCGACGCAGACCTCGACGGTCAGGTAACCGCAACCGACGCACTCTATATTCTCCAGTTCTCCGCAGGAATTATCGATAGATTCCCGGCGCAGACCGGCGAGGGCAGAATTCATATCATCGGCGATTTCTACTATGACATTGCAACCGGCAAGGTAACGAACACGGACGGCTCGGGACTCCTCGGCTTCTCGTATGACGCCAAGGACGGTGCTTTCTATGCTTCGACCTATGCATGGCAGCGCACATTCGGCTATACATATCTTTATGATGTTGCCGCTCCGTTCATCGTTTGCTCATTTGACACAAGCCGTATCTTCTTCAACTACAATGGTATGGAATGGATGGTTCAGCTTTGGAAGGGTCAGTACGGCTGGGTTCTCAACGGCTGCGAAATAGGTCTTTATTACCGCGACTTTGACGATGATGAGCTTGTTGATTCGCAGGGCAGAAAGTTCTATAAATGCGCCGACGACGATATGCTCATGCAGATGGAGCTTACAATGTATAAGAACGACACAATGTTCTTCCACCGCAGCAAGCAGTATTCATGGTGGCTCACAGGCTTCAAGCCGGGCGTGCTTGACGCAGCGGGCTACACCGCAGAGTCAACCCAGGTTCTCCGCGTAAGCGCAACGATCTACTTCACCGAGGAAGAAATGATGAATGCTTTCATCGAAGGTCTTGAAAACTGCACTCAGGTTGAGCACAACGCTTCAAAGAGAGTTCGCAGCATTAAGTTTGAAAACGGCAAATTTGAAAACGGCTGCGGATACACGGTCAACAGAGCGCAAAACTCCGTATCCTTCTCATGGAAATAATAAAATAAACAAAATGGCTGTCGCTTCACGCTTTTGCGTTTGGCGGCAGTCCCTTTTTATCTTCAAATAACAAAGAGGCCGCCGCAAGTGCGAAAGCCCCATTGAAAAATATATAGCTGTTATTTCGGAAAATGAGCCTTGATGGCGGCAAAGGATTCATCGCTGATATCATGCTCGATTTTGCAGGCGTCCTCCGCCGCAGTTTTGGAATCGACGCCCAAACGAACAAGAAAATCGGTCAAGACAGTATGCCGCTCATAGATTTTCTTTGCAACATGAAGCCCTTCGGCGGTGAGCGTTATATAGCCGTCCTTGTCAACGACGATATAATCCCCGCTCTTGAGAAGCCCGACGGCACGGCATACGCTCGGCTTGGAAAATCCCATATATTCGGCAATATCGAGCGACCTGACGGCGCTGCTTTTTTTTGAAAGTACATATATAGTTTCGAGATACATCTCTCCGGATTCCTGTAAATGCATAGTGAAGCCTCCAAAATTACATTGCAGGTAACTGCCGAAAGCCGTTACCGCTTAACATTATTATTGTAACACAATTATTTTACGATTTCAAGCGAAGCAGGAATTATCTTTCCAAATCCGAACACACATAATAAATAATATTTTAATTAGCTAAGACTAACTGTTTGTTCATACTGACAAATATCATCGCAAAGTCCATAAATCTTTGTATTTTTATTGACAATTCCTCCGTTAAGCGATAATATTATCTTAGTTAGCGAGAACTAACCTTATTTTTTAGACATGCGGTTAGTCAAAACTAACCGTAGAAAGTGAGGAATTTAGTTATGATGCCTTTAGCACTTGCAGATGTTGGTGAAATGAACACCATCAAAAAAATCGGCGGAAGCCCCGAGGTCAAAAAGCACCTTGAAAATCTCGGATTTGTTGTCGGAGGCAATGTAATGGTAATCAACACGCTCGGCGGTAATGTAATCGTCAATGTGAAGGAAGCCAGAGTTGCCATCAGCGAGGAAATGGCAAGAAAAATCATGATCTGATTTGTAACCGAATACCCAAGAGGTATTTACAATAATCTGTATATTAAGGAGGATGAAGCAGATGAAAACTTTAAAGGAAGCAAAAGTCGGCGCAACGGTCAAGGTCGTTAAGCTCCATGGCGAGGGCGCAGTTAAGCGCAGAATCATGGACATGGGCATCACCAGAGGCGTTGAGGTATATGTCCGCAAGGTTGCTCCGCTCGGAGATCCGATCGAAGTTACCGTTCGCGGCTATGAGCTTTCGCTCAGAAAAGCCGATGCGGAAATGATTGAGGTTGAATAATTTCGACTCTGTCGTTACAAGGGGGCAACCCCTGTTTTTTCAGAAATATGATTAGCCTAAGCTAATTGAAAGAGAGGAATTTGGTATGAATTTACGTATTGCCCTTGCGGGTAACCCGAACTGCGGTAAAACCACATTGTTCAATGCGCTGACCGGCTCGAACCAGTATGTTGGTAACTGGCCGGGCGTTACGGTTGAGAAAAAGGAAGGTAAGCTCAAAAAGCATGACGGTGTTGTTATCACCGACCTTCCGGGTATTTATTCGCTTTCTCCGTACACCTTGGAGGAAGTTGTTGCAAGAAACTATCTTATAGGCGAGCGTCCCGACGCTATCCTCAACATCATCGACGGCACAAACCTTGAAAGAAACCTTTATCTTACGACCCAGCTCACAGAGCTTGGAATCCCGGTCGTTGTTGCAATCAACATGATCGATGTTGTCAAAAAGAACGGCGACAAAATCAACATTCAGGAGCTTTCGCGCCAGCTCGGCTGCAAGGTAATTGAGATTTCCGCCCTCAAGGGAACGGGAATTCATGAGGCTGCCGAGGCCGCTATCGACGCCGCAAAGAACGGCAAGACCGTTCCGATGCACACCTTCTCCGGTTGCGTTGAGCACGCTATCGCTCATATTGAGGAAGCGGCTGTTCACAATATGCCCGAGGAGCAGCAGAGATGGTACGCCATCAAGATTTTTGAGCGTGACGACAAGGTTCTCGGAAATCTCAACATAGACAAGACTGTTATGGATCATATCGAAAAGGATATTCAGGCAGCCGAGAAAGAGATGGACGACGACGCAGAGTCCATCATCACAAACGAAAGATATATTTACATATCGTCAATCATCAAGGCGTGCTACAAGAAAAAGAATGTCGGCAAGCTTTCAACCTCGGATAAGATCGACCGTGTTGTTACAAACCGTTGGCTCGGACTTCCGATTTTCGCCGTTATCATGTTCCTTGTTTATTGGATCGCAATGGTCGGCGTAGGTGCACCGGCAACAGACTGGATGAATGACGGTGTGTTCGGCGACGGTTGGCATCTTTTCGGCATAGGCACTTCGGATTACAATGACGCTGCCGACAATTATACAAGCGCAACAGAGGCTGCGCAGGCATTCGTTGATGACTTTGATCCTTCTGCCGAGGACTTTGATTCAACCGCAGCTCTTTCAGAGCTTCAGTCCTTCAAGTCTGACGAGGCTTCCGCCGTTATCGGCGTCGAGGACGAGGAAACCCTCGCAATCAACGATATGACCGCTTACTACAGCGAGATCCCGTCGGATGCCGACAAGGAGTCAACAATCGGCATGACATACCTTGAGGCTGTTAAATATTTCAGCGAAAACGGCTTTGATGAGCCTGACATGGCTGATTACGGCGTATTCGTTCCCAGCCTTCCAACCCTTATCGGAAACGCTCTTGAAAATGGCAATGTTGCGGATTGGCTCAGCGGACTTATTCTTGACGGTATTGTAGCCGGTGTCGGCGCAGTTCTCGGCTTTGTTCCGCAGATGCTCGTTCTTTTCCTTCTTCTTGCATTCCTTGAGGGCTGCGGATATATGTCCCGTATCGCCTTCGTTCTTGACCGTATCTTCAGAAAGTTCGGTCTTTCGGGCAAATCCTTTATCCCGATGCTTATCGGCGTCGGCTGCGGCGTTCCCGGTATCATGGCATCCAGAACCATTGAAAACGAGCGTGACCGCCGTATGACGATCATGACAACAACATTCATCCCCTGCTCGGCTAAGGTTCCGTTCATCGGAATGATCGCAGGCGCACTCTTCGGAGGTTCGGCTCTTGTTTCAACCTCGGCTTACTTCATCGGTATGCTTGCAATCATCTGCTCGGGTATCATGCTTAAAAAGACAAAGATTTTCTCAGGCGATCCCGCTCCGTTCGTTATGGAGCTTCCCGCTTACCACTGGCCGACCGTTTCAAATGTTCTCCGCTCAACATGGGAGCGTGGCTGGTCGTTCATCAAAAAGGCAGGTACGGTCATCCTTCTTTCAACCATCTTTGTTTGGTTCACAACCTACTTCGGAGTTGTTGACGGAGCATTCAGAATGCTTTCTGAGGACGAAATCGACTCCTCGATCCTTGCTAAGATCGGCAGCGTAATCGCAGTAATCTTCAGACCTCTCGGCTGGGGCAACTGGCAGGCAGCCGTTGCGTCGATCACCGGTCTTGTCGCAAAGGAGAACATCGTCGGTACGCTCGGTATCCTCTACGGCGGCGCAGACGGAACTGTTTACAGCAACATCGCAGCAGCCTTCACCGGTATCACAGGATATTCATTCCTCGTATTCAACCTTCTTTGCGCTCCCTGCTTTGCAGCAATCGGTGCTATCAAGCGTGAGATGAACAACGCTAAGTGGACATGGTTTGCAATCGCTTACCAGTGCGGCTTTGCATACTGCATCGCTCTTATGGTAACTCAGTTCGGCAACATCTTCGTCGGCAAAGCAAACATTCTCGGTATCATCGTTGCGGCCGCTATCCTTGTCGGCATGATCTACATGCTCTTCTTCAAGAAGTACACCGAGGCGACAAAGCTTACTCAGAATGTAAAGATCAAAAAATAAATCAATGTGAAAGGAACTGATATTATGATTTCATGGATTTCACAAAACCTCGCAACCATTATTATATGCCTTGTGCTTGCGCTTATTGTCACCTTGATTATTGTGGGCTTGGTGAGAGATAAGAAAAAAGGCAAATCCTCCTGCGGTTGCAACTGTGCGAACTGTGCAATGAAAGGTTCCTGCCATAAATAGATTTTAGATGTCAGATTTATCTTTATCCATCTGTAATCTAAAAAGAAAAGACCGTAAATCATTCAAGTTTGGTGATTTGCGGTCTTTTTCGTTTCGTTATGAGTTTTGATTATTCGGAGTATTCGCGAAAAATACACCCCCTCGGCTGTAAGCTTCTGCCGAATGGGGTGTAGGACAACACATCAATTGCGCGGTGTTGCTTTAATTTTTTTATTTATAATTTCTGAGAATTTTGAGTGTAGTCGTTTTCGGGAACTCCGTATCTCTCGTCTTGACCCTTGCAACCTGCTTATAGCTCGGCATTTTTCTGTTGATGGCGTTGACATCGTCCTTGATTCTGTCCTTCGCATCCGGGAAGTCAACCGTGTCAAGGAAGAATTCGGCTGTTATGTAGCCTTTCTCCTCGTAAACAACGACCTCTTTGACATATTCGATCATCGAAAGCTTATCCTCGATCTCCTCCGGCGAAACATTCTTGCCGTTTGAAAGAATGATAAGATTCTTCTTTCTGCCGCTGAAGAAAAGGAAGCCGTCCTCGTCAATATATCCGTAGTCGCCTGTAAGGAACCAGTCGCCGTCAAAGACCTCCGCCGTTGCTTCCGGCTCATTGTAGTAGCCCATCATGACATTTTTGCCCTTAACGCAAATTTCGCCGACTCCGTCCTCGTCCGGGTCTTTGATTTTGATCTCATTGCACGGGAGAGGGATTCCGACGCTGCCCACCTTGTAAGCGTCGAGCCTGTTGCAGGTTACGGCCGGCGAGCATTCGGTAATGCCATAGCCGTTGAGGATCTTGATGCCGAAATCCTCCATGCCTTTTTCATATTTTTCATCGAGATATGCGCCGCCGCAGATAATCATTTCAAGATTTCCGCCGAGGTTGTTGATAATCTCCGAGAAAATTTTTCTTCTCTTATCAATGCCGAGCTTCAAAAGGAAATTGCTGATTTTAAGACCCTTTTTGAGAATTTCTTCTCTACCGGATTTTTTCGCCGTGAACCAAATCTTTTTATAAATCGTTTCAACGGCAAGCGGAACGGCCGAGAAATTCTGCGGATGATATGTATTCAGATCCTTTTGGATATCTTTAAGACTGCGGCAAATAAAGCCCCATTCGGTCAAAAGATTGCCGGAAAAAAGACAGCCGACCCATGAAAAAGTGTGATGAAGCGGGAGGAAGCCGATTGCCGGTCCGCCTGTCATAACACGGCATGAAGCGACGCAATCGGACGCAACATTTTCCTGAGAGAGCATAACACCCTTACTCTTGCCGGTCGTGCCGGAGGTATAAACAAGGAAAGCCAAATCGCTCGGAAGAACCTCGTCCTCAAGGTAGCTCTTAACGCCGTTTTTGACCTCATTGTGACCCTCCTCGACCATTGAGTAGAAGTCCTCAATTTTAATATACTGCTCAATTACAACTCCGTCGGTTTTTTTCATCTTTTCAACGGTGTCCTTGAAATCCTCGCTGTAGTAGACTGCGTTGCAGCCGCTGCGAACCATGATGTCGATTATATCGTCATCGGGAAGCTTCGGATCCATCGGAATAGCCGTAATCTTACCTGTGATAATCGAAAAATAACATGCGATCCAATAGTAACTGTTCTCGCTGAGAATCGCTACCTTTTTACCCCTGAGTCCGAGCTTATAAAGATACTGACCCAAACCGGTGAGATCATAATTGACCTGCGCAAAGGTTTTCATCTCGATCTCATCGTTAAAGTTATAGAAAGTGTACTGCGGTTTGTCTCCGCCCTTCTTGCCGCCGAACATTACTATGTCCTTGACGGTGTTCATGTCCGGGAACTCGGCGTACTGAAGCTTCTTTTTCAACACATTCATCTCCTCCAACAAAATTCGGTCTATTTTAACACATATTACCCAAAAAAGCAATATATATTTGCCGTCATTTGTTATAAAAAAAGCCGTGGAAAAATTGAAATTGACACTTTATAAATTATGTGATAATATTTTCACCACAGAGGTTTAAACAATTGAGGAGGTCAAAAATGATTTTTTTCATGCTTATTTTTTTGCTGATTTGCTGTTCTTCCATGAAAATAGCCGGAGAAGGACAATTCCATAAGGATTATCTTTCAAAGTCAAACACTGCCGCCATAAACGGCATCTTCGTCGTTCTTGTCTTTTTGTGTCACTTTGCTCAATATATATCATTCGGAACGGATCTCATCGACGGGTCATTTGTATATTTCAAGTCGCATCTCGGGCAACTGGTCGTAACAACATTTCTTTTCTTCTCGGGCTACGGAATCATATGCTCTATTGCCAACAAGGGAATGCCCTATGTTAAAAGCATACCGAAAAAGCGTTTTTTGAGCGTGCTCATTCATTTTGATATTGCCGTTGCGATGTTCATGATACTAAACCTTTGCCTCGGCAGAAGCTTTTCGCTGAAGACCAATCTTTTGGCTCTTACCGGCTGGGAAAGCATCGGAAACAGCAACTGGTACATGCTTGCGATCCTTTGCCTGTATTTGATTGTTTTCGTCTCGTTCGCAGTTTGCCGTGCAAACAAATATGCAGGCACTGCCATTGCAACGATATTGACGATCGGATATGTTTATTTAATGATAAGGGCAAAGAAGCCGGCTTATTATTACAACACCCTTATCTGCTATCCGTTCGGTATGATCTACGGACTTTTTAAAGAAAAGCTGGATAAAATAATCATGAAAAACGACTTTATCTATACGGCTTTTGTTGCCGCAGCCTTTGCCGGTTTTGTGCTTTTCTACAGAATACGGGGAAAGGGCGTCGAGCAATTCTCCGTTTGCAGCATCTTCTTTATCGCCGTGATCGTCCTCGTTTCGATGAAAATTCAGCTCAACAACGGATTTTTACAGCTTACCGGAAACCATGTTTTCGCAATATACATTCTTCAAAGAATCCCGATGATGATATTCAGCAGAACAGGCTTGGTAAATCACAAATACATTTTTCTGATTGCTTCATTTATAATAACCCTCGGCATGACCTTTGTTTTTGACAAATGCATGTCGCTGATAGATAAAAAGCTTTTGCGAAAATAACAAGTCCGTATCAAATCAAATCCCGAGCGTTCAACAATTCGAGCGTTCGGGATTTTTTCAGTTCAATATTCCGAGACTGACGGACAGCGCTCTGTTGACTCTCGTCATATCTCTTTCGCCGAGGTTGCCCATTCGTTCCTTGAGCCTTTGCTTATCCAGCGTCCTCACCTGCTCAAGCAGAACTATCGAATCCTTGGACAGGCCGCAGTCCTGAGCGTCCACACTGATGTGGGTCGGCAGCTGATTTTTGAAGCGTTGACTTGTTATTGCGGCGGCGATGACCGTCGGGCTGTATTTGTTTCCTACATCGTTTTGAACTATCAGCACGGGGCGCATACCGCCCTGTTCGGAGCCGACGACCGGACTGAGGTCTGCGTAATAAATATCTCCCCGTTTTATTGTCATTGTTATCACTCTCCGAGATTTTGATTGTCATAATTATATTTGCCAATCATTCGCCGGATTAATCAAATTTTCGGGGATAAAAAATCATTATCCGACATTAGTATTATATTCAACCCTTTAAATTGCGTTAAGACAAATACCGCCTCACCTATCGACGAGATAAGGGAGGCGGCAGTTCATTTTATTCCGCTCTTTTTTTATTGTAGAAAAACATTGCAACACCTGCGCCGCAAATCAAAAAATATCCTATCACGCTGAGCCGGTCGGGAATGTCGCCGAAAACGAAAAAACCGAGCACGGCGGCGAAGATGACCTGAGTGTAATCATAAACGGAAATTTCCCTCGCCGGTGCGCAGATATATGCCTTTGTTATGCCGAGCTGCCCGATGCAGGCAAATGTTCCGGCAAGTATGAGATAAAGAAGCTGCAAAAGACTCATGTGTTCATACTCAATTATCAAAAACGGCAGGCACAAAAGGCACGAAAACGCCGAAAAGAAAAACACTATCCTGCGGCTGTTTTCCTGCTTCTGACCGAGACGACGCACAAAAGTATATGCGATTCCTGCGCCCATTCCGCCAAGAAGTCCCGCAACCGCCGGAAGAACCTGCGGATTGTCGAATCCCGGCTTGATTATAAACAAACTGCCGGCAAAAGCCACCGCAACGCCGATAATCTGCGCAAGCTTGGGCTTCTCCTTCAAAAGAAAAATTGAAAATACAATTGCAAAAAACGGCGAAAGCTTGTTGAGCATATTCGCATCGGAAAGATTCAGCCTTCCGAGGGCATAAAAATTGCAAAGCAGACCCATCGTGCCGAAAAAACTTCTGCCCAGCAGATCGGGAATATGCTCCTTCGGAGGGATAAAGCTCACCTTTTCCCGAAGCATCATCACAAATACAAAAATAAGCGCAACGAAGTTTCGGAAAAATGCCTTTTGAAACGATGGCAGATCCCCTGCCAGCTTAACAAAAAGCGACATCATTGCAAAGCCGAACGCAGCCGTCATGATATAAATTATTCCTTTTGTTTTTTGACTGATTTTTACCATATAAAATCTCTGTTTCTGTTTTTATTCACCAATATTATAGTCTAAGCGCACACTATGTCAAGAGATGAAAAAAATTTTTTCAAAAGCTATTGACTTTTTCTCGTATAAATGCTATTATGCAAGTGTGATAGTATAGATATCACACTTAACACACCTGAAAGGAGAGGATGCTATGTTTGAGATAGACTATCGGAGCAGAATACCGATCTATGAGCAAATCAAGAATCAGCTGATAACCTGTATTCGCCTCGGCATCTACAAGGCAGATGAACAGCTCCCGTCTATCAGGGCAATTTCACTTCAAACGGGGATCAATGTCAACACGGTCAAGCGTGCTTTCGCAGACCTTGAAGACGAGGGAATTATATACACGCTGGTCGGCAGGGGCAGCTTTGTCTCCTCCGACGCAGCAGACAACACCTCGATTGCAAAAAAAGCTCTCAGGGACATTGAACCCGCTCTGCGTTCGCTCAAATTAAAGGGAGCAGACAAAAACTCGGTGATTGAGCTTATCAACAAAATATACGAGGAGGAATAATGATATGATTGAAATAAAAAACATTACAAAAGCCTTTGACGATTATACGGCTGTCAAAGACCTTTCTTTCAAGGTCAACAAGGCCTCGGTTTATGGGCTTGTTGGCTACAACGGAGCCGGCAAAACAACGCTTCTGAAAATCATTGCCGGCATTTACCTGCCAGATAGCGGCGATGTTATGATGGACGGACAAAGCCTTCTTCGGCATCCGGAGCTTAAAACCGACCTTTTCTATGTTCCCGATGATATTTATTTCGGCCTTGGCTCGTCAATGAACTCCATGGCGAAGTTTTACAAGGGCTTCCACCCGAATTTCTGTATGGATACCTTCAAAAAGCTGACAGGTCTTTTCGGACTTGACCCGAAGAAAAAGCTCATCGGATTTTCAAAGGGAATGCAGCGTCAGGCCGAAATAATACTCGGTCTCTCCTGTCTGCCGAAAGTAATTCTTCTTGACGAATCCTTTGACGGACTTGACCCGGCAAAGCGAAACCTGACAAAGAAAATTTTGCTTGACTACATGGCGGAAAAGGAATGCTCGATAATTATTTCCTCGCACAACCTCCATGAGCTTGCCGATATGTGCGATCACATAGCTCTCATCAACGGTCAAACCATAGCAATGGATTGCGCCGTTGACGATATGAACGGCTCACGCTGCAAATTCCGCCTTGCGTTCAAGGACGAGGTTAAGAAGGAAGCCTTCGGTGACCTCAAGCTCAAAAATTTCAAAAGGGACGGTAAGATAATCACCTTTACCGTGTCGGAGAATGTCGAAAAAGCTCAGGAGATTATCAACTCGCTTGATCCCGTGCTTTGCGAACGCTTCCCGCTTTCTCTTGAGGAGATTTTCCTTGAAGAAATGGAGGACACGAATTATGACTTTGAAAAAATCTTCTCGTGATAAAACTGAATCAAAAAAGGAGGAATCACACATGAAAAACAGAAAGCTTGAAGCAAGTCCGTTTTCTGCAATGTTTTGGAATTCATTCAAAAAGACCTGCTTTATTCCGATAATTTCTTTCGTCTTTCTCTTTCTTTCCACTCTCACAAGTTATATTGAAATAAATCACGGCTATTCCTCGGCAACTAAGGAGGATCTGCTGAAAAATTCATTCGGTTTCTTTTGGTCGATGGTTGTCGATTTGGGTCTTTTTCTAAATGCTCTGCTTATTATTTTCGGAATCATCGCCGGAATGTCTCTTTTCTCATTTGCGCAAAGCAAAAAGCATTGCAATGTCATTTTTTCACTCGGCATGAGCAGAAAGAAAATTTTTCTTTCAAAATATCTCGGCGGACTTCTTCCGTTCTGTTTTGCCGTAATCATAGCGGCATTCTTTGAGCTTGTCGCCGTATTTTCAAGCGGCTTCGTCCCGAATGCGGCGTTGATAAAAATAGCGGTTTATCTTGTTTTGTACATTGTGGGAATATACGCCTTCTTTTTCACCTTAACCGCCGCAGTTTTTGCCTATTCGGGTAATATTGTCGAGGGCTTGATATTCACAGGAATAATTTCATTTGCACCGATGACGGCAGGCTTCCTTTTCGGACTGCTCAGAGGCATTTACACCCTCGGCGGTATAAGCGTTTATGAGGGCAAATGGGATTTTTTCAGCCCATATATTGGCATTGCCGATTTCATAAATTCCATAGACTTTGTCACAGGTGAATACGGCAGCGACGCAGAAGATCTGTTATACTACAGCGGCAACTATAATATGTATTTCTTCTTCAGGCAGGACGGCTCACCGTTTTACAATCTCACAATTTATGATTACTCGGGCGCAATCATGTGCCTTGTTTATGCCGCCGTTATTTTTGCTGTCGCTTATCTTGCGTTCTCAAAGCGTAAAAATGAAATCAGCGGTTCTTTCGGCAGAGCAAAGGGATTGAATGAAATTTGCGCCGTTTGCGTCGGAGCTTTCGCCATGAACATCGGCATCTATGTATTTGCCGACGGCATATACGGCATTGGCAGAGGAAACCTTTTGTCCTTTCTTATCTCCGCCGGATTCTTCATCGTTCTTTATTTCATCTTTAAGCTGGTGTTCAGTTACAGGCGCAAGCTGATACTGAAATCAATGCTCAAAAGAATTCCGGCATATATTGCTGCGCTGGCAATAATTACAATGATTTTTTCAACGGGTCTTTTCGGCTACGCTTCAAGAATCCCCGACGCCGAAAATATTCAGTCGATTGAATTCGGCGCAACAGTTACTAATCCGTACAGCACTGCCTCCGACGACAATTCGCTCAAAAGGGATCCCACTTACGGCTATTCGTCAATGATGGCATATTCCGAATACACCAACACAGGAGCGATGGCAACATTCCTTTACGGCAAAGGAAGTAAAAATATTTATTATCCGACTTTTTCCGTTAAGGACGAAAGCACGATTCGCCGACTGATCGAGATTCACAGAAGCTTTGTTCAAAAGGGACATATCAAAGCCACGGCTTCGGACGCCTGCGCAATGAATTTTCAAATCACCTACACGCTCAAAAACGGTAAAACCGTTAAGCGTTACTACGGCGCAACGACCGAGGAAAACGCAAAGCGGATTTTGGGCTTGAGTGACTTGACCGTCGTCAAGGGCGGACTGGATAATTATTGGGGCAACTGGGGTTTCAATAATTACGAATTTGATCAGCTATCGGCAGAAGAAAATCCGAACA
The DNA here is from genome assembly GCA_963649715.1 of bacterium. GTDB lineage: Bacteria > Bacillota > Clostridia > Oscillospirales > Acutalibacteraceae > CAG-488. Next base: position 25,739 of record CAVJIV010000010.1, on the reverse strand, counting down.
ACTATTTCTTCCTTTATTCAAAATATCTCAAGGAAAATCAAAACGGCGGATTCGTTACGGATGAGTTTAAGAACGCCGTCCTCACCGACCTTGAAAATCAAACCTCGGAGGATCTCTTCTTCCACAAGCCGGAGGATGAGCTGGGAGTTATCACCTTCGGAGCGGAAACTTATTATAAAGACGCCGATTGGTATATCAACGACTACGGCGAATATGTCAATCAACAAACCGGAGAAACCATATCGATCTCCGGTAGAGATGCGCAGCTGACCTTGGCCAAAACCGCTTTTGCCTCAAAGGATAGAACGATCGGTATAATGGAATATTGCGCGAAGGTGGTCGTCCTCACCAAGTCGATGACGAACACCGTGAAATACCTCACCGACAACGGATATATGAAATGTCTTGATTCTAAAATAACGGCAAGCGATGTCAAGAGCATAAGACTTTGCACAAAAGCGGAATCGGTCAATAAGGATAACATTGATATGCTGCCGATTTTTGCAGGAGCTTACAGCAGCGTTGAGGATGTAAAGAACAGTGACGCTACAGAGAATCGAATTTTTCACAGTATTAAAGAGAATGTGCCGAACGAGATAACGAACAAATCGACCATTCAAAAGGTGCTTGACAACTGCTTCATCCTCGGCTACTGCGGCAACAATTACCGCATTGCGGAAATAACCTTCAACGACGGCTCGATTGCAACCTATTGCATCACCGGTGAGGTTTATGATAAACTGATGAAGTAAACAATGCTCAAAAATTCGGCTTGCAAGATTCGCCGATTACCGTTACAAAGGTGATAAAATGAAGACTAAAGCAAAAAGAAAACAAAGGAACATTATAATATCCGTTGTGCTGCTGGCGGCGGTCGTTGCCGTTGTCTGCGTACGGGGCGGCGTGTTTAAAAATCGATATGTCTACTCCGGCGAGCCGTATGTTTGCCTTGACGCAGGCCACGGAGCGGACGATGTCGGCGCAACCGACGGCAACCGCTACGAAAAAGACGACAACCTAAAGCTAACGCTGAAAATCAAGGAAAAGCTTGAGGCAATGGGCGTAAAGGTATACCTCACGCGCAGCGACGACTCCGATATTACGCTCGCCGAGCGATGCAAAAACGCTAACAAAAAACATTGCACTCTCTTTGTCAGCGTTCACAGAAATTCCGCCGAGGACAAAAACGCAAACGGAATCGAAGCGTGGGTTTCAAAAAAGCCGAAGGGTGACGAATACACGCTCGCGGAGGATCTTGCGGCAAATATTTGCAAGCTGACGGGTCAGCAGAACCGAGGAATAAAAAAGGGCTTCCGTGACAATTCCTACGGCGATTACTACATAAATTCCGACACCGATATGCCGTCGCTGCTTCTTGAGGTCGGATTCATCACCAATGATAACGACAACAAAGCCTTCGACGAAAAGCTTGACGAAACAGCCGAGACGATAGCAAAAACCATTTACGACCATATTCAAAAATAATTTGCTTTTTTCGCCGCTTGTGCTATAATATCAAATCGGTGATGATTATGAAATACGACACATATATTTTTGACCTTGACGGAACGCTTCTTGACACATTGCAGGATCTGGCAAATGCCGTCAACCATGCGATGCGGCAGATGAATTATCCCGAAAGGACGGTCGACGAGGTTCGCCGCTTCATCGGCAACGGAATAAGAATGCTGATAAAGCGTGCCGCCCCTCAGAATATTTCCGACGAGGATTACGACAAAACTCTTGCGATTTTTACGGCATATTATCTTGAGCACATTGCGGACTTCACAAAGCCGTACGACGGCATTACGGATGTTATCGAAACGCTCAGGCAAAAGGGCTGCAAGGTTGCCGTCGTATCGAACAAGGCGGACGAGGCAGCCAAAAAGGTCGTCAAGGATTTCTTCGGCGATATCTTTGACCTTGTTGTCGGCAAGATGGATCGTTTTCCGTCGAAGCCTGCTCCCGATTCGGTGCTTTATGTTATCGAAACGCTCGGAGTGAACAAGGTAAAATGCGTTTACTCCGGCGATTCCGAGGTCGATGTTCAAACGGCGCACAATGCAGGACTCCCCTGCGTCGGTGTAACATGGGGCAACCGTGATGTCACCGAGCTGATCGCCGCCGGTGCTGAATATATTGCCGAAAAGCCGAGCGAAATAATTGAAAAAACCATGTAAAAAAAGCTGATGCAGATTCAACTCCGCATCAGCTTTTTTAAAGCAATACTGTTTTAAATTTAAAAAGTAAATATTCCGTGGTAGACCGTTTCGCCCTTTTCGGTTATCTTATCAACCTTGCCGAGACTCTGCTTCATAGTAAATTCCGAATTGTACGGGGTTCTAACGCTCAGCTCTTTCACTCTGCCGCTTGCGTCAACAACGGACTCGATCACCGTGCCGCTGTAGGTAACGCTACCCGAGGTATATTCCTTTATTAGCGTTCCGTCGTATCCGAACTCAAACGGGAATCCGCCTGCGGCGTTATAAACGGAATCCTTTTTCACATCGACCGTTTCTGATTTCAGAACCAGTCTGATTTTATAGCCGTCGGAAAGCTTGGTAACGGTTGCCGAGTCGATCATGCTTTCCGTAAGCTTTGTGTCCGGGCCGTAAGCGGTCGCCGGTAAATTGTCCTCATCAACGCCGTTTACAAAACTGCCCATCTTTGAGTCCTGAGCTCTGTTAAACGACTCCGATTTGCCGTTAAGCGTATATGTTCCGCTTTCGCTCTGCGTTATCGTTGCCTGCTTCACCTGCTGATAGGTCTTGGCAAGCGCAGCGTTATAAGCATTGACCGTTTCTCCCTTTGTTGAAGAAGCTTCTTCGGCTTTTTCAAGACCGACGGAAATTCTGAGAATTTTCAAAGCGTCGGCAGAGTTGATTGACCCGTCCTTGGTTACATCTGCATTTGACATATCAAAGTTTTTTACGGAAATTCCAACGCTGTATTGAAGCACATAAAGCGCATCGGTGGAGTTGATTTTGCCGTCATTGTTAACATCACCGAGCCACGCCGCCGATGAACCGACAGTCAGCGCCGCTGCAAGTGAAAGCGCAGAAAGAACAGAAATAATTTTTTTCATTTTGCATTACTCCTTTTCATGGCAATTCGCACATCTTAATTGTGCAGCCTTGCCTTATTACATAAATTGTTCAACCGCATTCCGAATTGTGTCGAGAAACGCCTCCTCGCCCCATGTATTGATTTTAAAGAACACTGCCTGACTTCCTCCCGAGCTTATCGCCGTAAGATGAACATCCTCTTTGCAGGCGAAAAGCGTAACGCTTAGGCTGACACGGTTGCCGCCGATGTAGCTGTAGCGCTCATAGACCTTGACCGAGCATGCGCAGTTCTCTTTTTCGCAATACGACTCGTCCTCAACCGAAGCCGAAATGCTTTTATTTACCGCTCTGTCAATGGCATCACTGATTTCAAATAAAGAACCGCAAAGGTCACACTCAAGCATTGCCATAAATCTTTCACCTCTTTCTCTTTATGCAAAAAGCAAACGAATAGTTGCCGCTGTGCATTTTATAAGGCTCGTGCAAGCAAGCCGTGCCCGGCATATCTCCGCCGACTCCTCGCTGCTTCGCATCAATGCAAAGCGAATAATATTCGTCCTTTTTTAGCTCGTGATCGTGCATGGCTTTTTCAATTTTCTCCTGAGAATAGCCATGCATGGAAAATTCAAACGGAAAATCCGAGCTGACAGAAAATCCGTTGCCGTTTTCGTCGGTTATTTCAAGCGAACGCACATCGGTTCGATTGCCGTTCTCCTGGGGTCGCATATAATGATGAAAAAGCTCGTCGGCTTTCTTGCCGAATCGAGAAATTCGCTGCCCCGTTTTTCGGTCGCAATATGCCTCCTCGGGACCTCTGCCATACCACTTGACATTGCAAAAATCCTTGTTTATTCCGAGCCTTACGCCCGAACGAAGCATCGGGAGGATCGGGCTGTTCATGTTCTGCCCTATATTCACGCTGCCGTCGCTGTTAACGATCATGTCCGTTTCAACATGACCTGCAAACGGCGCAAACCAATGAATATTCACAATACATGAGCCGCTGAACGGGAAGATATAAAAGCTCTTCACGCTGACCGTGCGGCTCGTTATATCCCAAAGATAGAGCGGATTGAGTCGCTTGAACATCGGGGCAAAATTGAAATAATTGGTGTCGTTATCCGTCAACGGGCGGAAGAAATTCGGCTTGAGCGAAAGCGAATTGTCGAGAATGTTTCCGTCGCCGAAATCTATTCCGTAAAGCTTTTTATCCTTAAAGGTGACGGTCGTGCCGTCTGCGATTATTTTGTGAACCTTGCCCTTTGAAAGAACTTTGATCATTGTGTCTCTCGGCTTCGGCTTTGCCCTTTCGTTGCTGAGCGTGAATTGATTGAAGCTTATTTCATCGTCCGCACTGCGCCAATCGTTTTTGTGCTTGTATCTGAACGAAAGCGTGAGAATATATTCGCCCGTTTCAAACTCGGTCGAATACGGGATCGTGAGCGTTTCGGCAGTCTGCGGAGCTATTCCGTCAAGAGAAACTTTGCCGCTTTCAAGCTCCTTGCCGTTCTTTGCAACCGACCATTTAAGATAGCAATAATCAAGCGGAACAAAATAATTCTTGTTTTTTATTTTAACTCTTTTTCTGTCAATGTCAATATTCTCGGCGCAAATAGCGGAATATACCTGCTTAACCTCGTAATAGGCAGGGTGCGGCGTGCGATCGGCGGCAATTATGCCGTTGGCGCAGAAATAGAAGCTCGACCAGCCCTCATCAAAGTCTCCGCCGTAGAGCCATTTTCCGTCCCTGCGTATCGCCTGATCGACAAAATCCCAGATGAATCCGCCTGCCATATGGTCGTATTTTTCAAAGTCATCTACATATTCCTTGAAGTTGCCGAGGCTGTTCTCCATTGAGTGGGCGTATTCGCAATAAATTACCGGGTGGTCGTCAAATGCCGATTTCGGCACATCCTTATTGTCGGCAGCGAGCGCATTCGCTATATTGTCAAACAGCGTGGCGGTTATAGCCTCTTTATTGACAAGCTTATCTACAACATTTTCCATCGGATACATTCGGCTGATAAAATCCGACTTTGTCAGGTCAAAATCGCCCTCGTAATGTATCGGATAAAGGTCGCAGAGCTTCAATATCGCCTTTTTCATCTCGGCAAAATTCAAGCCGTCGCCCGCCTCATTGCCGAGCGACCAGAAGCAAACACAGGCGTGGCTTCTGTCACGGAGGACGGTCATTTCCGCTCTGTCAACAACGGCGGATGTCCACAGCGGATTGTCGCCGGGAACATTTTTTCTGCGAACGCCGTGGCTTTCAACATCGCACTCGTCCATTACATAAAATCCAAGCTCGTCGCAAAGCTCATAGAAAAACGGATCGTCGGGATAGTGGCTTGTCCTTATGGCGTTGATGTTCGCCTGCTTCATGAGGTAGAGATCCTGATAATACCTTTCCCTCGGAACTGCCCAACCAAAGTCGGGGTCGTAATCGTGACGGTTCACACCCTTGATTATAACCTTTTGACCGTTTATATAAAAAATATTGCCCTTTATTTCAACTCTTTTAAAGCCTATTCTTATTTCCTTTTTAACTATGCAGCGTGCGCCCTCATAGAGCTTGACCGTCAAGGTGTAAAGCTCCGGCGTTTCTGCGCTCCATTTTCGGCATTTTTCGACAGTATGGTTTATTTCAAGTCTGCCCCTTGCCTTACCCCTGAAAATCTCCTTTTTGTCAAGATCGACACGGCAGGCGATCTCCTTATCCGTGCTGAATTTGAGCGTCAGGTCAAGAATACCGTCAATGCAGCTGTCATCAAGAGTTGCTCTCGCATAGATATCCTCAACCGTAGTTTCAGGCTCGGCGACAAGATAAACCTCACGGTAAATTCCCGAGAACTGCCACATATCCTGATTTTCAAGATAGGTTGCGTCGCTGAAGCGCATGAGCTTTGCGGCAAGGACATTTTCGCCGTCATGCAGCTTATCCGTCACATCAAACTCGGCAGGCGTCATCGAGCCTTGAGAATAGCCGACATATTCGCCGTTGACATAAACATAGAGAGCCGACTTTGCCGCACCGAAATGCAGAATTATTCTTCTGCCGTCAAAGCATTCGGGCAGAGTGAAGCTGCGGCGATAGAAGCCGGTTTCATTCCTTTCGTGGTTGATTTTCGGGATCTTAGACTTGACCGTCGAAACCTGCGGCGGCATTGACGAGCAAAGATATATCGGCTTGCCGTAGCCCTGCAACTGCCAAACCGACGGAACGCTCACCGTGTCCCATTCGCCGTCGTCAAAATTGGGGCAAAAAAAGTCCTGCGGCTGATTTTCAACGCCCTGCTGCCACATAAATTTCCATTCGCCGTTCAGCGAAAGCTTATATTTCGACTTGCCGTATTCCACCTTGTCCCTTGCGTCATACGGAAGAGCAAGGTTGCGTCCGTCAAGCTTGTTTTCACGAAAAAAAAGTGGGTTTTCCCATTTGTGAAGCGCTCTTTTCAAAAAATCAACTCCTTCGTTTTCATTATATCCGCATTTTTCCTTCAAGTCAAATAAAAATCAAACTTTTCGCTCCGCAGGCAAAATAAATAGGCAAATCTTATTGAAAAAAAACGCCGCAGGTATTATAATAAATCGTATTATGCAAATTTTGAGGTGTTGATGTTGAAAAAGATCGGTTTTGATAACGATAAATATGTTAAGATGCAGTCTGAGCATATCAGAGAAAGAATAGGCCAATTCGGCGGCAAGCTTTATCTTGAATTCGGCGGCAAGCTCTTTGACGATTACCATGCGTCAAGGGTTCTTCCGGGCTTTGCTCCCGACAGCAAGGTTAAAATGCTCATGAAGCTCAAGGATCAGGCGGAGATCGTTATTGTCGTCAACGCTTCGGACATTGAGAAGAACAAGATAAGGGGCGACCTCGGCATTACATATGACCTCGATGTTCTCAGGCTCATTGACGCTTTCAGAGGAATCGGACTCCTCGTCGGCAGCGTTGTTATGACCCGCTACAGCGCACAGCCTGCTGCGGACGCATTCTGCAAAAGGCTTGAAAGCCTCGGCATAAAGGTTTATCATCACTACAGCATTGAGGGCTACCCGTCCGATGTTGACAAAATCGTAAGCGACGACGGCTTCGGAAAGAACGATTATATCGAAACCACCCGTTCGCTCGTAGTTATAACCGCTCCCGGTCCGGGCAGCGGAAAAATGGCGACTTGCCTTTCTCAGCTCTATCATGAGCACAAGAGAGGAATCAGCGCAGGCTACGCAAAATTTGAAACCTTCCCGATTTGGAATCTGCCGCTCAACCATCCGGTCAATCTTGCATACGAAGCGGCAACGGCTGATCTTAACGACATCAACATGATCGACCCGTTCCATCTTGAGGCATACGGAGAAATGACGGTCAACTACAACCGTGATGTTGAGATTTTCCCCGTGCTTGCGGCAACCTTTGACCAGATCTATGGCAAATGTCCGTATAAATCCCCCACGGACATGGGAGTAAACATGGCAGGTAACTGCATCATTGACGACGACGCCTGCTGCGAAGCTTCAAGACAGGAGATTATCCGACGCTTCTTTGCCGAACAGTGCTCCGTAAAAAAAGGACTCGGCAATCAGTCAAGCGTTGACAAAATAAAGCTCATCATGAAAAAAACCGGCATTTCGCTCGACGAACGCCCGGTTATCGCTGCCGCCAAGGCAAAAGCAGACGCCACGGGCGAGCCTGCAATGGCAATAGAAACCGGCAAGGACTCGCTTGTTACCGGCAAGACCTCTATACTCATGGGCGCAGGTGCGGCAGCAATGCTCAATGCGCTTAAAAGCCTCGCCGGCATAAACGACGATATTCACCTGCTCTCCCCTGCCGTTATCGAGCCGGTTCAGGAGCTTAAGGTAAAATACATGGGCAACCACAATCCTCGACTTCATGTTGACGAGGTGCTCATTGCTCTCTCCGTTTCTGCGGCGACCAATCCGCTGGCAAAGCTTGCGCTTCAGCAGATTCCAAAGCTCAGGGGCATGGAGGCTCACGCAACGGTTATCCTCAAGGAACAGGACGAATCGGTGTTCAAAAAATTCGGCATCAACATAACCTGCGAACCTAAATATCAAACCAAGAAGCTCTATCATAAATAAAGGAGACATTGACATGGGAAAAATTGTTGCAATCGGCGGCGGTCGCTATGATGACGGTGAAATAATAAATATTTTTGAAAAAATCGTCTCTCTTGCGGATAAGGAAAGCCCGAAGGTTCTCTTTATCCCGACGGCAGGCTACGACGACATCAACGGCGACGAGCATATTCAATACGGATTTAAAAAATTCGGCTGTCAATATGACATTCTCTACCTCACCGATGAAAAAAGAACCGTTGACGATATCCGTTCGGTCATTCTCGGCGCAGATATTATCTATGTCGGCGGCGGTGATGTCCGTTTTATGATGGAAACATGGCGAAAAACAGGAGCGGACAAGGCTCTGACAGAAGCATACCGCAGCGGCAAGGTTATGTCGGGCTACAGCGCAGGCGCAGTCTGCTGGTTCGATGTCGGATACGATGACTGCGGTCCAGACCACAGCTTCATGTTCTGCGAATGCCTCGGAATCCTCCCCTATTGCGCATGTCCGCACTATGAATCCGGCTATTGGCAGACCTTTAAAGAAGCCATTCTCACAAGACCGGAGCAAGGACTTGCGATCGAAAACGGTGCGGCCCTGCTTTTCGTTGACGGCATGATAGGCACAATAAGGGGAAACGACGGCGGCGATGTATGGATTCTTGACAAAAATAATGAACTTAACCTAAGCAAAATTGTTGATAAAATGAACAAAAACTGCTAATCGTCAATTGACATTACGGTTAGTTTATGCTAATATGTTATCGAAAAATTTTATGGAGGGTGAAACCATGAAAAAAGTTTTATCAATCTTTTTAGCTGTTGTTATCCTCATGTCGGGCGTTGTTTTTGCGTCCGCAAAGAGCGACACAACACTTCAGTTTGACGAGAACGGACATTTCAAAATTCTTGTTCTTGCCGATATCCAGTCCGGCTTCCCTGTCGGCGAAGCGCTCAAGGCTTATATTGCAGAGGCTATTGACGCATCCGATCCGGATCTTGTCGTTTTTCTCGGCGATAACATTATGAGCGCCGACGACGGCACCGTTGAAAGCTACTGGAAGGGCTATGACGAGGTTTTCCCGATTCTCGAAAGCAAGGGCGTTCCGTTCACATTTGTCTTTGGCAATCATGACGACGAGTCCGCTCCGACCGTAACCAAGGAAGAAATGCTTCAGAAGTATCAGTCATATGACGGCTGTCTTGCCTATGATGCAGATCCTTCGCTCCACGGCTGCGCAACCCACAATCTTCCGATTCTCTCAAGCGACGGAAACAATGTTGTTTACAACCTTTGGTTCTTTGACAGCGGAGATTATGCTTACAGCGAGGCTGTTCAGAAAACCGGTTATGACTGCGTTCGCAAGGATCAGATCGAATGGTACAAGACCGAAAGCGCAAAGCTCAAGGCTGCTAACGGCGGCGAAACCGTTCCGTCACTTGCCTTTGAGCATATCATTCCGCAGGAAGCTACACAGGCGGTTATGTTCTCTCTTCCGTTCCAGCTCGGCGATCTCACCAGAAACTTCTCCGACGGAACATCTGCAACATATCTTCCGAACTATTTTGCATTCGACGGATTCCTTTCCGAGGCTCCGTGCCCGTCGGCCGATAATGACGGTCAGTGGGACGCATTCGTTGAGACGGGCGATGTTAAGGCCTGCTTCTTCGGTCATGACCATGTCAACAACTTCAGCGTAAATGTTAAAGGAGTTGACGCTGTCAGCGTTCCGGGTACGACATTCAAGTCATACAACAGCATCACGGATCAAGGCTCGATGGTTATCACTCTTGACGAAAGAGATCTTTCAACCTACAGCACCGAGATCCTTTACACAAGCGACCTTGCCGTTAAGGAAGGCTCAAATATTCCGAATCAGGAGAACTCCGAGTCTGTTGCAACCTACAGATTCAGAACCGTACTTCGCTATCTTGCGCACGGTATTCTTGCTGTTCTCAGAGGAATTTATGCTTATATCCCCAATCTTCTCGGCAAATAATCTAACCTAAAATAAAAGGCAACGAGATCGAAACGATTTCGTTGCCTTTATTTTTAGGGCACGGCTTAAATTTTTTCAAGTCCTGATTTAACCGGTCTGGTGATACAGACCTGTCTGACTATTGATTTCAGGCTTTCTGCAGCGCATTCAGCTTTCGACTCGTCGTCAAAAATTCCGTAAACCGTCGGACCGCTTCCGCTCATGCAGGCCGCCAACGCCCCGTAGCGGTTGAGAACCGACTTGATGGGAACACGCTCGGGAACCTCGATAAGCTGTTCAAAAACATTCTTACAGCGGCGGCACATCTCATAAAGATCGCCCTGCGAAGCCGCATACAGCATTCCGCAGGTATCAAGGTGACGGATGCTCTGCGCCGTATCAAAGGCGGAATAAGCCTCCTTTGTGGAAACTCCCCTCTCCGGCTTCGCAAGCACGATCCAGCAATCCGTTAAATCGGGCAGCGGAGAAAGAATCTCGCCTATATTCTGCGCAACGCATGTGCCGCCCGTCAGGCAAAACGGAACATCTGCGCCGACCTTAACGCCGATTGCGCAAAGCTCCTTTAATGTCAATCCTGCCGAAAAAATATCATTAAGCGCAGCAATGACCGCCGCACCGTCCGCACTGCCGCCCGCCATACCTGCAGCAAACGGAATGTTCTTTTCAATGTGAATTTTTATGCCCGTATTTTTGATTTCGGTGCAGTCAAAAAAAGCCTGAGCCGCCTTGTACGCAATATTCGACTTGTCGCACGGCAGAGACGCTTCGCTGCACGATATCGTGATTTTTTTGTCGTCCGTCGTTTCAACGCTCACCGTGTCGTAAAGCCCGACCGATTGCATTATCATGAACAGGCTGTGATATCCGTTATCAAGCGTTCTGAGGATATCGAGCATAAGGTTTATTTTGGCTGCCGCCCTGTATTCTGCTTTCATATGTTCTTTCCTTTCGGGAGGTTTCGACTCACTTTCCTATCCTCGTCTGTTTAAGACCCGTGAACTTCTGTCCCCATGCGTTTGCCCACGCCTCGCAATAGAGGGCATAATAAGAAACATTGTTGTTCTTTCGATAGTTTATGCAGGGCTTAAAGTTGCACCAGATGAACGACGGAATCGCAATAACAACGAACCAGATAGGACCGAGCAGGAGAGCCTGCCATGTGTGTCCGTATTCATGGATTCTCGTGTCCCGAAGCCAGTCGTCCGGGCGGTCGGGATTCATGAAAATAAATGTTCCGAACGAAATTCCGCCCCAGTCGCCGGGCACATATGTAACCGTCGCATTAAAAAATCTTTCATGCTTGCAGCCCTTGATAACCGCAAAAATTATATAGGCAATAAAGCCGATAAGGTTAATCGGCAGTGCCCATGTCCATTCTATAAGATAAAACAGGAATTTTTTCATGCCTTTCTACCTCCGTTCGGTTTATTCTATCATATTTTTGCTCCTTTGAAAAGAGTATAAAGGCATTTAACCTTGAAAAATAATAAATAATGTGTATAATATATATAACAGTATGAAACGGAGGTTTTATTATGACAGAAGTTACTAAAGATATGCTTATAGGCGATATTCTCGACGCAGACAGCGGCACAGCCGAATTCTTCCTCAACATGGGTATGCACTGTCTCGGCTGCCCCTCAGCAAGAGGAGAAAGCCTTGAGATGGCTTGCGCCGTTCACGGCGTCGATGTTGAGCAGATGGTTGCAGACATCAACGCTTACCTTGCAAGCAAATGATTCGACTTAAGCCGAGACTTCAATCGGCGGCGGATATGGTTCGTGACGGTTCCCGGGTCGCAGACATCGGAACCGACCACGCCTACCTGCCGACAGCGCTCATTTTGTCGGGCAAAATACCGTCTGCCATTGCGGCAGACCTCAGAAAAGGTCCATTGGAAAACGCCTTGGAAACCGTCCGCTCCAATCATATTGAGGACAGGGTTCAGCTTCGCCTTTCCGATGGGCTTAAATGTGTTTCTCCCGACGATGCCGAGGATATCGTTATCGCAGGCATGGGTGGTATTTTGATCTCCGAAATTCTGGCAGATGCTCAATGGCTCAAAAATGAAAAATACAAGCTGATTCTACAGCCGCAGTCGCATGACGAGGATGTTCGCAGATATCTTTTTGCAAACGGGTTTGAAATAACCGACGAAACGGTCTGCTTCGAGGACGGTAAGGTTTACATATGTCTCGGAGCGATCTACACGGGTTCTGTAACATCGCACAGCGAAGCCGAAATCATGTTCGGCAATTTGCTTACTCGCCATGACGAAGCGGCAGAGGCTTTCAAAAATAAGAAACTAAAAAGAATAACGGCTCGCCTTTCCGCTCTCAACATCCACGGCGGCGACGAGGACGAAAAAGAGCGGCTCGAAGCGATAATAAAAGAGGTGGAAAGATGGCAAAGGTAAAGGATTTTTACGATTATCTTAACAACATTGCTCCCTTTGAAACACAGGAGGACTGGGACAACAGCGGAATGCTCGTCGGCGATATGAATGCCGATGTAAAAAAGGTCGCCGTTGCGCTCGATATCACTCCCGAAGAAATAAAAAAAGCCGAAGCGGTCGGCGCAAATTTGATAATCAGTCACCACCCCGTCATTTTTAACCCGATAAAATCAGTGACAAAGGGCAGCGTACCATATGAGCTTGTCGCAAGCTCGATAAACGCTCTTTGCTGCCACACTCCGCTTGACATTGCGGACGGCGGAACGAACGACAGCCTTGCCCGGCTGCTCGGAATAAATGTTACCCGTGCCGACGACCCGATATTAAGGCTCGCGGCGGTTGAACCGACCACGGCAGAGGAGCTTGCAGGAAAAATTGCAAAAGCCCTCAACACAAAGGTGCGCTACGCCGACGCAGGCAAAAAAATCGAAAAAATCGCTATCTGCACGGGCGCAGGCTGCTCGTTGATTGAAGCGGCAGGCGAAATTGACGCTTTTATAACCGGCGACGCATCGCACCACAATTTTCTTGACTGCGTACAGCAGGGCATAACGCTCATCGCCGCAGGTCATTACGAAACGGAAATCGTCGTTGTTCCCGTTCTTGTAAAAAAATTGCAGGCACAGTTCCCCGACATAGAAATTATTGACATCAAACAGGAAAATCCGATAAAATTTATTTGAGGTAATTATGGCACTTGACGGAATATTTCTCAGCAAAATTAAAGACGAGCTGTTCAGAGAAGCCACATTCGGCAGAGTTGAAAAAATCCACCAGCCCTCCAGGGAGGAGCTGGTTATTCACCTGCGAGGAAAAAGCGGAGCTAAGAAGCTTTTCCTTTCGATAAGGGGCAACAGTCCGAGAATCCATCTGACCGACCATGCGCCCGAAAATCCGGCTGTTCCGCCGATGTTCTGTATGCTGATGAGAAAGAAGCTGCTCAACGCCCAGCTTGTCGATATCCGCCAATCGGGTCTTGACCGAATACTCTACCTTGACTTCAACGCCACAAACGAAATCGGCGATAAAATAAAGCTCATTCTCTCGATTGAGATAATGGCAAAATATTCAAACATAATCCTCTTTGACGGCGACGGAAAAATCGTTGACGCAATCAAGCGAGTTGACCTCAGCCAGTCGGCGGTTCGGCAGATTCTGCCGGGCTTTAAGTATATTGCACCGCCGCCGCAGAGCAAGCTCAATATAACGGATCACACAACGGAGAACATCATTGCGCAGATAAAAAGCTTTCCGTCAAAGCCGCTCTCATCCGCCGTGCTCAGCACCTTGCAGGGTGCTTCTCCCCTCACCTGCCGTGAGCTTTGCGGTGAATTTGGAGAGCTTTACACGGACGAGGTCGGCAACAATGGCATTGAATATCTCTCCGAAAATCTTGACAATTTGCGCAACATCATCCTGAATGAATCGGGCGTTCCGTTCATGCTCAAGGACGAAACAGGCAAGCCCGTGGATTTCTCCTTTTTCCCGATCAGGCAGTACGGCGACCGCTACAGAACGGAGATAAAATCGAGCTTTTCCGAGCTTCTTGACGAATTCTACTATGAATGCGACCGACTTGAACGCACAAAGCAGAAGGGGCAGGATCTGGTAAAGCTGCTCAATTCGGCGATAGCAAGAGTTTCGAAAAAGCTCAGCCTGAGGCAGGCGGAGCTGGCTCACTGCGCAGACAGGGAAAAGCTGAGAATCAATGCCGAGCTTATCAACGCAAACCTTTACAGGCTTGAAAAGGGTGCTCTTTTCTATGACCTCGAAAATTATTATGACGAGAACAAGCCGATAAGGATCAAAGCCGACCCCTCTAAATCTCCGGCTCAAAATGCGCAAAAATATTTCAAGGAATATCGCAAGGCCAAGACCGCCGAACAGCTTTTGACGGGATTCATTGAGGAAAGCAAGCAGGAGCTTGCCTACCTTGAAACGGTTGCGGATTCGCTTGAGCGAGCCGACACGCAGGCGGAAATCGACGAGATTCGCAATGAGCTTTCGCTCGGCGGCTATGTCAAAAAAAAGCGTGGAACGGATAAAAAATCCTCCAAGACTCTGCCACCGATCGAATACAGAACAACGGACGGCTTCCGTGTTCTCGTCGGCAGGAACAATGTGCAAAACGATAGGCTTTCGCTTAAAACCGCCGCAAAGAATGATATGTGGCTGCACACGCAGAAATTCCCCGGCTCTCATGTTATAATCGTCAGCGACAACAGGGAAATAAGCGACGATGCGATAGTCGAAGCGGCGGAAATTGCCGCTTATCACTCCAAGGCTCGTGACGCAAAGCTTGTCCCCGTTGACTACACATATGTTAAAAATCTCAAAAAGCCGCAGGGTGCGCCCTACGGTAAAGTAATATACCATGTTTACTACTCGGTCAATGTCACTCCCGACCGTGACAAAATCAACGCTAAACTTGTAAAGTAGGGTGAGAAAAATGCGACTTCTTGTTATTGACGGCAACAGTATAATCAACCGTGCTTTTTACGGAATAAAGCTTCTGAGCACCAAGGACGGCAAATATACCAACGGAATCTACGGCTTCCTGAATATTTTTCACAAGCTTCTTGACGACTGTCAACCCGACAGGGTCGCCGTCGCTTTTGATGTCAAAAAGCCGACCTTCCGCCATGAAATGTATTCGGAATACAAGGCAGGACGCCACGCCATGCCCGAGGAGCTTAAGCAGCAGATGCCCGTTCTCAAGGAACTTTTGACCCTCATGGGCTACAAGGTCGTCGAAAAAGCCGGCTGGGAGGCCGACGATATTCTCGGCACTCTCTCGGTTCAGACGAAGGAAGGCGACAAGTGCTTCATCGCAACGGGCGACCGTGACAGCCTGCAGCTTGTCAGCGACACAACAACGGTTCTTCTCGCCTCGACCAAAATGGGCAGAACTCAGACTATTCCCTATGACAAGGCCAAAATCAAGGAGGACTACGGCGTTGAGCCGTGGCAGATGATTGAAATAAAGGCACTCCAGGGCGACAGCTCGGACAATATCCCCGGCGTTGCGGGGGTAGGTCCAAAAACCGCCGGCGATTTGATTCAGCGCTTCGGCTCGGTTGAAAATATCTACAACAATATTGACACCATCGATATAAAGGACAAGCTTCGTGAAAAACTCGTCAATTCCAAGGACAGCGCAATGCTCAGTCACACGCTCGGCACGATCCGCACGGACGCACCGATTGACACGAACATGGACGCCTACATTCCGTTCGCTCCCGACAGCGGCAAGGCCTCAAGGCTTCTGGCTTCGCTCGAAATGTTCAGCATGATTGAAAAATTCGACCTCGGCAAGGGTGAAACAGCCGCCGCCGAAACAGTCAGCGTTCCGGTAAAGCACCTTGACTCTCTCTCGGAAATCAAGCTCGGCGACAAGGCTTATTTTGTGCCGGAATTTTCGGACGGCGACATAGTTTCAATCGCCTTTGACTGCAACGAGTTCATTGCCGTTATCGAAAACAACAGTTTCACCTTTGCCTCGGAGCTTGCCGACATTCTTTCAAACGAAAATATCGAGAAAATTACATGTGACGCAAAGCCGCTCTATTCATGGGCGTTCATGCGTGAGGTTCAAATAAAAGGAAAAATCAGTGACATCGTTATCGCCGGCTACATTCTCAATCCCTCGGCAACCGACTATTCCCCCGTCAGAATGGCGCAGGAATACGGCGCACCCTGCCCCGAAATAAGCGAGGAAAACGAGACGGCGCTCAAGGCTGCCGCTCTCAAGGGCGCATGGAAAAAGGTGATCGCACAAATTGAGGAGAACGAGCAGCTTCCCCTCTTATACGATATCGAAATGCCGCTTTCAAAGGTGCTCTCCTCCATGGAGGTTACGGGCTTCCTCGTTGACCGTGAGAGCATACAGCGGTACGGAGCGGTGCTTGAAGAAAAAATCAACTCGCTTGTCGGCGAGATATACGACCTTGCCGGCGAGGAATTCAACATAAATTCGCCGAAGCAGCTTGGTGTAATTCTTTTTGAAAAGCTAAGTCTGCCGGCAAAGAAAAAAACGAAATCGGGCTATTCGACCAATGCCGATGTGCTTGAAAGTCTTGCGCCCGATTACCCGATAGTTTCGCTGATTCTCGAATACAGGACGCTGGCGAAGCTCAAATCGACCTACTGTGACGGCTTGCAAAAATGCATTGCGCCCGACGGCAGAATTCATTCAACGCTCAACCAGACGGAAACAAAGACGGGACGAATTTCATCGACAGA
The DNA here is from genome assembly GCA_963649715.1 of bacterium. Classification (GTDB taxonomy): domain Bacteria; phylum Bacillota; class Clostridia; order Oscillospirales; family Acutalibacteraceae; genus CAG-488. The sequence continues at coordinate 8,892 of CAVJIV010000010.1, read as the reverse complement.
GCCGAATCTTCAAAACATTCCCGTCAGAACGCCCGTAGGTCGTGAGCTTAGAAAGTTTTTCATCGCCAAGGACGGTTGCGTGCTCGTTGACGCCGATTATTCGCAAATCGAGCTTCGTGTTCTCTCAGACATTGCGAATGATGAAACGATGATATCCGCCTTCAACAACGGCGACGATATCCACACAATAACGGCTTCGCAGGTTTTCAATATGCCCGTTGAGGCGGTAACTCCGCTCATGAGAAGCCGTGCAAAGGCGGTCAACTTCGGCATAGTTTACGGCATCGGAGCATTTTCGCTCGCCCACGATATCGGCGTAACGAGAACCGAAGCCGACAAATACATCAAGGGTTATCTTCATCATTTTTCGGGCGTTGACAGCTACATGAAAAACGTCATCGCCAAGGCAAAGGAGGACGGCTATGTTCAGACTCTGTTCAACCGCCGCCGCTACCTGCCGGAGCTTGCCGCATCGAATGCGATGATTCGCAACTTCGGCGAGCGTGTTGCAAGAAATATGCCGATTCAGGGAACTGCCGCCGACATAATAAAAATTGCGATGGTTCGTGTTTATGACAGGCTTGAAAAAGAAAATCTCAAGGCGAAGCTTATCATGCAGATACATGACGAGCTGATCGTCGAGGCTCCCGAAAGCGAACAGGAGCAGGTTCGGGAAATCGTTCGTGAAGAGATGGAAAACTCATGCAAAATGAAGGTCAAGCTCACCGCAGATGTACATTGCGGCAAAAGCTGGTACGACGCAAAAGGATAATGCAAGATGAAAATTACATTTGTTTGCACGGGCAACACCTGCCGCAGTGCAATGGCAGAGGGCATTTGCAAAAGGCTCATTGCCGACAGAAAAATTGAAAGCATAAGCTGCCAAAGCTGCGGTCTCGGCGCATTTACGGGTGACAATGCGTCACCGCTTGCGCTTTGGGCGGCAAGAATGCACGGCGCCGACATTTCCGACCACCGTTCAAGGCAGATCAACCAATATATTTTTGACGGAACCGACCTCATGGTATGCATGACGAGGTCGCATAAGCAGGCGATCATGACTCTGAATCCTAAATTCAAGGTCATTGTGCCCGAGCCTGAGATCTGCGACCCTTACGGCGGCAGCGAAGCTGTTTATTCCGCCTGTGCGGATCAGATCGAGAGCTTTGTTTCAAGACTTCTTGACGCCCTAACTGCCGAGATCAAACCCATGTCCTCCGAGAATGTTCATGACATTGCCGAGATTGAAAAGCTTTGCTTTTCCGCTCCGTGGACGGAGAAAGGAATCGCCGAGGAGCTGGACAATGAAAATGTGCATTTTCTTGTCGCTCAATCGGGAAAAAAAGTGCTCGGCTATATCGGCGTGCATGAGGTTTGCGGCGAAGCATATATTGACAATATCGCCATGCGCCCCGATTACAGGCGGCTCGGTCTTGGTGAAAGGCTTCTCAAAGCGGCACAGGAAAATGCGTTCGGCAGAAAGTGTGAATTTATCACGCTTGAGGTTCGCAAAAGCAACGAAAAAGCTATCTCGCTATATAAAAAGCTCGGCTACCAAACGGCAGGCGAGCGCAAAAATTTCTATACAAATCCCGCCGAAGATGCGGTCATCATGACATTGAAAGAATGTGATATCAAATGAAAATATTGTCCCTCGAATCCTCGTGTGACGAGACTGCGGCAGCCGTCGTTGAGGACGGAAGAAATGTGCTTTCGAGCGTTGTTGCTTCTCAGGTGCAGGAGCATATCATATACGGCGGAGTTGTGCCGGAGATTGCGTCACGCCGCCATGTTGAGGCTGTTTCCGGCGTTGTCGGCAAGGCTCTGAGTGACGCCGGCTGCACCCTTGAGGACATTTCTGCAATTGCCGTCACCTATGCGCCCGGGCTTATCGGTGCGCTTTTGGTCGGAGTGAATTACGCCAAGGGTCTGTCGCTTGCGAGCGGAATTCCTCTCGTTCCGGTGCATCACCTGCGCTCCCACATTGCCGCAAATTACATCACCCACCCTGAGCTTGAGCCTGAATTTCTCTGCCTTGTCGTTTCGGGCGGACACAGCCATATCGTTGAGGTCAAGGACTACACGAAATTCAAAATCGTCGGCTACACGCATGACGACGCCGCAGGCGAAGCGATGGATAAGGCGGCAAGAGCAATGGGTCTGCCCTACCCCGGCGGATTGAACCTTGACCGTGTTGCAAAGGACGGCGATCCGACGGCATACAAAATGCCGCACCCGAGGGTTGACGGCGCGCCCTATGATTTCAGCTTTTCGGGACTGAAAACCGCTGCGCTGAACACCATCAATATTGCAAAGCAAAAGGGCGAAGAAATCAGCGTTCCCGATCTCGGCGCATCGTATATCAAGGCGGTCGTGCGCTGTCTGACCGAGAACACGGAGAAGGCGGCGAGGGATCTCGGTTATAAAAAAATCGTGCTTGCCGGCGGAGTTTCCGCCAACTCGGTGCTTCGCAGGGATATGGAAGCCCTTTGCCAAAAAAACGGCTGGGAGCTTTTCTCCCCGGAGCTTAAATATTGCGGCGACAACGGCGCAATGGTCGGCGCACAGGGCTATTACGAATTTCTCAGCGGCAACACCGCCGATATGTCACTTAACGCCTATGCAACTCTGAGTATTGAATAAAATCGAAATAATAAATCGCATTCAAGATTTTTCCTGAATGCGATCTTTTTTTATGAAATTTCAAAATACTCTACATCAATTTTCGGAAGAGAAATGGAAGCACCCATAACGCTTGTATATGTATAATTACCGTCACATGTTCCCCAAATTGTAATGATATCATCTTCCAAAATTCTGTCTTCGCCCTCGTTGAGCGTAACAGTTGCGTATATTGTGTCTTCCCAGTATCCGTACTCATCCTGTGTGACATTAATTCTGAGAGAGCAAAATGTCATTCCGAGAAGAGTAGATTCCGAAACCTGAATAACCTCTCCTGTAAACTTATATTTCTTTCCTTTATATTTATCTGGGTTTCTCGAAATAGTGTTAAAATCAATCGTTGAGCATTGCGCCTTATACTCGCTTTCGGAAAGCTTCGGAACAGTTGTCGTCGGCTTAGTTGTGGTTGTTATCTCGCGAGTTGTTGTTTCTTCAGTTGTCTGAGCGGCTGTAGAAACTGTTTCTTCGTTATTATTGTTTGATGAATCGGAATTGCTATCTCCGTTAGAACCGATACTTGAAATAAAGGCTAAAAGAAAAACAGCAATAATCACCCAAAACCACCATTTTTTATATACCGGTTTTTTCTTAGGTTTTGTCGGTTGCGATTCTGTCAAGGTTCTGTTTAACTCATCAAGATATTTGTTTTGTGCCGTCATTTGACCTACTTGACTGTTTTCTTCTCCTCTTTCTCTTTCCACAGATGTTCCGCAATTCGGGCAAAAATCACCCTCGAAACTCGTTCCGCACATTTTACAATTCATACAATAACCTCTCTTTTTATTCAAATGAGATATTTATTACAATATCCTTTCAAATTATACAACCATAATTGTAATTTGTCAAGTATTTATAATTAAGGTTGATTATAATTTTTCATCTTTTTCTATAAAATATGATAAACAGGAGTGATTAAGATGGGAAATAATCAAGTATTGGTTCAAATCGGGAAACGAATTGCCTCCAGACGAAAAGAGTTAAATGTTACCCAAGAACAGCTTGCCGAAACTATAGGATTGAGTCTTCAATCCATTTCATGTATTGAATTAGGAAAAAAAGGTATACGTCCGGAAAATCTGATCAATTTGTGTGTAGCTCTTGATTCAACCTCAGATTATTTTTTGTTCGGAAAAAGAAGCGAGAATCAAATGACTACCCTTGAACAAAAAATTTCGACCTTAAAAAATGACGACTATCTCCTGTTGGAAGCATTTGTAGATCGTCTAAGCAAATAAAATTATTTTTAAAAAATCGAAAGCCGCAAAGCAGATGAATTTCTTCGCTTTGCGGCTGTTGTTTTTATGTATCTTTATTTATCTTTGCTTTTCTTTCTTTTTCCGGTCGCCTTATTCAAAATCGTTGCGCTGATAATTATAAGTCCTATAACAATAAAAATTCCGAGCATTCCTTTTCCCATATACGGGAGCGTTTCGATAAAAGCGTGCGGATTAAAGCTTAAAAAATTCATACACAGATTCTCCTTTCATCAGGCAAAGAAGTTAAGGATAAGTCCTCCGGCAATAACCGAAGCGATCTGACCCGAAACATTAACGCCCATCGACTGCATAAGCAGGAAGTTTTGCGAATCCTCAGCAAGTCCCATTTTGTGAACCACACGACCCGACATCGGGAATGCGGAAATACCTGCCGCGCCGATCATGGGATTGATCTTTTCCTTGAGGAAAAGGTTCAGGAACTTTGCAAAAATAACACCGCCCGCCGTGTCGAATATGAAAGCGACGAAGCCGAGACCGAGTATCAAAAGCGTTTCCTTCTGAAGGAACTTGTCATACTCCATCTGCGTTGCAATGGTGATTCCGAGGAAAATCGTGACAAGATTTGCAAGCACTCTCTGCGCCGTTTCGGAAAGGGAATCGAGCACGCCGCACTCACGGATAAGGTTGCCGAACATGAGGAAGCCGACAAGGGCAACGGAGTTCGGAGAAACAATTCCGGCAATTACGGTAATCACGATCGGGAACAAAATCTTTGTCAGCTTTGAAACCTGACTGGGTTTATATTTCATTCTGATCAAACGCTCTTTTTTGGTCGTAAGCAGCTTTATGACCGGCGGCTGAATGATCGGAACAAGCGCCATATAGGAATAAGCCGCAACCATAATTGCACCGAGGTACTTTGAATCAAGCATCTGCGCAACGACAATAGCCGTCGGGCCGTCCGCTGCGCCGATCGTCGCTATCGAAGCGGCGTCCTTTATATCAAAGAACATTGACGAGGTGCAAAGCGTGAAAAATATTCCAAACTGAGCCGCTGCACCGAATATCATCAGCTTGGGGTTTGCAAGTATCGGACCGAAGTCGATCATGGCTCCTATTCCGATAAAAAGTATCAGCGGAAACAATTCGTTGGCAATTCCCGCCTTATACAGTGTGCTGAGTGCGCCCTCCTGCGGCAAGCCGTTTACAACACGGTCAACAACTCCGGAAAGAGGCAGATTCACGAGTATAACTCCGAATCCGATGGGCAAAAGCAGCGTCGGCTCCATGTCCTTCTTGATTGCAAGAAAAATCAGCAAACCGCCGATTGCCCACATGATGAGCATTCTGTAATCAAAATTGTCAACAGCATTCTGATACAGAAAAGAGAAAAAATCCATTGGCAAAACTCCTTTTTTAGGGTTAGACAGAAAAATAGCGAGACCTCTACCGCAAAGCAATAAAAGTCTCGTCGTTTAATACAAAAGCGGGTAAAATAACCGTAATGACGCAATTGCAACGATTTTTCGCCGACTACTCCCTTTCAGTTCCTATAATATATCATATTTTTTTGCAAAAAACAACTGTTTTTCCGAAAATAACCTGACAAAATTTTGGTGAATTCCCAAAGTAAATTCCATCTCAAATTCACTGTGGAATTTACTTTGGGAATTCACCCTAAAATATTGAAGGTGAAAAACTTGCATATTCTCATTGACATTACTTCTTAAAAATATTATAATCATTATTGTTTGGAACGAAGTTCCATATCTCATATGGAGGTGCTTTCATTGGTAAGAGCAATTGTCGGCGCTAACTGGGGCGACGAAGGTAAGGGTAAAATCACAGATATGTTTGCTTCCAAGGCGGATGTTGTTATCCGTTTCCAGGGCGGCGCAAACGCAGGTCACACTATTATAAACGATTACGGAAAGTTTGCTTTGCATCTTCTTCCGTCGGGCGTATGCCATCCCGAGATCACAAACATCATCGGTAACGGCGTAGCTCTTGATATTCCGAAGCTTGTTAAGGAGATTAACGATGTTACCTCCAAGGGCGTTCCTCAGCCCAAGCTTCTTGTTTCCGACAGGGCGCAGATCATGATGCCTTATCATGTTCTTCTTGATACATATGAGGAGGAGCGTCTTGCAGACAGGCAATTCGGCTCAACAAAATCAGGTATCGCTCCGTTCTATTCCGACAAGTACGCTAAAATCGGTTTCCAAGTATGCGACCTTTTCTATCCCGATGAGCTTAAGGAAAAGCTTGCAAGCGTTTGCGAGGTCAAAAACCTCCTGCTTGAGCATGTTTATCACAAGCCTCTCCTTGATGTTGACGAGCTGTTTAACACGCTCATGGAGTACAGGAACATGATTGAGCCTTATGTTGCCGACACCGGCGCATTTATCCGTCAGGCGATCAAGGACGGCAAAGAAATCCTTCTTGAAGGTCAGCTTGGTTCACTTAAAGATCCCGATTTCGGTATCTACCCGATGGTCACATCCTCCTCAACTCTTGCAGGCTACGGCGCAGTCGGCGCAGGTATCCCGGCACATGAGATCAAGGATATCATCACCGTTACGAAGGCTTATTCCTCGGCGGTCGGCGCAGGCGAATTCGTCAGCGAGATTTTCGGCGAGGAAGCAGATAAAATGCGTAATCACGGCGGCGACGCAGGTGAATACGGCGCAACAACGGGTCGTCCTCGCCGTATGGGCTGGTTCGACTGCGTTGCGACACGCTACGGCGTTGAGGTTCAGGGCGCAACTCAGGTCTGCCTGACCGCTCTCGACTGCCTTGACTATCTTGACGAGATCAAAATTTGCACAGGCTACGAGATCGACGGAAAAATCGTTAAGGATTTCCCGAACACTCATATGCTCAAAAAGGCAAAGCCGATTCTCGAAACGCTCCCGGGCTTCAAGTGCAACATCAGAGGCATCAAGGAATTCGACAAGCTTCCGAAAGAAGCGCAGGACTATGTTCTCTTCATAGAGAAGGAAATCGGCAAGCCAATTACAATGGTTTCCAACGGTCCGAAGAGAGACGAAATTATATATAGATAAAATTTTACTGTCGTGTTGCTGACCTCAAAGATGTAACACGGCAGTCACTATCTAAAGAAAGGACGAAAAGAATGAACGAAAAAATACTTGTCCTCGATTTCGGCGGACAGTACAATCAGCTCATCGCCCGCAGAGTTCGTGATTTCAATGTATATGCCGAGATTCTCCCCTATACAACCGACCTTGAGGATATCAAGGCAGCCGGCTACAAGGGAATCATCTTCACAGGCGGACCGAACTCTGTTTTCGATATGGAATCGCCGCACTATACAAGGGATATTCTTGACATCGGCGTTCCCGTTCTCGGCATCTGCTACGGCTGCCAGCTCATGGCATGGATGGGCGACGGCAAGGTTGCCACCGCTCCCGTTTCGGAATACGGCAAGATTGAGCTTCAGCTCAGCAAAGGCAGTCTCCTCTGGGAGAATGTGCCCGAAAAAAGCGTTGTTTGGATGAGCCATACGGATTATATTTCCGAGCCGCCCAAGGGCTTTGAGATAATCGCAAGGACGGATAACTGCCCTTGCGCCGCAATGCAGAATGTTGACAAAAAGCTCTATGCCGTTCAGTTTCACCCGGAGGTCACCCATTCGGAATACGGCAACCGAATGCTCAAGAACTTTGTTTTCAATGTTTGCGGCTGCGCAGGCGACTGGAAAATGGACAGCTTTATCGACACTACGGTTGAAAGGCTTCGCAAAGAAATCGGCGATAAAAAGGTCGTTCTCGGTCTTTCCGGCGGCGTTGACAGCTCCGTTGCCGCCGCCCTTCTCAGCCGTGCCGTCGGCAAGCAGCTCACCTGCGTTTTTGTCGATCAAGGACTAATGAGAAAGGACGAGGGAGATTTTGTCGAAAAGACCTTCACCTCCCTTTTTGATATGAATTTTGTCCGTGTAAACTGTGGCGATCACTTCCTTGCGATGCTCAAGGGCGTTGTTGACCCGGAGCAGAAGAGGAAAATCATCGGCACGGAGTTCTATAAGGTTTTCTGGGACGAGGTCAGAAAGCAGGCGGACGATGGCTTCTTCGCTCAGGGCACAATATATCCCGACAGAATCGAGTCCGGCAAAGGCAAAAGCAAGGATAAGGCGAACACCGCCGTCATCAAAACTCATCATAACATGGTTGAAAAGCCGTCGGATATTCAGTTCCTCGGCACGATTGAGCCGCTTAAGGATCTTTTCAAGGACGAGGTTCGCAAGGTCGGCGAAATGCTTGGAATACCACATGAGCTTGTATGGCGTCAGCCCTTCCCCGGTCCGGGTCTCGGAGTAAGAATCGTCGGCGACATCTCCGCCGAGAAAATAAGAATCCTTCAGGATGCAGACTTCGTTCTCAGAGATGAAATGGCAAAGAACGGCTACGAAAAGAATCTCAGCCAGTTCTTCTGCGTATACACAGGCTCAAAATCGGTCGGCGTTATGGGCGACCACAGAACATATGAGAATGTCATTGCAATCCGTGCCGTCACAACCGACGACTTCATGACCGCAGACTGGGCAAGGATTCCGTATGATATCCTCGCCACCGTCTCCAACCGAATCACCAACGAGGTCGACGGCGTCAACCGCATCGTCTACGACATCACCTCCAAACCCCCCGGAACGGTCGAGTGGGAATAATACCAAGAGCAGCGTAAACCCGCATAAATACTGGGTTTTAGGCTCTCAAATTCTCAATTTGATAGCAAAATGATAGCAAACTGTAAAATGACTTTATTCTAAGCGTTCTATCGGTTTGCAGGTACAATTATCTAAATACTATAAAAGGCATTACTGACTTTTGCAGTCGGTAATGCCTTTTTTGCGTTCTCTATTATATTCCGTTTTATTTACGAGAATTGAAAGCTACGCTTTCGGGGTAGTTATATCTCCAGTTATCGTATTCCTCTTTTGAAATTTCTCCGTTTTTAAGTTTTTCGGCTTGTT